>JAIXXZ010000114.1 GCA_027490465.1 Oxalobacteraceae bacterium
AACTGCGCATCAAAGGTCAGTGGCACCAGTCCGGGCTCGGGCGCAATCAGCGGAATATCAAAATGCTTTGCGATGCGAAAAGCAAAATCGGTCGCACCGATTTTGGGTATGGAAAGCCCACCTGTCGCAATAACAACCTGACGCGCAAGCACGTCACCGCCCGAGGTACCAACGCGAAATCCTGCGGTATCTTTGGCAACAGCCTTTACCTGAACCGGCCGCATCCAGCGCACACCGCCAAGATCGCATTCGGCTTTAAGCATCGAAATAACATCTTCGGCAGAACGATCGCAAAACAACTGCCCCTTGTGTTTCTCGTGAAAAGGAATGTTGTAACGCTTGACCAGCGCAATGAAGTCCTGTGGCGTGTAACGTGACAAGGCGCTGCGACAAAAATGGGGATTTTGCGACAGAAAATTTTGCGGACTGGCATCCACATTGGTGAAATTACAGCGACCACCGCCCGAGATACGAATTTTTTCGGCCAGCTTTTCTGCGTGATCAATCAGCACCACGCTCTTGCCGCGTTGGCCGGCGACGCTGGCGCACATCATGCCAGCGGCACCCGCACCGATTACGGCGACATCGATCATCTCGCTCATCGCGCTCCACTCTTTATCGTTTGGGTCGCATTCATTTGCCGCGCGATCTGCACGCATTGCGCTACTTGCTCACTAATCGGCGCCGGTATGGGTTGCTTTCCAGCGAGCGCCTGCGTAATCCAGTCGGCAGTCGTGGCTGCATCACTGGCTGGGGGCAAAGGCGGCATCTCGTCCACCGGTTCTTGACGCTCAATCAGAGTGCTGGCCTGATTTTGATGGAACCAGATCACTGCCTGCGCCCGTTTTGCATTGGCAACGGTCTCACCCTCAGTACCGCGCATCAGCAATACATCGCCTCGCTGCGCGGGCGCTGCTTCAGAAAAATAAGATGTCAGCATCGTTAAATATTCAGGATGCGTGTAAGACACCAAACGTAATGCCGGCTGAGCAAAGGGCTGCATGATCTTGACCAGTGTATGCGTCGAATTACGGAGTCCGAGCACACGCCTAATTTCGAGCATGCGATGCAGTTTTGGCGCTAGTGCCGCGATCGGGAAGAAAACCGGCCGCTTGTTTGCAAAGGCTGCATGCAAAGACTTCACCTCAGATGACGGCGAAATGCTCATGTGGCCCAGAATCTCTGCGGTAGTCACCCGCCCGGGATCATTCAGCACACCATGAACCAGCACCGGCACGCCTTCCCGAGCGAGCAGCATCGCCAGTAAAGGCGTGAGATTGGGCATCTGTCTCGAGCCGTTATAACTGGGAATGACCACGGGCGCACACGGACCCTCCGGGGCCTCCAGTGCCTCAAAAGAAGCTTCCGCCGCATCCAGAAAACCCGCAATCTCGCCGACCGATTCGCCCTTGATCCGCATGCCAATCAGGAAGGCACCCATCTCGAGATCAGACAGTTCACCATCGAGCATGGCGGCATACATACGCCGCGCATCATCGCGTGAGAGATCGCGCGCGCCCTTCTTTCCGCGACCGATTTCGCGAATAAAAGGTGCCGCCAGCAATGGCTTTTCAGAATTCTGCATCCGCGAAGCTTACAACGATTGAGACATCATGGTGAAACCACCTTAGCCAATACCCGGCTGAATCATGCCTTCGCAAAGGCCATACCAAGCGACCCAGGGACTGGCTAAGCATGTCCGCTTGCAGGCGAGAATATGCAAGTTAACATTAGCAGCAAATCACTGACTACCGACATCGAAAACCAGACACTGATGCGATTACTTTAAAATAGAAAATTAATCTCACCCGTCATCCCACCTTTCCATGATCGTTCTCGGTGTCGAATCCTCCTGCGATGAAACCGGTATCGCTTTGTACGACACCGAACGCGGGCTGCTCGCGCATGCGCTGCATTCCCAGATTGCGATGCACGAGGCCTATGGTGGCGTCGTCCCCGAGCTGGCTTCACGTGATCATGTGCGTCGAGCGATACCCTTGCTGGAACAAGTACTCAGCGATAGCGGCGAATCCGTCTCATCCATTGATGCGATCGCCTACACACAGGGCCCGGGACTCGCTGGCGCGCTACTGGTCGGCGCGTCAGTCGCCAATGGTCTCGCGCTGGCGCTCAACAAACCGGTGATCGGCATTCATCATCTTGAGGGTCATCTGCTGTCGCCGTTGCTGGCGGCACAAGCACCCGAATTTCCTTTTGTCGCTCTGTTGGTATCAGGAGGTCACACGCAGCTGATGCGTGTCGATAATGTCGGTGAGTACACGCTGCTCGGTGAAACGCTGGATGATGCTGCCGGCGAGGCTTTCGATAAATCAGCCAAACTACTTGAACTTGGCTATCCCGGCGGCCCGGCGATTTCTCGCCTTGCAGAATCAGGCGATCCAGGCCTATTTGAGCTGCCACGACCTATGCTGCATTCGAAAAATCTGGATTTCAGTTTTTCTGGTTTGAAAACGGCCGTCCTGACTCTGGTGAAGAAGCAGGAAGGGGAATTGACAGACACGATACGCGCCGCTATCGCGCGCGCCTTCGTGGATGCGATCGTTGAAGTACTGGTCGCAAAATGTCTCGCCGCGATCAAGCAGACTGGCATGAAACGACTGGTGATTGCCGGCGGCGTGGGCGCCAATGCACAGCTGCGCAAAGCACTCAATGAGGCAGCAGTCAAAAAACGTTTCGAGGTGTTTTATCCGGATCTGGCGCTGTGCACCGATAACGGCGCCATGATCGCGCTGGCAGGTGCATTACGCATTGCGCGCTATCCGCAGGCGGCGCACTTTGATTACAGTTTCAATGTCAAACCGCGCTGGCCACTGGATGCGATCAACTGATCCGTGCTTCAACCGTCCTTCGCTTGTTCGCGAGCGGAATCTTCCTCCGGTTTTTTTTCGGATCGTCTAGCCAGACGGGTCTCTGTGCCGGCTCTGAGATTGGCAATGTTACCTCGGTGACGATAAATCAAGATGACGCTCATCAGGAAAATCGCCACCAATTTGACCCCTGGGCCAAACAGCAATAACTGGTAGATGGGTGCAAATACTGCCGCCACCAGCGCTGCCAGCGAGGAGTAACGATAGGTATAGGCGATGATGATCCAGGTGCACAGAGTCGTCACACCCACCGGTGGACTGAGCGCGAGAAGCACCCCCAAGGCAGTTGCCACCCCCTTGCCCCCCTTGAATCCGAAAAACACGGGCCAAACATGCCCGGCAAACACCGCGAATGCCGCGAGTGAGACGCCAGTTATACCGAGCTCAAGCGGCGTACTGAAATAGATCGCCAGTACCACGGCAAACCAGCCTTTTGCGCAATCACCCACCAGGGTCAGCACAGCGGCGAGTTTATTGCCGGTTCTGAGCACATTGGTAGCGCCGGGATTTTGCGAACCATAGGTACGCGGATCTTCGAGACGGAATAGTTTGCTGACCACAATCGCAAAGGACACCGA
>JAIXXZ010000017.1 GCA_027490465.1 Oxalobacteraceae bacterium
TCCGATCACATCTCGGGTGCGACCCTGACGGCGCAGGAATAATGCATACACAGCTCTTCCATCGAATTTGCAAAACGGGCGAGGCCGATGGAGACGCCCCTGTGTAGAATGGCTTTTTTAATTGAAGCGCACTCGGCGATTTATTTCGCTGAACTGATTATATATTCAAAATGAAGGACTTAGGGAAGGTTTGCATGAGGAAAAGCATGGCCGGGGCCGGTCCTCGCGGCCCACTGCCTCCCGCTGGTCCGTCAGACGGTTCGCCCGAACATCAGCGGCGGGCTACCGGTGGAGCACTGAAATGACGTCCGCCGCGAACACCCATCCCAGCCCGCCCCGAACCTCTGAGGGACTCAGCGTCCGCCTGCTCACGATTGGGCCGGATGATGCCGGGCAGCGCATCGATAACTTTTTGCTAAGAATTTGCAAGGGGGTTCCGAAAAGCCATGTCTATCAGGTGCTGCGGTCCGGGCAGGTCCGGGTCAATAAAGGACGCATTGCGCAGACCTACCGGCTGGTCGAGGGTGACACGGTCCGCGTTCCGCCCATGCGTCTTGCCGAGCGAAGCACGGTACATGTCCCCGGTGCTGAATTTGCGGTGCTTTTTGAAGACAGCCATTTGCTGGTCATCGACAAGCCAGCCGGCGTCGCCGTCCATGGCGGTTCGGGCGTCAGTTATGGGGTCATCGAGCAGCTGCGCGCCGCACGTCCTGACGCGCCTTTCCTGGAATTGGTTCACCGGCTGGATCGCGAAACCTCGGGCATCCTGATGCTGGCGAAAAAGCGCAGCGCACTGACATCTCTGCACGAGCAAATTCGGGCCGGTCTGCTGGACAAACGCTATCTCGCCATGGTCAGCGGTGACTGGCCCAATCGCCGCCAGCATGTGCGGCTGCCGCTGCACAAATACACCACCCCTGATGGCGAGCGTCGCGTGCGTGTTCAGTCGGACGGCATGCCCTCGCACACCATCTTTAATCTGGTACGTCAGTGTGCCGGTTATGCCCTGCTGGAAGCCGAGCTGAAAACCGGCCGTACGCATCAGATCAGGGTCCATCTGGCTTCATCGGGTTTTCCGATTGCCGGCGACGATAAATACGGCGATTTTGGCCTCAATCGCCAGCTGCAAAAAGCGGAACCGGGAAGGCCGGCATTGAAACGCATGTTCCTGCACGCGTTTCGGCTGAAATTCGAGCATCCCGTCACCGGCGCAGCCATTGCGCTGGAGTCGAGGCTACCGACAGAATGTCAACAATTCCTCAAGGGCCTAGGAATTGATGGCGCAGTCGGAGCTGAACCGATACGATGATGGCTGCAGCGCAATTGAATACCCCCAACACCCCGATTGAAAGCAAGACCCTCGTTCGAGCTGCCTCCCATGCCCAGAAAAAAATTTGACCTGATCGTATTCGACTGGGACGGTACCCTTATGGATAGCACGGCGACAATCGTCGCCAGCATTCAGGCGGCTGCACGTGATCTCGGTCTGGCCGTGCCTGACCACCGTGCTGCGTCTTACGTGATTGGTCTGGGGCTGGAAGATGCGATGCGAGTTGTGCTGCCGGATCTGGATCCCAAATCCTATCCGCGCGTGGTGGAGCGCTATCGCTACCATTACCTTTCGCAAGACAAAAGTCTGACGCTGTTTGATGGTGCGCGCGAAATGCTGCTGGATTTGTCGGCACAAGGTTATTTTCTGGCGGTGGCCACGGGCAAAAGCCGGGTCGGGCTCAACCGTGCCCTCAATACATCCGGCCTGATGTCGCTATTCGATTCAACCCGCTGTGCCGACGAAACCTTCTCCAAGCCGCATCCGGCCATGCTGCAGGAAATTACACGCGAGCTGGGGCAAGACATGAAGCGCACCGTGATGATCGGCGACACCACCCATGATCTGCAAATGGCGACCAATGCGGGTGCTGCGGCGATCGGCGTTCACTACGGCGCGCATCCTGCGCGTGAGCTTGAGGCGCTCAGCCCACTGTTCGGTGCAGATTCGGTGACATCGCTTCATCAGTGGTTGACGGAGCATGCGTGAGCACGGAAATCTTCATTTGCATGGCTGATGCGCTTGCGGATGGCGGCAAGGGTGTACGCTTTCCGGTTACAGCTTATGGTGAAGATGCAACGGCATTTGTGGTGCGTTATGGTCAGCAGCCTTATGCGTATCTGAACCGTTGTGCCCATGTGCCGATGGAGCTGGACTGGACAGAGGGCGAATTTTTCGAATCCACTGGTCTGTACCTGATGTGTGCCACCCATGGTGCCCTGTACGAACCCGATACAGGTCATTGTGCAGGCGGACCATGTCGTGGCGGCAGGCTTCAGCCGCTGCAAGTGATTGAGAGAGATAATCAGATCTTCTGGCTACCGGACGACAGCATCAGCGCAACTCGCGCGTAAAACGAGCGACTTGAACAAACGACAGAGACTTTTTTTCGAATTTCATTTCATTAAACCAATCAACCATAAACACGTGCAATGAACGACCCAACCACTGACAGCGGCACTGAGCCCGCCCCCCAGCCTCCGGTACCACCGCAGTACGTCGCGCTAGAGAAGCTCGCGCAGGAAATCCTGAAAGAGCAACGTATCAGCCGGCGCTGGCGGAATATTTTCCGTTTTGTGGGTGTCGGAGTTGCCATATTTGCCGTGTGGGCTGCGTTTGATTTCAAAGGTGCCTCAAAGCAGGATAGTGCGCGGCATACTGCGCTGGTCGAGATTGAAGGCGAGATTGATTCGAGCAGCGCCAGCGCCTCCGTCAATTCGATACTGCCCGCTCTCAACGAGGCCTTCAATGACCCCGGTTCAGTCGGTGTGATCCTGCGCATGAACAGTCCGGGCGGAAGCCCGGTGCAGTCTGCGATTGTCAACGACGAGATCGCGCGCCTTAAAGAAATGCATCCCAAAAAGCCGGTGTATGTCGTTGTTGAAGATATGTGTGCGTCCGGGTGCTACTACATTGCAGCAGCGGCTGACGAGATCTATGTCAGTGAGGCGAGTATCGTCGGATCGATTGGTGTTTTGATGAGCAGTTTCGGCTTCAAAGGACTGATGGACAAGCTGGGTATCGAGCGCAGGCTGATGACGGCGGGTGAAAACAAGGCGCTGCTTGATCCGTTTTCTGCCGAAAATCCCAAACACAAAGAATTTACGCAGATGATGTTGAAGGAAATTCACCAGCAATTCATCCGCGCAGTACGCGCGGGTCGAGGCAAGCGGCTCAAAGAGTCACCCGAAATTTTCTCAGGCCTGTTCTGGACGGGTAGTCATGCGATTACGCTCGGACTGGCCGATGGTCTGGGCTCGGTCAATAGTGTCGCTCGTGATGTGCTCAAGGCAGAAGACATTATTGACTACACCGTTCGTGAAGGTCTGTCCGACCGCGTCTTGAAAAAATTCGGTGCTGCAGTGGGTGAGTCTGCAGCAAAAGTGCTGGCAGTCGAAGCCCTCAAGGTGCGTTAAAGCGCTGCATACCTTACTGGTTTCAGGAAGCCAGTATCAAAAATACAGTGGGCTTCTTGCGGAAAGCTGGCATACGGTTTTCCGCAAGCTCGCGTTTCCATGATTGCGCCGACATGCGTTGTATGCATTCATCCTCCAGTGTGAGATGCGTCGCAATGCAGATCTGCGTGCCCGGCTGACAATGCGTGCTGAGTGCCTGCAGCAATGCTTCATTGCGGTAAGGCGTCTCGATAAAAATCTGTGTTTGCTGTTCCTGTTTGGAGCGCTGCTCCAGCTGGCGAATGCGGTTGGCACGTTCGGTGGCATCGGTGGGCAGGTAGCCATTGAATGCAAAATTCTGTCCACTCAGCCCACTGCTCATCAAGGCCAGCAGGATGGATGAGGGTCCCACCAATGGACGTATGCGGATGCCGCCCTCGTGAGCGAGCCGGACCAGATCTGCACCGGGGTCAGCGACGGCGGGTACGCCAGCCTCCGACACCAATCCGCCGTTGCGTCCCGCAAGCAGAGGCGCCAGCAGATCGGGCAGTGCCGATGCCGGTGTTTTTACATTCAATTCGCGTATCTCGATATCCTGCAGACGTACACGCAGCGGATGAGTCAGGGCGACCTGATTCAGAAAAGCGCGCGCCGTTTTTGCGTTTTCTGCGATGAAGTAATCCAGGTCGGCCGTGATGGCTCGTACATCAGCCGTCAGCACCTGATCGAGGGCGCCTGCACCCAAGCCATTAGGGATGAGAAAAAGCGTGCCTTTCATTGGATCAGCCACCAAAAAAAGCGACACCAGCGCGTCGCAACATGCCTGTCAGCGCAATCAGCGGCAATCCCGTTAATGCGGTCGGATCGTGGTTGTCGATACGCTCGATGATTGCAATGCCCAGTCCCTCGTTTTTTGCGCTGCCAGCACAGTCATAAGGCTGCTCTATTCTCAGGTAAGCATCGAGCTCGTGATCAGGCAAGTCACGCAAACGAACCACCGTTTGGATATTCGCCAGTTGCAAGCGTTGCTTCGCGCCGTGCCGGCTGTCGAGCAAGCAGAGCGCTGTGTGAAAAATCACATCCCGGCCACGCATTTTTTTCAGTTGCTCAAGAGCGCGCTCGTGGTTTCCCGGTTTGCCGATATGTTCGCCCTCCAGAGTCGCTACCTGATCTGAGCCTATCACCAGCGCCGGACCGACCTGGTTGGCGATCGCTTCGGCTTTGGTTTGAGAGAGTCGCAGCGCGGTATCCGGGGGCGTTTCGCCAGCGATGGGTGTCTCGTCCAGATCGGGCGGGATCACCTCAAAGGGCAGCCGCAGGCGTGCCAACAACTCGCGCCGGTAGGCAGAGCCCGAGGCCAGGATCAGTCGAGGAGGGGGCTGGGATGGCATTGCGGACAAATGGGCGGGAGAGGGTAATAAATTGGCCAGCCCACTATGGGAATCTGGAATAAACCCTGCTATCATAGCTGGTTTTCCGAAGCAATCCGCCGCAATGAGCGCCAAGATCGTCGACAGCTTCGAGTTCTGCAAACAGCAGCAGCAGTCATCCGGACAAGTGCCGGTTGCCGAATTTGCAAGGCTTTCGGCTGAGCTGGCCAGTTCGGCCGGAGAGCTGGCGTGGTCGATTGCCGGGGGCAGGCATGCAGCGGGTGTTCCGCAGCTTCTGCTGAATGTCAGTGGGCAGATTCAGTTGGTCTGTCAGCGTTGCTTGTCTCCGATGGCGCACCAGATGGTGTCCGCATCAACGCTGGTGCTGGCAAAAGATGAGGCGGACGCTGACGATATTGAAGCGCGTCTTGATGATGAGAGTCTGGATGTTATTGTCGGATCGACATCTCAAGACCTGATGGTGCTGGTCGAGGATGAGGCATTACTGGCCTTGCCCTTGTCGCCGCGACATGCGCAATGTCCGGGCGATGTGCCGACACCCGGCGCGGAAAAGGCGGAATCGCCCTTTGCAGTGCTGAAAAAGCTCAAATAGTTGCAGTATTGTCGGTTTAGCTATATGGCAGGAACCGACTTACCCTATGTTAAAATTTTGAATTCACCGAATTAGGAGTAAGCCATGGCAGTCCAACAGAACAAAAAAACCCCGTCCAAGCGCGGCATGCATCGTTCGCATGACTTTCTGACATCGCCACCGCTGGCCGTCGAGTCGACCACGGGTGAGACGCATCTGCGTCACCATATCAGCCCGAATGGCTTTTATCGCGGTCGCAAGGTCTTGAAGACCAAGAACGACGAGTAATTCGTCCACGCGGTAACCATAAAAACCAGCGCGACGCGACCAGCAGCACGTTGATACACGCTCTGATTTTGCCTCGCGCAGTTTTTTCATGTGCAAGCCTATCTGCGAGGTCAGGTCCTCGAATGAGTGACTCGCACCCGAATCCGCTCAGCACACCCCGCTACGGATCATGACAATCCGAATTTCCATTGACTGCATGGGCGGCGATCACGGCCCTAAGGTCACTGTCCCCGCTGCACTCGCATTCGCCAACAGCGTTCCCGACGCAGAGATGGTCCTGGTGGGCCGCGAGTCTCTGGTGCGCGCCGAGCTCGAGAAGCTGGGTGCTTCCAAGCATCCAAGGCTGTCCGTGGTACACGCTGAAGAAGTCGTGGAGATGGATGACTCGCTTGAAGTCGCATTGCGCCGAAAAAAAGATTCCTCGATGCGAGTGGCCGTCACCATGGTGAAAGACGGTGCAGCACAAGCTTGTGTATCTGCGGGTAACACCGCTGCGCTAATGGCGGTCTCGCGCTACGTATTGAAAACGCTCGCCGGCGTCGATCGCCCCGCGATCTGCACGATACTGCCCAACCAGAAAGACGGCCCCACTTACGTACTCGATCTGGGTGCCAATGTGGACTGCGAGCCACTGCATCTGCATCAGTTTGCGCTGATGGGATCTGCACTGGTCTCCGCTGTAGAAGGTCACGCAAGGCCCACCGTCGGTCTTCTCAATGTTGGCGAAGAAGATATCAAAGGCAATGAACTGGTCAAGCAAACAGCCGAGTTGCTGCGTGCAGATCACGCAAAAGGCCTGATCAATTTTTACGGCAATGTCGAAGGCAATGACATTTTCGAAGGCACCACTGATATCGTCGTCTGTGACGGATTTGTAGGCAATGTCACACTAAAAGCCGCCGAGGGACTGGGGCGCTTGATCAAAGGTGTCATGGTCAGCGAAATGCGCAAGGGCTGGATCAATATGCTGGGCGCCCTCATTGCGCAACGGGCACTCAAACGAATTTCACAACGTCTCAATCCCTCCCGCTACAATGGCGCCAGTCTGCTGGGCTTGCGCGGTCTCGTATTCAAAAGCCATGGTGGCGAAAATGCGTATGGCTTCGAATGGGCGATACGACGTGCTTATGAGGCGGCCCGACATGATGTACTGTCGCGTATCGAAACTTCGATTGCCGAGCTGATGCCTCAGCACGACAGCTCTCGAGAGATCAATCAACAGAAAACGGCATGAGTAAATACACTCGAATTGTAGGCACGGGCAGCTGTCTGCCGCCAAGGCGCGTGAGTAATCAAGACATGACAGCGCTGCTGGCGGCCAGAGGTCTTGATACTTCGGACGAATGGATTGTCTCTCGTAGCGGTATCTCGGCGCGACACTTTGCGGATGACGGCGTGCTCTCCAGTGATCTGGGCGCGACGGCCGCGCGTCAGGCACTGGATATGGCCGGACTCAAGCCGGATGATATCGACCTCATTATTGTTGCAACTTCTACCCCCGATTTTCTCGGCGGTTTTCCCAGCACAGCCTGCGTCGTGCAGCGCAAGCTTGGCATCACCAATGATTGCGCGGCACTCGATGTACAAGCCGTGTGCAGTGGTTTTGTTTATGCGATGTCGGTCGCCGATAATTTCATACGCTGTGGCATGCACAAACGCGTGCTGGTGATCGGTTCTGAAGTGTTTTCGCGCATTCTTGATTTCAATGATCGAACCACCTGCGTGTTGTTCGGTGATGGTGCTGGCGCTGTTGTTCTCGCTGCTTCCGATGAGCCGGGTGTGCTGGCCACGCGTCTGCATGCCGATGGCCGCCACGCAGATATTTTGTGTGTACCCGGCGCTGTTCAGGGTGGCGCGATCGCGGGCAGTGCCTACCTGTACATGGATGGTCAGGCGGTATTCAAACTGGCGGTATCCGTCCTAGAAAAAGTGGCGAACGAAGTACTGCAAATCGCTGGGATGGAAGCTTCGCAGATCGACTGGCTGATTCCGCATCAGGCCAATATCCGCATCATGCAGGGCACAGCCAAGAAGCTTGGATTGCCAATGGAAAAAATGGTGGTCACGGTAGACCAGCATGGCAATACCTCTGCTGCATCAATTCCGCTGGCATTGGATGTCGCCATGCGCGATGGTCGCATCAAGGCAGGACAGCACATCATGCTCGAAGCTGTCGGTGGCGGCTTTACCTGGGGCGCCGTTTTGGCGCGTATCTGACATTTTCCTATCATGACTTCATTTGCTTTCGTATTTCCCGGTCAGGGCTCGCAAGCCATCGGCATGCTGAATGGTTTTGCCGACAACACGGCGGTGCGCGACACCATCGCTGAAGCCTCTGACGCACTGCAGTTTGATCTGGCAAAACTGATTGTCGAGGGCCCGAAAGAAGCGCTCGACCTCACCACCAATACGCAACCGGTCATGCTTGCTTGTGCGGTCGCTTTTTATCGTGCCTGGCTGGCGGCGGGCGGCAGGCCGCCGCAGCTAGTGGCTGGCCACAGCCTCGGCGAGTACTCCGCGCTGGTCGCAGCCGGGGTTATTCAATTCAAGGATGCTGTGCCCATGGTTCGCTTCCGGGCACAAGCGATGCAGGAAGCTGTCCCGGTCGGTCAGGGCGGAATGGCAGCGATTCTTGGTTTACCGGATGACGACGTCCGGGCCGCCTGCGCCGAAGCTGCTCAGGGCGAGGTTGTCGAGCCTGTCAATTTCAACGCGCCAGCTCAGGTCGTTATCGCCGGACACAAGGCCGCAGTTGAGCGCGCCTGCGAAGCCGCCAAAGCCAAAGGTGCCAAGCGCGCCTTGCCCTTGCCCGTTTCCGCACCGTTTCATTCTTCACTACTCAAACCGGCATCGGACCGTCTGCGCGATTATCTGGCGAGCGTTGAATTTTCAGCACCGAAAATTCAACTGATTAATAACGTCGATGTCGCTATCGTTGATGATCCCTCAGCCATCCGGGATGCACTGGTGCGTCAGGCCGCCAGTCCCGTACGTTGGGTAGAAAGCGTGCAAAAAATGGCCGGTCTGGGTATCACGCAATTAATCGAATGTGGGCCTGGCAAAGTACTGACCGGCCTTGCAAAACGTATCGATGGCACGTTGACAGCCGATGCCATCGTGGATCAGGCATCCATGGATGCACTTCTGGAGGCGAGCAAGTGACAATCACTCAACCATCACTCGAGAAACAAGTGGCGCTGGTGACAGGCGCATCGCGCGGTATCGGTCGCGCGATTGCGATTGAGCTCGCTCAGCGCGGTGCGACCGTCGTCGGTACCGCAACCTCGGCGTCGGGTGCGGCCGCTATTTCGGATTATCTGAAAGCTGTTCGGCCCGAGGCAGGTCATGGTGTGGTGCTCGATGTGAATGACGCGGAAGTCTCGTTGCAGCTTATCGATACATTAGGCAAGGATCTGGGCGGGATTAGCGTACTGGTCAATAATGCCGGTGTCACGCAGGATCAGCTCGCCATGCGCATGAAAGATGCGGAGTGGGATGCAGTGATTTCAACGAACCTGACAGCGGTGGCGCGCTTGTCGCGTGCCGTCTTGCGCGGCATGATGAAAGCCAAGCACGGTCGTATTATCAATATCACCTCGGTCGTCGGTTCTGCCGGCAACCCGGGGCAAATGAACTACGCTGCAGCCAAAGCCGGCGTCGCTGGCATGAGCCGCGCGCTGGCGCGCGAAGTGGGTAGCCGCAACATCACGGTCAATTGCGTGGCGCCGGGCTTCATCGATACCGACATGACAAGGGCGTTAACTGAGCAGCAAGTAGCGGCGCTGCTCCAGCAAATACCCGCGGGTCGCTTCGGTTTGCCTGAGGATATTGCTGCTGCTGTGGCTTTTCTTGCATCAAATGAGGCAGCCTACATTACAGGCACCACCCTGCATGTGAATGGCGGCATGTACATGAGTGGCGGCTAAAGCGGATCGCAGGCCGGTATTTAACGCCCCATAATGTTAGTAAAAGCAGAATCTAAAACTTAATTTGCGACGCGCAAACCTGATAAAATGCGCGCACTTTGTGTAACCCACCCCTGGAGGACCAAGATGTCTGACATCGATGCCCGTGTAAAAAAAATAGTTGCTGAGCAACTCGGTGTTGCAGAAGCCGACATCAAAAATGAATCTTCGTTCGTTGACGATCTCGGTGCAGACTCGCTGGATACCGTTGAGCTCGTCATGGCACTCGAAGATGAGTTCGAGATGGAGATTCCTGATGAGCAAGCGGAGAAAATCACGACTGTTCAGCAGGCGATTGATTACGCGAAGGCCAACGTAAAAGCCTGATCGACCTGTTTCTGATTGTTTTCAGGAGTATTGTTTGACTCGTCCGAATCGTCGCCGGGTTGTTGTCACAGGTCTGGGTTGTATCTCACCTGTCGGTAACACGGTCGCTGCCTCATGGGACGCGCTTCTCGCCGGAAAATCCGGCATCGCGACCATCACCAAATTTGATGCCTCAGCCTTTTCCACGCATTTTGCGGGCGAGGTCAAGGGTTTCAATATCGAGGATTACATTCCCGGTAAAGAAGCCCGTCACATGGATACCTTCATCCATTACGGCATGGCCGCCGGCATGCAGGCAATGCAGGATAGCGGCTTGGCAGTCACTGAGGCCAACGCAGAGCGCATTGGCGTTCTGGTTGGTTCAGGTATTGGCGGCTTGCCGATGATTGAGCAGACCCACGCGGAACTAACTAGTCGTGGTCCGCGCCGCATCAGCCCTTTCTTCGTTCCCGCCTCGATCATCAACATGATCTCTGGCCATCTATCGATCAAATACGGTCTCAAAGGTCCGAATCTGGCGATCGTGACTGCTTGCACCACGGGTTTGCATTGCATAGGCGAAGCAGGGCGTTTGATCGAATACGGTGACGCCGACGTAATGATTGCTGGTGGTGCCGAATCCACGGTATCACCGCTGGGATTGGGTGGTTTTGCTGCCGCGCGTGCGCTGTCTTCCCGTAATGACGATCCAGCAACGGCATCGCGACCCTGGGACACTGAGCGCGATGGTTTCGTGCTCGGCGAAGGTGCTGGCGTGATGGTGCTTGAAGAGTACGAACACGCGAAAGCGCGTGGCGCAAAAATCTATGCCGAGCTGCTCGGTTTTGGCATGAGTGCCGATGCGCACCACATGACTGCGCCGCTCGAAGATGGCGACGGTGCCCGCCGTTGCATGATCTCGGCCATGCGCAATGCCGGCGTGAATGCAGACCAAATCAACTACGTGAATGCACACGGCACTTCAACACCGCTCGGCGATGTCGCAGAGACCGTTGCGATCAAACGCGCGCTCGGTGATGCTGCCTCCAAAGTCGTGGTCAATTCCACCAAATCCATGACCGGGCATTTGCTCGGTGGCGCGGGTGGTCTTGAGTCCGTATTCACCGTATTGGCGGTGCATCAGCAGATTTCTCCCCCAACCATCAACATCTTCAATCAGGATCCCGCCTGTGATCTCGATTACTGCGCCAACACCGCGCGCGAGATGCCGATCAATGTCGCCCTGAAAAACTCATTCGGTTTTGGCGGCACCAACGGTAGCCTCATCTTCGGCAAAGCCTGATTTATCGCGCATCGCCTCATTGCTGATGACGGCGATGCGCTCCTCTCTCCAAGCTGATTTCTGATGTCGATTGCCACCTCGGTTGAGGTCAGGCCTTCGCGCATTCTGCGTGTACTCACATTCGCTATGGCTTGCGTGTTGTGGGTCACCGCATCACAGGTCGCCATGATGGTAGACGTGCATGCACAGGACTTTGCGTATGTGCTGGCCAGCGTAGTTTGTGCTTTCGCCGGGTGCCTGCTGGTCTTGTCCTGTCGCACACAGGTAAAAACCCTTCGCATTGATATAACTGCAACCGGACAGATCCGATTGACCCACACTAGCCACAACGCCTTTAGTCGCGACAGCAGTCACAAGGTCGTGAGCAGTGAAGAAGGCGAGGTTGTTCAATTACTCAGGGATTCGACGCTGTGGTCGTGCATGCTCATACTTCGTCTTCGTACCGGATCAGGAAAAGTCATTGTCTTGTCCCTACTGCACGACAGCATGACGCCTGCTGCTTTCCGTTCAGTATGCGTTGCATGTCGATGGATAGCGGCGCAGAATACGCGCCCCGCATCAGCATCCTTCTTCGGTGAATCTCGGTTCGATTGAACTTTTTTGATTTCGCTCAGTCAGCGGTCAGTAGTCCCGACGCTGCGTTTCGCATAAGAGGACAAAGCGTCTGCGGGGATAGGCATAGTCTGTGACGTTTGGACTATCTGCGGCATTGCGCCGCATCTCATCAGTGCTGAGCGATGCGCGCCAGGCGATGTTGCCGGATGCGTGGAGTTATATCCAACTCCACAGCGTGGCGTCACTGGCATCGGCAAGAGGAATAGGCATTGACAACAGAACGCGACATTGATCAGCTTCTGGTTGATCGCGTCCAGCGTGGCGACAAAAAGGCGTTCGAGCTTCTGGTATCCAAGTATCAAAGGAAGCTGATGCGTCTGGTGTCTCGACTTGTGCGCGATCAGGCAGAAGCCGAGGATGTTGTCCAGGAAGCATTCATCAAAGCCTATCGGGCCCTTCCGCAGTTTCGGGGCGATTCGGCTTTTTATACCTGGCTTTACCGGATTGGAATCAATACCGCCAAAAACTATCTGGTCACCCAAGGCAGGCGTGCGCCCACGTCGACCGAGGCAGATGCTGAAGAGGCGGAAACTTTTGATGACGGAGAGCATCTAAGAGATATCAACACTCCCGAGTCCATGCTGGCGACCAAACAAATTGCTGAAACGGTCAACATAGCGATGGAAGCGTTGCCTGAAGAACTCAGAATAGCCATTACCTTGAGAGAAATCGAAGGTCTGAGCTACGATGAGATCGCAGTTGTCATGGGGTGTCCGATAGGCACGGTACGCAGTCGTATTTTTCGCGCGCGAGAAGCGATTGCCGATAAACTCAGGCCCTTGCTGGATACCGCCGTTGACAAGCGTTGGTGAGTCTTTAAAAAGCAGAATTGAATAACCGGATTACTAAGGCAGGGATGATCATGGGCACGGGTGAATTGAGCAAGCAGCAGATATCAGCATTCGCCGACGGAGAACTGCCTAATGAGGAGGTGCCTGCCGTGATGGCGGCGCTTCGTGCGAATGAGCGAACGGCGGACTGGGACATTTATCACCAGATTGGCGATGTGCTTCGCTCTGAGACCATGAGTGTGCCTGTGAGCGCGCGATTTACCGAAGGTCTCGCAGTGCGTCTGGCGGCCGAACCGCCACTGCTGGCGCCCAAACCGCGTCTTGTCGACAGGCTGCGTCCTGCGTGGCCTGTTGCAGCGGCGGCCATGGCTGCTGCGTTGACCGGGTTTGTGATTGCGCCACAGTTCATGCGTAGCGACGCCATCGACAGCACGGTCATACCCGCAGCGGAGTCTGTCTCGCACAGCTCTGTCATTGCGAAAACGGATTTCCCCCTATCCGGTGACGATACCTATGCCTTGAATGATTACATCCGCATTCATCACAGCTCGCATCCGTCCCTCTACGGCACGGCGCAGCTGGCTCGGCCAGTCAGTCTGACAACCGACTCTGATCACTGACATCATGCGTGGATCAGCTACGCTGCGCAAGGCGCTGCTGTTATTTGCGCACGCGGTTTTTTGTACATTCAATGCAGTGGCAGCGGAAGCGCCGATATCAGATCCTCTGGACTGGCTTCACCGTTCGCAAATTGCAGTACAAAAGCTGGAGTATTCCGGTACCTTTGTCTATCAACAGGGATCACAGGTCAGAACTTCGCGCATCACTCGCAAGCGCACGACGAAATCCGTCATCGAAAAACTCGAAGTCCTTGATGGTCAGTCGCAGGAGTATGTGCGCAACGGCGAAGAGACGATTCATTATTTGCCGGCAGAGCGACGCATCATCGTTGAGCACCGCACGAGTGAGCGCAGCTTTCCCGACATCCGTTTTATCAATCCGCGCGAAATTGTTCGCTACTACGTAGTGCACCCACTGGGTATCGATCGTGTGGCAGGGCGTGATGTGCTGGGTTTCGCTCTCGAGCCACGCGACGGACTGCGTTATGGCTACCGCTTTTGGTCCGATCGCGCATCGGGTTTGCTTTTGCGCGCGCAGACCCTGAGCGAGAAGGGCGAGGTCATTGAGCAGATTGCATTTACTCAACTTTCGATTGGCAAGGTCCGTCCCTCGCAGGTAAAAACCAGTCATGCCAATACCCGTGGCTGGCGTGTTGAAAATGCATCTGCCAGCAGCAACGAGTCGTCCGGTTGGAAAGCCGGCTGGTTGCCCGGGGGCTTCAAGCTCGTCAGCACTTCCAAGCGCGTACTGGGACGTCCCCCGAATGCCGGCGAGACCCGGGAAGTTATTCAGCTGGTTTTTTCTGATGGTTTTGCTGGGATCTCTGTATTTATCGAAGCCTGGTCGCCGCGGCACGACCGCTTGCCGTTACAGCAAGGTTCCCTAAATATGCTCGGCAAGCGGCACGGTAAATTTTGGCTTACCATTGTCGGCGAAGTTCCTTTGGTGACCATCCGGCAAGTTGCCGAATCTCTTGAATTTGCCGCTTCCGGCCCTAACTAAGTTCCCATGAAAATCATGATCAAGGTAAATCGCAGTTTTTCAGCCGCCGTTTTAGCCGCTGCCGCCGCTTTGTTTGTGCCGGCTGGCCTCGGTCTGGTGGCGCCCGGCATTGCGGCAGCCGCTGTATTGCCTGACTTCACTGATCTGGTCGATAAAGTCGGACCAGCGGTTGTGAACATTCGCACCACCGAAAAACCCAAAGTCATGCAGCCCGGCGTGCAGGGCAGTCCCGAAGACGAGGAAATGCAGGAATTTTTCCGTCGCTTTTTTGGTCAGCCCGTACCGCCACGGCAGGGGCCTGCGCCTCGTGGTCGCCGGCCTTCGCCTCAGCAGGAAGAGCAGCAGGTGCCGCGTGGCGTCGGATCGGGTTTCATCATCTCCGCAGATGGTTTCGTCCTGACCAACGCGCATGTGGTTGAGGGGGCTGACGAGGTTTTTGTCACGCTGACCGACAAGCGGGAATTCAAAGCCAAGATCATCGGCTCGGATCGCCGCACGGATGTGGCTGTGGTCAAGATCGAAGGCAGCAACCTGCCAAGATTGACCATGGGCGATTCCAGCAAATTGCGTGTCGGCGAGTGGGTCATTGCCATCGGTTCGCCTTTTGGTCTGGAGAACACGGTGACCGCCGGCATCATCTCGGCGAACTCCCGCGATACGGGTGATTACCTGCCGCTGATTCAGACCGACGTTGCCGTCAACCCCGGTAACTCGGGCGGTCCGTTGATCAACATGCGTGGTGAAGTCATTGGTATCAATTCGCAGATTTACAGTCGCTCCGGTGGTTACATGGGTATCTCTTTCGCTGTACCCATTGATGAAGCCATGCGCGTGGCGCAGCAGCTCAAATCATTGGGGCGCGTCGTCCGTGGCCGCATTGGCGTGCAGATTGGTGAAGTGACCAAAGAAGTGGCCGAATCGCTGGGCCTGCCGCGTGCGCAGGGCGCGCTGGTGGCGCGTGTCGAGCCGGGCAGTCCTGCCGAAAAGGCTGGGGTGGAAGCGGGTGACATCATCACCCAGTTCAACGGTGCAACGATCGAGAAGTCCGGCGATTTGCCACGACTGGTCGGTAATACCAAACCCGGTTCCAACTCCACGGTGACCGTGCTTCGCAAGGGCACCAAGCGAGATCTGCCAGTGATTGTCGCCGAAATGGAGGCAGATCAGACCGCGAAGAAGGAAGAGAAAAAGCCCAAGCAAGAGCAGGCGCTCAATGCGCTCGGTCTTGCCGTGGCCGATCTGACCGAAGCGCAAAAACGTGAAATGCGCATGGAGGGTGGCGTGATTGTCGAGCTGGCAGAGGGTGTCGCGGGCCGTGCGGGATTGCAGCCTGGTGATGTGATCGTGCGACTCAACAATACCGATATCAAGGATGCACGCCAGTTCAATGCGCTCGTGGCCAAGCTCGATCCCAAGAAAAATGCCTTGTTGCTCGTACGCCGTGGCGAGTCGTCGCAGTTTGTTCCGCTGCGACCCACACCTTAGGCTTGATGTTGCTTTACCGGGGCCACGATGAAGATCGTGGCCTTTTTTATTGATTACCTGTCTCCGGTTCATGACTTCCAAGCGTTTCATTTTGTACTCACGCAGTTACTGTCATCTGTGCGACGACATGCTCAAGGCGCTGCGCCAGTTGTGCGGGGAAGCGCTGCCCATCGAGGTCGTCGACGTTGATCTGGATGCCGATTTGGTCGAGCGCTATGACGAGCTGGTACCCGTCCTCGTGGGAGTGGAAGACGGGCATGCGCCAAGGCAATTGTGTAATTATTTCCTGAATGAAAACAACGTCCGGGCTTTCCTCGAAGGTCCGGCTGGCTAAGACAGGCTGGCGGAGCGCAAATCCGGTAAAATGCGCGGTCTGGAAAGCTTTCAAAACAAAGCGCTCACTGGGGAATCCGCCCCGTTCAGAGCGCTTTTTTTGTACCTGCGGCAAGCATGCAAAACATTAGAAA
>JAIXXZ010000029.1 GCA_027490465.1 Oxalobacteraceae bacterium
GCAGCTCTGCTTGATTCGCGGCTATCAATTTGAGTACCGATTTCTGATTTATCAGCTTGGAGAGTGAAGTCATCATGTTGCGATCGCCTCCACAAAAAGCGTGCAGCCGTCGGAGTATTTGTCGGGCTTTCGGCGTTAGCTCAGCGTGAGTATCAATTTGCTGATGGAATTGCTGATGTTCTTTTGTTTCATTTAGCTCAGTCATGCTATTAGGCAAGATAATGTCGTAGGTGTCTCGGTTGAGGTCCTTGAGCATTTGCGGATCAAGATGCAGCGCTGGATCTACCGCATCTCGGGCCAGTGAGCTCAGCCCATCCAGGATGTGTTGCTGCTGTTTACCGGAGAAAGTGTGGTTAAGCCAGGACAATCCTTCGTCATGTAAGGACACGCCGAGGCCTGGCGGTAAAAAGGGCGCGATGCGTTCTGCGACGGCAATTCTGTGCGCATGTACATCAGGAGAGAGTTCAAGTGATGCCTCGGTTATTTTCCTCAGGTTATCCCACTCGCTGCGTAAATCGCTGGCCTGATCGTCTTTTATGAAGCCATCAAGGCTGGGCAATTGGGATGCCATGACGTTATGGATTACGCTGCCATTCCAGCTACCCCGCTGAGCGATTTCAGATCGCATTTTGCTCAAAATGGCGTCTTTCGCTGCTTGCCTATGACTTGCTTGTCCGCGAAAGCTCTCGTGGGAAGCGCCAAACAGCATGGCCACATTGCCATGGCGATCTAACCCGACGGGTTTGTTTTCTTTGGCAGCGCGCTCCCAGATAGCCAATGCATCTGAGGCGGGCTGTGTGGGGCGAGGAGTGTTTGCTGGCGTTCTCACGGCTTTGTTTTTCCGAGTAAAGGTTTCTTTGTCTTTTGAGGCTGCTTAGCGAGATGTGTGTCGATAAACGCACATTTGTTCAAAAAAATTGTCGATGTTCGTTATTTTTTTGAGTCGCCCGCGTACCTGTTTCGGGCGCAGTCGGTACCAGATGGCGCTAAAATGCTGACCTGATGCGAATTTCTTTAGGGAAATTCCGGAAACCCGATCTGGAGCGACTTTGAGTAACTATCCCCATCCCATCATTGCCCGCGAAGGCTGGCCTTTCCTCGGTATTGCCCTGGTGGCGGCGCTGGTGGCGACCTCTGTTCTTGGCGGCTGGTCCTGGCCGTTCTGGCTCATCGCTTTGTTTGTGTTGCAGTTCTTCCGGGATCCGCCCCGAACCATTCCGCTGGATCCGAGTGCCGTACTGTCCCCGGCCGATGGCCGTATCGTCGTGGTCGAGAAAGCGCATGATCCTTATGCCAACCGCGAAGCGCTGAAGATCAGCGTGTTCATGAATGTGTTCAACGTCCACTCCAACCGCTCGCCGGTGGATGGAAAAATCGAGAAAGTCGAATATTTTCCCGGCAAATTCGTCAACGCCGACTTGGACAAGGCCTCGACCGAAAACGAGCGTAATGCGGTGGTGATGACGGCTGCG
This sequence comes from Oxalobacteraceae bacterium, assembly GCA_027490465.1. Lineage (GTDB taxonomy): Bacteria > Pseudomonadota > Gammaproteobacteria > Burkholderiales > Burkholderiaceae_D > Pernthalerella. The sequence continues at coordinate 1,473 of JAIXXZ010000029.1, forward strand.
AATGGTCAGACGATCACCTTTGTTCAGGTGGCCGGCCTGATTGCCCGGCGTATTCTTTGCTACGTGAATGCGGGCGATTCCCTTGCCAGAGGCCAGCGTTACGGCTTCATTCGCTTTGGTTCTCGGGTCGATGTTTATTTGCCACTCAGCGCTCGCCCGCTGGTGGTGGTAGGCGAGAAAGTCTCGGCAACCGAGACGGTGCTTGCGGAGTTCTGAGGCGCGAACGGGGCACTGTCGGTTACCATTCGCTTATGTCTTTATTCAGCAACCGTAAAAGTAAATCCAAGGCCGGGTCGGCACGGTCCTTCCGTCTGCACAAGCTGCCCTTGCGACGGAGTGTGGCGCCTGATGGCGGGCAGGTGTCGCGGCCCACGCCCAGCCGTGCGATTTATTTGTTGCCCAATGCTTTCACGACTGCAGCTTTATTCTGCGGTTTCTACGCAATCGTCATGGCCATGAATGGCCAATTCTCCAACGCCGCCGTGGCTATCTTTGCGGCCATGGTGCTGGATGCCACCGATGGTCGGGTGGCACGACTGACGAACACCCAAAGCGAATTCGGGGCGCAATATGACAGCCTCTCGGACATGGTGTCCTTTGGCGCGGCGCCCGCGCTTATCGTTTATGAGTGGTCATTGCGGGGCATGGGCAAGCTGGGCTGGCTGGCGGCGTTTGTTTACTGCGCCGGCGCTGCGCTGCGGTTGGCGCGCTTCAACACCAACATTGCCGTGGTGGACAAGCGCTTCTTCCAGGGATTGCCCAGTCCGGCGGCCGCAGCGCTGGTTGCAGGCTTCATTTGGCTGATGGATGATCTGCGTATCGCTGGCGCCGATTTCAACTGGTTGTCATGGGCGATCACGGTCTATGCCGGCCTGACCATGGTGACCAATGTGCCGTTTTACAGCTTCAAGGACATCAACTTCAGGAAGTCGGTCCCCTTCATCGGGATTTTTCTGATCGTGCTGATTTTTGTGGCCGTGTCCAGCGATCCCCCGAAGGTACTCTTTGGACTCTTTGTCATCTACGGTTTGTCGGGCTACGGGGTGTTTTTTTGGCAGTGGTTCAAGGGCAAGCCGGTCAGTATCGTGCAGACCAGCACTGAGCCCGGTGAGGACCGATAGGTTTTTGCGTGCGCGTGGTCCGAGGCTATCGGTCCAATAGGCATAGGCTGGTTGCACTTTTGGGCAATCCCCCGTATTCTTTCCCTCATGACAAGCTTATTCGTTCCTCTCCACATCACATCGGGCGGCAGCCGTTCTGGCCTGCTGCTGTACCTACTGCGCTGACAGCGCAGATCCCCTTATCCCCACAATTCGTTTCTTCTCCCGCTCAGGCAAAGTTGGCCCGGGCAGGCGAAAATATAGCTACCAGCAGCACTAACCTCAGGAGCCCGAAATGGCTGATTCGAACAAACTGATCATTTTTGATACGACCTTGCGCGATGGCGAGCAGTCGCCCGGCGCCTCGATGACCAAGGAAGAAAAAATTCGGATTGCGCGCCAGCTGGAGCGTCTGAAGGTGGACATCATTGAGGCGGGGTTCGCGGCTTCCTCGCCGGGTGATTTCGAGTCGATCAAGGCGATTGCGGGCATTGTGAAGGATTCGGTGGTTTGTTCTCTCTCGCGTGCGAATGACCGGGATATTTCTCGGGCGGCCGAAGCGCTGGCGCTGGCACCGCGCAAACGCATTCACACCTTCATCGCGACCTCGCCGCTGCACATGGAAAAAAAGCTGCGCATGAGCCCCGATCAGGTCTACGAGCAGGCAAGGCAGGCGGTCAGGTTCGCCCGGCAATTCACCGATGATGTGGAATTCAGCCCCGAAGACGGCAGCCGATCCGACATGGATTTCCTGTGCCGTGTGCTCGAGGCAGTGATCGACGAGGGTGCTACGACGATTAACTTTGCTGACACCGTCGGTTATGGCGTGCCCGAGCTCTATGGTCAGATGCTCAGAACCCTGCGCGAGCGCATACCGAATTCCGACAAGGCGGTGTGGTCCGTACATTGTCACAACGACCTCGGCATGGCGGTGGCGAATTCGCTCGCAGGAGTCATGATTGGTGGTGCGCGTCAGGTGGAGTGCACGATCAACGGGCTGGGTGAACGTGCCGGCAATACGGCACTCGAAGAGATCATCATGGCGGTACGGACCCGCAAGGATCACTTTGGTCTTGAGGTCGGTATCGACACCACGCAGATCGTGCCGACGTCCAAGCTCGTCTCGCAGATCACGGGCTTTGCGGTGCAGCCCAACAAGGCCGTGGTTGGGGCGAATGCTTTCGCTCACGCCTCCGGCATTCATCAGGATGGCATTCTCAAAGCGCGCGATACCTATGAAATCATGCGGGCCGAAGATGTGGGCTGGAGTGCCAACAAGATCGTGCTGGGCAAGCTCTCCGGTCGTAATGCATTCAAGCAGCGCCTTGATGAATTGGGCATTACGCTCGACTCCGAGGCCGAGGTGAATGCGGCGTTTGCGCGCTTCAAGGAGCTGGCGGACCGCAAGTCCGAGATTTTTGACGAAGACATCATGGCGCTGGTGTCGGATGAGCAGCAATCGCACGAGAAGGAGCATTACCAGTTCGTGTCGCTTGCTCAGCACTCCGAGACGGGCGAGAAACCTCATGCCAAAGTTGTTTTTTCTATCGGGGGCAGTGAGGTGAGTTGCGAGGGTGATGGCAATGGCCCCGTGGATGCTATCGTCAATGCGATTGAAACCCAGACCCAAAGCGGTGCCGAGTTGCTGTTGTTTTCGGTAAATGCGATCACCACCGGGACACAGTCGCAAGGCGAAGTGACGATGCGTCTTTCCAAAAGCGGTCGCATTGTCAATGGCGTGGGCGCCGATCTCGACATTGTGGTTGCCTCAGCCAAGGCCTACCTGTCTGCCCTGAACAAGCTGCATTCCAAGACCGAAAAGCTCAACCCGCAGATGTAAGCGCCCCTAGCGCTTGCCGGAAATTATCTTTTTGAAAATAAATGGCCCGATTCTGGGTAATCAGCCTCCCCGCGCTGTGCCGGGGAGGGCATTTCCGCTATAATCCCGCCTTGGCCTGGATCGGGCCAAATTTTTAATGTTGTCACGGCACCAAGGGTTTCGACTCAGGATGCCGCATGTGAAAGGTAAAACCATGTCAGTAACCAAAGAAAGCAAAGCCGCCGTTATTGCGGCCAATGCACGCGGTCAAAACGACACGGGCTCGCCGGAAGTTCAGGTGGCTCTGTTGACCGCACGTATCAACGAACTCAACGGTCACTTCAAGGCCCACGCCAAGGATCATCACTCCCGCCGTGGCCTGATCATGATGGTCAATCGTCGTAAAAGCCTTCTGGCCTACCTGAAGCGCAAAGATGTTGATCGTTATCGCTCACTGATCGAAAAACTGGGTCTGCGTAAATAATTTTTGCCAGCCGCCTGATAAAAAATGCCTGTATCAGTTCTCTGATGCGGGCATTTCGTTTTTTGAAGCAATGTGTGTATTGAAAATTGAGTCTGTAGAAGCAAGGCGCCCCCAGGGGGCGTCCGTGGTGAGGTGAACGACAGCGCCTGAAAATCTGTCGGCAAAAATAGAAAGGAATTACCCGATGTTCAATAAAGTTACGAAAACCTTCCAGTACGGCCAACATACCGTGACTCTGGAAACCGGTGAGATCGCACGTCAGGCCTCCGGCGCCGTGATGGTCTCGGTTGAAGATACCGTTGTTCTTGCCACTGTCGTCGCGCGCAAGGACGCCAAGCCCGGTCAGGATTTCTTTCCGCTGACCGTGGACTATGTTGAAAAAACGTATGCTGCTGGTCGCATTCCTGGTGGCTTCTTCAAGCGTGAAGGCCGTCCTTCCGAAAAAGAGACGCTGACATCGCGTCTGATCGACCGCCCGATTCGCCCGCTCTTCCCTGAAGGCTATCTGAACGAAGTTCAGGTCATCATTCATGTGTTGTCAGTCAATCCTGATATCGATCCGGATATCCCCGCCATGATTGGTGCCTCTGCTGCGTTGTGCGTGGCCGGTATTCCGTTCAATGGCCCGATTGGTGCAGCACGCGTGGGTTACATCGATGGTCAGTACGTACTCAATCCGACCGTGTCACAGCTGCCGAACTCCCAGATGGATCTGGTTGTCGCTGGTACCGAAACTGCCGTGCTGATGGTCGAATCCGAAGCCAGAGAACTGTCCGAAGAAATCATGCTGGGTGCGGTTGTGTTTGGTCACGATCACATGAAAGCCGTGATTGATGCGATCCATGATCTGGTGCGCGACGGCGGCAAACCCGAAGTGCCATGGAGCCCTGCACCCAAAAACGAAGCGCTGATTGCACGCGTGACCGAACTCGCCGAAGCAAAACTGCGTGAAGCGTTCGCGACCAAGGAAAAACAGGCTCGTACCGACAAGCTGCGTCAGATCAGCAGCGAGGTTAGCGCTGCACTGGCTGCCGATGCTGCGGCGGCAGGCACGTCTGCGCCTGATTCGGCGGATGTCGGCAATGTGATGTTTGATCTCGAATCCAAAATCGTTCGCTCGCAGATTCTCGATGGTGAGCCGCGTATCGATGGTCGTGACACGCGTACCGTGCGTCCTATCTCCATTCGTACCAGTGTGCTGCCCCGTACGCACGGCTCTGCACTGTTTACCCGTGGTGAAACGCAGGCGCTGGTCGTGGCCACCCTGGGCACGGCCCGCGATGAACAAAAAATCGATGCACTCACCGGTGAGTACAGCGATCGCTTCATGCTTCACTACAACATGCCACCCTTTGCCACCGGCGAAACAGGTCGCGTGGGCTCGCCAAAACGCCGCGAGATTGGTCACGGTCGTCTGGCCAAGCGCGCGCTGATCGCTGCCTTGCCTGCTGCGGATGAATTCAGCTATTCGGTGCGTCTGGTGTCTGAAATCACCGAGTCGAATGGTTCTTCATCGATGGCATCGGTCTGCGGCGGTAGTCTGGCGCTGATGGATGCGGGCATGCCTCTCAAGGCGCATGTCGCTGGTATCGCGATGGGTCTCATCAAGGAAGGCAACAAGTTTGCAGTCCTGTCCGATATTCTGGGTGATGAAGATCATCTGGGTGACATGGACTTCAAAGTGGCTGGTACTGCCAATGGCATTACTGCGCTGCAGATGGACATCAAGATTCAGGGCATCACCAAAGAAATCATGCAAGTCGCCCTCGCGCAGGCAAAAGAAGGTCGCGTGCACATCCTCGGCAAGATGCAGGAAGCCATGCCGCATGGCCGCACCGAGCTGTCGAACTTTGCGCCACGCCTGATCACGATTCGCATCAATCCCGAGAAGATTCGTGACGTGATCGGCAAAGGCGGTGCGGTGATTCGCGCACTGACCGAAGAAACTGGTACGCAGATCGACATTACCGATGAAGGCGTGGTGACGATTGCCTCGGTGGATGCAGCAGCGGGTCAGGAAGCCAAGCGTCGCATCGAAGAACTCACCGCCTCCGTTGAAGTTGGCAAGATCTACGACGGCGTCGTTCTCAAGCTGCTGGACTTTGGTGCGATCGTTCAGGTCATGCCCGGTAAGGACGGCCTGCTTCACATCAGCCAGATTGCCAACGAGCGCGTCAATGCCGTTGCTGACTACCTCAAAGAAGGTCAGCAAGTGCGCGTCAAAGTGCTGGAGACCGATGACCGTGGTCGCCTCAAGCTGTCGATGAAAGCCGCCATGGCCGAAGACGGTGGTGAGGTCGTGCAGCAGTAAGAAAACGGGTCGCTGTACTGCGACCGCGAAAGCCGTCCGCTCTGCGGACGGCTTTTTGCTCTTTATGGCTAAGGAAGTGCTGATTAAATAAATGCGGAAACTTTTGTGGCAAGATCAATGGCGCTAAGACCTCGATTTTATTCATCCCTGCGTCGCACAGCTGCGCTGGCTCGCCATAAAACGTAGATTTAATCAGCGTCTCCCTAACCGTCATAGCGCTGAAAAAACATAGGAGACACTCATGCAAGCGATAGAAATCGTCCAACCCGGTGGTCCCGAGGTACTGAAACCTGCTGAACGCCCGATGCCTGTGCTCAAGGCAGGTGAGGTCATGATCAAGGTGCATGCTGCAGGCGTGAACCGGCCGGATGTGCTTCAGCGTACCGGCAACTATCCGGTGCCGCCGGGTGCTTCCGATATTCCCGGTCTCGAGGTGGCTGGCGAGATTGTTGATGGCGATCTCGCTGGCAGCACACTCAAAAAAGGCGATATGGTGTGCGCGCTGGTGCAGGGCGGTGGATATGCTGAGTACTGCGCAGCCCCAGTCGAGCAATGTCTGCCTGTACCCAAGGGTTTGTCTTTGCTGGAAGCAGCTTCGCTGCCTGAAACATTTTTTACGGTGTACAGCAATCTGTTCATGCGAGCCAAGCTCTCCGGTGACGAGACCTTGCTGGTGCAAGGTGGTAGCTCCGGTATTGGTGTGACGGCAATCCAGATGGCGCGCGCTATGGGTTACCGGGTTTTTGCAACGGCCGGTACCGATGACAAATGCCGTGCTTGCGAGAGTTTTGGGGCAGAACGGGGCATTAACTATCGCACCGAAGATTTTGTGGAAGTTATCAAATCCGCGACCGGTGGTGCTGGCGTCAATGTCATCCTCGATATGGTGGCGGGTGATTACGTCAACCGTGAGATCAACTGTCTGGCCGATGATGGCCGGCTGGTGATCATTGCTTTGCTCGGTGGTGCCAAAGGTGAAGTGAATTTCGGTGAGGTCCTGAGGCGACGGCTGACGATCACAGGGTCGACTCTGCGGCCGCGTCCGATCGCGTTCAAACAGGAAATCGCGCAGCATCTGCAGCAGAAAGTCTGGCCGCTGCTCGAAACTGGCGAAATCAAACCCGTGATTTACCAGACATTCGCGCTGGCGCAGGCTGCCGACGCGCATGCACTGATGGAAACCAGCACGCACGTGGGCAAAATCATGCTGATCGTGGCCTGATCCACGTTTGACCGGTTTTCAGCCCACAGGATAAAATCACGGGTTAATCATGAATCAGACAACGATGCGGCGCACACTCATTGCCGGTAACTGGAAAATGAACGGTAGCGTCGCCGCCAATGCGGTATTGCTTGACGGCATACGCTCAGGCGCCGGTTGTCTTGGCGCAGATCTCGCAGTTTGCGTGCCCGCACCGTACTTGGCACAGGCCCAGTCGGCGCTCTCTGGCTCCGTCGTAGCCTGGGGTGGTCAGGACCTCTCGCTGCATGAGTCAGGTGCCTATACCGGTGAGGTATCCGGTGCGATGTTGCGCGATTTTGGTTGTCAGTTCGTGATCGTCGGACACTCCGAACGTCGCAGTCTTCATGGCGAGACCGATGCGATCGTGGCCGACAAGGCAAGGCAAGCGCTGGCGTGCGGACTCACCCCGATTGTCTGTGTTGGCGAAACGCTTGAAGAGCGGGAAGCCGGTCATACCGACACGGTCGTGTCCCGCCAGCTCGGAGCCGTGTTGGCTGTGCTTGGGCAGCAGGTGGGAAAGATCGTCGTTGCCTATGAGCCGGTCTGGGCTATTGGTACTGGTAAAACTGCCACGCCCGAGATGGCTCAGCAAGTTCACGCGCACCTGAGGGCCTTGCTGGTCAGTGCAGACCCTGCCGCAGGTAGTGCTGTTCGCCTGCTTTACGGTGGGAGCATGAAACCGGACAACGCGCGTGATCTGTTGGCGATGACCGATATTGATGGTGGGCTCATCGGTGGGGCCTCGCTCAAGGCAGAGGATTTCCTCGCCATTGCGAAATCTGCCTGAACAAGATGGTACTGGTGGTGTCATTTATTTAACGCCCCCTGAAGAAATAGCAGCGAAATATTATTAAAATGGAAAAATCCTCAACATGAACAATCTTCTCGCAATCGTCATTGTTATTCAGGTCGTTACGGCGCTGATCATTATCGGTTTGGTGCTGCTGCAGCATGGCAAGGGCGCAGATATGGGTGCTGCCTTTGGCTCGGGTGCATCCGGAAGTCTGTTTGGCGCCAGCGGATCTTCAAATTTCCTCTCGAGATCTACCGGTATTGCCGCAGCCGTCTTTTTTGCGTCGACCCTCGCACTGAGTTTCATTGGCAGCAGACCGGCAGGCTCGTCTGGTGCGGGTGTGATGGATCAGGTGACAACTCCGGCCCAACCCGCAACGACTGCGCCCGGTACGCCAGATGCCTCGAAACCACAAAACAAATCGAACGAAATCCCGAAATAATCTCTTGGCAATGAATGCTGCCAAATGTGCATTGAGATCAGGGGGTAAAGCGGGTTAAAATGCGAGGGTTTTGCCGACGTGGTGAAATTGGTAGACACGCTATCTTGAGGGGGTAGTGGCGAAAGCTGTGCGAGTTCGAGTCTCGCCGTCGGCACCAGTCAAAACAGGAACAGGAATCCCGGTGATTCCGAGCAGGCCAGCAGGGGATGCCCGAGCTGGCTTTTTGCTGAAATGGCCGGCCTGGCTGTACGACTGAAAATTGATTTGTTGCAGGAAGACGCCGAAAAAAATCGGCGTTTTACAGCGAGCCAGCGTAGCTGCGTAGCGCGGTCGTCAGGAACATGGAGTTCCTGTGCCAGTTCTGCAGCCACAAAAGCTTCCGGGTTTATTTAACCAGTGCTTCCACAAAGACAATCATTGTTTTGAACTGAGGATATCGTGAACCTCGAAAATTACCTTCCAATACTGCTCTTTATCGGTGTCGGTATTGCCGTCGGTGTAGCACCGCAGATATTGGGTCGTTTGCTTGGACCGCATCAGCCTGATGCAGAAAAAACGTCCGCTTACGAATGCGGCTTCGAAGCCTTCGAAGACGCGCGCATGAAATTCGACGTGCGCTACTACCTTGTTGCGATTCTTTTCATTCTCTTCGATCTCGAAGTCGCTTTCCTTGTGCCCTGGGCGGTTGCCATGAGCGACATCGGGCTGCTTGGTTTCTGGGCGATGATGATTTTTCTGGGTGTGCTGGTCGTTGGCCTGATTTTCGAATGGAAAAAAGGCGCTCTGGATTGGGAATAAGCGATGGCGATTGACGGAATCATGAACGAAGGCTTTGTCACCACGACGGCTGACAAACTGATCAACTGGACGCGCACCGGCTCGATGTGGCCGATGACCTTCGGGCTGGCCTGCTGCGCAGTCGAAATGATGCATGCGGGCGCGTCCCGCTATGACCTCGACCGTTTTGGTGTGGTCTTTCGCCCGTCACCCAGGCAATCGGATGTGATGATCGTCGCCGGTACGCTCTGTAACAAAATGGCGCCCGCGTTACGCAAGGTCTATGACCAGATGGCCGAGCCACGCTGGGTAATTTCCATGGGCTCGTGCGCCAATGGCGGTGGTTACTATCACTACTCTTATTCGGTGGTGCGAGGTTGTGATCGCATTGTGCCCGTCGATATTTACGTGCCGGGTTGCCCGCCCACCGCAGAGGCACTGCTGTACGGAATCATGCAATTGCAAAACAAAATTCGGCGCACCAACACCATCGCACGCTGAAACGACAATCCAGGATCATGACAACCAAACTTGTAACACTGGAATCGGCGCTTCAAGAAGTCTTGGGTGATCGCATCCGTTCGGTATCCGTCGCGCTCGGCGAAATCACGGTCGTTGTTGCGACAACTGATTATTTTTCGGTGATGCAGAGCCTGCGTGACCATGCTTCGCTGCGTTTTGAACAATTGCTCGATCTGTGCGGCGTCGATTACGAATCCTATGGTGATGGTGCATGGAGTGGTGCGCGCTTTGCTGTCGTTTCACACCTGATGTCCATCACCCACAACTGGCGTATCCGCGTGCGCACCTTTGCTCCCGATGATGATTTGCCTGTCGTTCCCTCCGTGAGCGAGTTGTGGAATTCGGCCAATTGGTACGAGCGTGAAGCCTTCGATTTGTTTGGCATCTTGTTTGAAGGTCACGATGACCTGCGCCGTATCCTGACCGATTATGGTTTCATTGGGCATCCGTTCCGCAAGGATTTTCCGGTAAGCGGCTATGTCGAGATGCGTTACGACCCTGAGCAGAAACGCGTGATTTATCAGCCCGTTACCATCGAACCTCGCGAGAATGTGCCGCGCGTGATTCGCGAAGAGAATTACGGAATCAAATAAATGGCTGAGATAAAAAACTACACCTTAAAATTTGGCTCCGGCCGCGCGCAATGCGCGCTTAACTTCGCTAGCGCGAAGTTAGCCTGCACCGAAATTGAGAGATACACTGGCCTGCGTAACAAAGGTTTGTTGCGGGAGATGCATCGTGGCTGAAATCAAGAACTACACGCTCAATTTTGGCCCCCAGCATCCTGCTGCGCATGGGGTGTTGCGCCTGGTGCTGGAGCTCGATGGCGAGGTGATCCAGCGCGCTGATCCGCATATCGGCTTGTTGCATCGTGCGACTGAGAAGCTGGCCGAAACACGTACCTATCTGCAGTCCGTGCCTTACATGGACCGTCTCGACTATGTGTCGATGATGTGCAATGAGCACGCCTATGTGATGGCCATTGAAAAGCTGCTTGGCCTGGAAGTGCCACTGCGCGCGCAATACATCCGCGTGATGTTCGACGAAATCACGCGCATCTTGAATCACTTGCTCTGGCTCGGTGCTCACGCGCTTGACGTGGGTGCAATGGGCGTATTCCTGTACGCCTTCCGCGAGCGCGAGGATCTGATGGATTGCTATGAAGCTGTTTCCGGCGCTCGCCTGCATGCAGCTTATTACCGTCCCGGTGGTGTCTACCGTGATCTGCCGGATAGCATGCCGCAGTACACCGCGTCCCTGATTCGCAATGACAAGGCCATGGCCCGGCTCAATGAAAATCGTCGGGGTTCCCTGCTCGATTTCATCGAAGATTTCACCAATCGCTTCCCGACCTATGTCGATGAATACGAAACCCTGCTGACTGACAACCGTATCTGGAAACAGCGTCTGGTGGGTATCGGTGTCGTCTCGCCTGAGCGGGCGCTGGCCATGGGCTTTACCGGTGCCATGCTGCGCGGCTCGGGTGTTGCATGGGATTTGCGCAAGAAGCAGCCCTATGAAGTCTATGACCTGATGGATTTCGACATTCCGGTGGGCGTGAATGGTGACTGCTACGACCGCTATCTGGTGCGCATAGAAGAAATGCGTCAGTCCAATCGCATCATCAAGCAGTGTGTTGAATGGCTGCGCAATCATCCCGGCCCCGTGATGAGCGACAACCACAAGGTCGCACCGCCGTCACGCGTCGACATGAAGTCGAACATGGAAGAGCTGATTCACCATTTCAAACTGTTCACCGAAGGTTTTCACGTACCCGAGGGTGAGGCCTATGCAGCAGTCGAGCATCCGAAAGGCGAGTTCGGTATCTACCTTGTCTCTGATGGTGCAAACAAGCCCTACCGGCTGAAGATACGCGCACCGGGTTATGCGCACCTGCAGGGACTCAATGAAATGGCGAAGGGTCACATGATCGCCGATGCCGTAACAATTATTGGTACCCAGGACATCGTGTTCGGCGAGATTGATCGCTGATTACGCATTCATCCACAAGGCAAAACAATGCTGTTAACAGAGCAAGCGTACAAAAAAATAGATCGCGAACTGGCAAAGTTTCCAGCGGATCAGCGTCAGTCGGCGGTCATGGCCGCGCTCGCGATCGCGCAGGACGAAAAAGGCTGGTTGGCGCCTGAGGTCATGCAAGACATCGCCGATTACATTGGTATGCCCGCTATTGCGGTGCAAGAGGTGGCCACGTTCTACAACATGTACAACCTCAAGCCTCTGGGCAAGCAGAAAATCACAATTTGCACCAACCTGCCGTGCGCACTTTCGGGCGGCGAAAAAGCAGCGAACCATCTGAAGGAAAAACTGGGTATCGACTATCGCGAAACCACTGCAGATGGCAATTTCACTTTGGTAGAAGGCGAGTGCATGGGTGCTTGTGGTGATGCGCCTGTGCTGCTGGTCAACAATAAGCGCATGTGCAGCCATATGTCGAACGAAAAAATCGATGCCTTGCTGGAGGAGCTGAAGAAATGAGCAGCCTTCACGACCGTCACATCAAGCCACTGATACTTGCCGGCCTCGATGGCAGCAACTGGCACGTCGCCGATTATGTGAAGCGCGGCGGTTATTCTGCGCTGCGCCGTATCCTGACTGAAAACATCACACCCGAGCAGGTCATTGCCGAATTGAAGGCATCCTCGCTGCGTGGGCGCGGTGGCGCAGGTTTTCCCACGGGCCTGAAGTGGAGCTTCATGCCACGTCAGTTCCCAGGGCAGAAATATCTGGTCTGTAATTCCGACGAGGGCGAGCCAGGTACCTTCAAGGACCGCGACATCCTTCGCTACAACCCGCATTCCGTCATCGAAGGCATGGCCATCGGTGCGTATGCAATGGGTATTTCAGTCGGCTACAACTACATTCATGGCGAGATCTGGGATGTCTACTATCGCTTTGAAGAAGCACTGGATGAGGCGCGCGCGGCAGGCTTTCTTGGCGATCGTATTCTTGGTACCGATTTCAGTTTTCAGCTGCATGCCTTCCACGGCTATGGCGCTTACATCTGCGGCGAAGAAACGGCTTTATTGGAATCCATCGAAGGCAAAAAAGGTCAGCCACGATTCAAGCCGCCTTTCCCTGCGAGCTTTGGCTTGTATGGCAAACCAACCACGATCAACAACACCGAGACCTTTGCGGCGGTACCGTTCGTGATGAATCTGGGTGGTGAAGCCTATCTCGCAGCTGGCAAGCCCAATAACGGTGGCACCAAGATTTTTTCTGTGTCGGGTGACGTTGCACGTCCCGGCAACTATGAAGTCCCGCTCGGCACGCCGTTCGCAACGCTGCTTGAGCTGGCCGGTGGCATGCGTGATGGCAAGAAGATCAAAGCCGTCATTCCCGGAGGATCGTCCATGCCAGTATTGACGGGCGATGTGATGATGCAAACGGATATGGATTACGACTCGATCGCCAAAGCCGGATCCATGCTGGGCTCGGGTGCCGTGATCGTGATGAACGAGACGCGTTGCATGGTGAAATCCCTGTTGCGTCTGTCGTATTTCTATTACGAAGAATCCTGCGGCCAGTGCACACCCTGTCGCGAAGGTACAGGCTGGCTCTACCGCATGGTCCACCGTATCGAACACGGGCAGGGCAGGGCAGATGATCTCGACATGCTGAACTCCGTCGCCGATGGCATTCAGGGCCGCACCATTTGCGCACTGGGCGATGCTGCTGCGATGCCCGTTCGTGCGATGGTCAAGAATTTTACTGATGAATTTGCGTATCACATCGAGCACAAGCGTTGCCTTGTGCCCACGTACCTCTGACCGGACTCGCCATGGTTGAGATTGAAATAGACGGCAAAAAAGTCGAAGTGCTTGAAGGCAGCATGGTGATGGATGCTGCCAATCAGCTGGGTACCTATATCCCGCACTTCTGCTATCACAAGAAACTGTCGATTGCGGCGAACTGCCGTATGTGTCTGGTCGAAGTTGAGAAAGCACCCAAGCCGCTGCCCGCCTGTGCAACGCCCGTCACGCCGGGCATGATCGTGCGTACCCACAGCGAAAAAGCGGTGCGCGCGCAAAAAGATGTGATGCAGTTTTTGCTGTTGAATCATCCGCTGGATTGCCCGATCTGCGATCAGGGCGGCGAATGCCAGCTGCAGGATCTGGCGGTCGGTTATGGCCCCTCCGCTTCGCGCTATCAAGAAGAAAAACGCGTCGTGCATGCCAAGGATGTCGGTTCCCTGATCTCAATGAAGGAAATGAGTCGCTGCATTCATTGCACGCGTTGCGTTCGTTTCGGTCAGGAGATCGCCGGTGTCATGGAATTCGGCATGCTGGGTCGTGGCGAACACTCGGAAATCACCTCGTTTGTTGGCAAGACCGTTGATTCCGAATTGTCCGGCAACATGATCGATTTGTGCCCGGTCGGCGCACTCACTTCCAAACCCTTCCGTTACAGCGCCCGTACCTGGGAGCTGTCACGTCGCAAATCCGTAAGCCCTCATGACAGCCTCGGCTCGAATCTCAACGTGCAGGTCAAAGGCGCGAAAGTCATGCGCGTACTGCCTTTGGAAAACGAAGCGATCAACGAGTGCTGGTTGTCGGACCGAGATCGTTTTTCTTATGAAGGTCTGAACAGCGAAGAGCGTCTGACGGCGCCCATGATCAAGCAGAATGGTCAGTGGCAAACCACCGACTGGCAGACCGCGCTGGAATATGTGGCCCATGGTTTGCGCAATATTCGCCACGAACATGGTGTTGACGCCATAGCGGCACTGGCGACACCGTATTCGACATTGGAAGAATTGTCGCTCTTGCAGAAACTGGTGCGCGGACTGGGATCAGACAACATCGATTTCCGTTTGCGTCAGACCGACACCATCGCAGACCCAAAATTCATTCCGTGGCTGGGTATGTCGGTTGAGGCCTTCAGCGAGCTCAAGCGAGTCTTCGTGATCGGCTCTTTCCTGCGTAAAGATCATCCGCTGCTGTCGGCAAAATTGCGCAGCGCGGTGCGTCGTGGTGCAAGTCTCTCGCTGCTGCATGCGGCTGATGACGATTTGCTCATGCCAGTTGCAAACAAATTGATTGCTGCACCCGGTGACTGGGTCGCGCAATTGGGCGAGGTTGCTGTTGCGATCGCTCAGAGCAAGAACATCAGCGCCCCTGCCGAGCTGGCCAACCTGCAGCCATCGCCCACCGCAAAGCAGATCGCAGCCGGCCTGCTGTCGGGTGAACCCAGAGCCATCTTCCTGGGTAATTCCGCAGCCCAGCATCCGCAGGCAAGCCAGTTGCACGCACTCGCGCAATGGATCGCTGCTCAGACGGATGCGCGATTCGGTTATCTGACCGAGGCCGCCAATACTGTCGGTGCGTACCTCGCGAATGCACGCCCATCCGGCACTGCCAATGCCCACAATCTGGTCGCGCAAGCACGTAAGGCTTATGTGCTGCTGCATACCGAACCGGAACTGGATTGTGCTGATCCGCGCACAGCGCACGTTGCAGTCAATCAGGCCGAGATGGTCGTCGTCATGTCGCCGTTCAAACACGCAATGGCATTTGCCGATGTGCTCTTGCCTGTCTCGCCCTTCACCGAAACCTCGGGTACTTTCGTTAGTGCCGAGGGCCGCGCGCAAAGCTTCAACGGCAGCGTAAAGCCTTTGGGTGAAACGCGTCCCGCGTGGAAGGTCTTGCGTGTATTGGGCAATCTCTTGTCGCTTGAAGGTTTTGCCTACGAGAGTTCCGAAGACATACGCAATGAAATTCTGGGATCAAGCAGCCTCGATGGTCTGGATCTCACCGCGCGTCTGAATAATCATGCTGAAATCGCGCTAAAACCAGTGCAGCGATCACAGGGTATCGAGCGCTTGGCCGATGTGCCTGTGTATTTCAGTGATGCGATCGTCCGTCGTGCGGAATCACTGCAGCAGACCACCGATGCGCGTGCGCCCCATGCAGTGCTGTCGGCCGTGCTGGCTGAAAAGCTCGGTGTGCATCCGGGCGATAAAGTACGTGTCAGTCAGGGCACGACCACGATCGTGATTGATTGCGCGATTGATCGCGGCCTGCCAGAGAATGTCGTTCGTGTTGCCTCTGCACATACGTCCACAGCGGCGCTCGGCCCCATGTTCGGCACCATCTCGGTGGAGAAGGCCTGATGGATGCGCTGCTCTCAACCCTGACCACGACGGGTGCTGGCCTGCTCGGTCCGGTATGGCCTGTGGCCTGGACCTTGATCAAGATCGTTGCGGTCGTGCTGCCCCTGATGGGCTGTGTTGCTTATCTCACGCTGTGGGAGCGCAAGATGATCGGCTGGATGCACGTGCGTCTTGGGCCGAATCGCGTGGGTCCTGCCGGCTTGTTGCAACCTATCGCTGATGCGCTCAAGCTGCTCCTGAAGGAAATCATCGTTCCAGCCAAGGCGAACAAGGCCTTGTTTGTGCTCGCGCCGGTGATGACCATCATGCCAGCGCTGGCCGCCTGGTCTGTGATTCCGTTTGGACCGGAAGTTGTTCTCGCCAATGTGAATGCTGGTCTGTTGTTCGTGATGGCGATCACCTCGATGGAAGTGTATGGCGTCATCATCGCTGGCTGGGCATCGAATTCGAAGTACGCATTCCTGGGTGCGATGCGGGCATCGGCGCAGATGGTGTCCTATGAGATTGCGATGGGCTTTGTGTTCGTCATCGTGCTGATGGTGTCGGGCAGTCTGAATCTCTCGGAAATCGTCGCTGGGCAGACGCGCGGTGTGTTCGCCGATATGGGTCTCAATTTCCTGTCATGGAATTGGCTACCGCTCTTGCCCATGTTTGGCGTTTATATCATTTCGGGCATTGCAGAAACGTCGCGTCATCCTTTCGATGTGGTCGAAGGCGAGTCGGAAATCGTCGCCGGACACATGGTGGAGTATTCCGGTATGTCGTTTGCGATGTTCTTCCTCGCCGAATACGCGAACATGATTCTGGTCTCCATTCTGGCCACGCTGATGTTCCTTGGCGGATGGAGTGCACCGCTGGAGATATTGAGTTTCATCCCTGGCTGGATCTGGCTGGGTATCAAAACCTTCCTCGTCGTTTCGATCTTCATCTGGGTACGCGCGTCTTTCCCGCGCTATCGCTATGACCAGATCATGCGTTTGGGCTGGAAGGTTTTCATACCGCTGACCGTCATCTACCTTGTCATTGTGGCGATCTGGATGCAAACCCCATGGAATATCTGGAAGTAGGCGTTGCATTCGAATGGAATGCAGCTCAGAGAATTAAATATAGAGGCTGAATAATCATGGAAGCGATCAAGGATTTCTTTGGAAGCCTGATGCTGCGGGAGCTCTTCAAGGGGCTGGCGCTGACAGGCCGCTACATGTTCGCGCGCAAGATCACGGTGCAGTTTCCGGAGGAAAAAACGCCGCAGTCGCCGCGGTTTCGCGGATTGCACGCCTTGCGTCGTTATCCCAATGGCGAAGAGCGCTGCATCGCCTGCAAACTGTGCGAAGCGGTGTGTCCGGCCTTGGCGATCAGTATCGAATCCGAGCAGCGCGATGATGGCTCACGCCGCACCACGCGCTATGACATCGATCTGACGAAATGCATCTTCTGCGGATTCTGCGAAGAGTCCTGCCCGGTCGACTCGATTGTCGAGACGCATATTCTCGAGTACCACGGTGAGAAGCGGGGTGACCTGTACTACACCAAAGACATGCTGCTGGCCATCGGCGACAAATACGAAGCCGAGATTGCGGCCAACCGGGCCGCCGATGCCCGCTATCGCTGAGATCATTCATGGAATTTACGACCGTACTTTTTTACGTTTTCTCTGCAGTGCTGATTTTCGCAGCGCTGCGCGTGATATCGGCCAGTAATCCGGTACACGCTGCATTGTTTCTGATTCTGTCTTTCTTTTCAGCGGCAGCGATCTGGATGCTGCTCAAGGCCGAGTTTCTGGCGATCGTGCTGGTACTGGTCTATGTCGGCGCGGTGATGGTGCTGTTCCTGTTCGTCGTGATGATGCTAGACATTGACATGGCCAAGCTGCGCGCAGGGTTCTGGAGCCACCTGCCACTGGCGTTAACAGTAGGCGCCATCATTGCAGCGGAAATGGTCACCGTACTGGTGCGCGGGTTTGTCGCGCAGGGCGCACACCCCGAAGCTGCGATCAATATCGGGGATACCCGCGAGCTGGGCAAGCTGATCTACACGCAATATCTGTATGCGTTTGAAATCGCCGCCATCATTCTGCTGGCAGCGATCGTCGCTGCGGTCGCGCTGACGATGCGCCGGCGCAAGGATACGAAATATTTCAATCCGGGTGATGCCGTCAAAGTGAAAAGTACGGACCGCATACGCATCATCAGCATGCCTGCCGAGGCGCGCGAATCGGTTGATCAGGCCGATCAGGCCGTCGACAAATCATAAGAGGCAAAGAACGTGACACTTACCCTCGCACATTTCCTTACGCTCGGCGCCATCCTTTTCGCGATTGCGGTGGTCGGTATTTTCATGAACCGCAAAAACCTCATCGTCATCTTGATGGCGATTGAGCTCATGCTGTTGGCGGTGAACATGAACTTCGTCGCCTTCTCGCACTATCTTGGCGACGCGTCAGGCCAGATTTTTGTGTTTTTCATTTTGACCGTCGCCGCCGCAGAGTCGGCGATTGGTCTGGCGATTCTCGTCGTGCTGTTCCGTAACCTCGATACGATCAATGTAGAAGAGCTTGATCGTCTCAAGGGCTAAAGCAAAACAAGGACAAGGTTTTTATGGCTGGGCAACTTAACCCGAACCTGCTGCTGTGTGTCCCGCTGGCGCCTCTGGCGGGCTCTCTGATCGCGGGCCTTTTCGGTACGCGCTTCTTTGGTAATTTGATCGGCCGCACTGCATCGCACACGGTAACGATTCTGGGTGTGCTGATTGCCTTCCTGATCTCTGCTCAGACGTTGCAGCAAGTGATTGATGGCGCGACCTACAGCGGTACCTTGTACACCTGGATGACGGTAGGCAGCGTCAAACTGGAAATCGGTTTTCTGGTTGATAGCCTCACCGCGATGATGATGTGCGTGGTGACCTTCGTCTCCCTCATGGTGCATATCTACACCATTGGCTACATGCAGGACGACGAAGGCTACAACCGGTTTTTTGCCTATATCTCGCTGTTTACCTTTGCGATGCTCATGCTGGTGATGAGCAATAACTTCCTGCAGCTGTTTTTTGGCTGGGAAGCGGTGGGTTTGGTGTCTTACCTGCTGATCGGTTTCTGGTTCAAGCGACCCACCGCGATCTTCGCGAACATGAAGGCCTTCCTCGTCAATCGGGTAGGTGACTTCGGTTTCATACTCGGTATTGGTCTTTTGCTGGCCTATGCGGGTTCGATGAATTACGCAGAAGTCTTCGCCAAGCGCGAAGCCCTCGCAGTCTTGACCTTGCCGGGCAGCGACTGGATGCTGATCACCGTGGCCTGCATTTGCTTGTTCATTGGTGCGATGGGCAAGTCGGCGCAGTTTCCCTTGCATGTGTGGTTGCCTGATTCCATGGAAGGCCCAACGCCGATCTCCGCGCTGATTCACGCAGCGACCATGGTGACCGCGGGTATCTTCATGGTGGCGCGCATGTCGCCGTTGTTTGAATTGTCCGATACCGCCTTGTCCTTTGTGCTCGTCATCGGTTCGATCACGGCCCTGTTCATGGGCTTTCTGGGGATCATTCAGAACGATATCAAGCGTGTGGTCGCCTACTCAACGCTGTCACAGCTGGGCTACATGACCGTCGCGCTGGGTGCGTCCGCCTATTCAGTCGCCGTATTTCACCTGATGACGCATGCCTTCTTCAAAGCGCTGCTCTTCCTTGGCGCGGGTGCCGTCATCATCGGCATGCATCATGATCAGGACATCCGCAACATGGGTGGACTGCGCAAATACATGCCCATCACCTGGATTACCAGCTTGCTGGGATCGCTGGCCTTGATCGGAACGCCTTTCTTCTCCGGTTTTTATTCCAAGGACAGCATCATCGAAGCGGTTCACGCGACGCATATCGCGGGTAGCGGCTTTGCGAATTTTGCCGTGCTGGCAGGTGTATTTGTGACCGCCTTCTATTCGTTCCGCATGTACTTCCTCGTATTCCATGGCGAAGAGCGTTTTGGCAAAGCGCATCATGATCATCACGATGATCACGGCGATGAGCATCACGGTCTGGCACCGGGCGAAAAGCCGCATGAAGCGCCATGGGTAGTGACCTTGCCTTTGGTGTTGCTGGCGATTCCCTCGGTGGTGATTGGCTTCATGACCATTGCGCCCATGCTGCATGGCGATTTCTTCAAGGACGTGATTTTCGTCGCCGACCAGCATCCGGCGATGGCTGAGCTCTCGCATGAATTCCATGATGCTGTGGCCATGGGCCTGCATGCGTTTACGACCTTGCCGTTTGCATTGGCGCTGGCTGGCGTGGTGAGCGCCTGGTACTGCTACCTGATCAATCCGGCAGTGCCCGCCTGGTTCTTCCGCACCTTCAGCCCGTTGCACAAGCTTCTCGATAACAAGTACTACATGGACAAGATCAACGAGTTCGTGTTTGCCGGTGGTGCTCGCCGCCTCGGTGGTGGCTTGTCCTCGGTAGGTGATCGCACGCTGATCGATGGCCTGATGGTCAACGGCAGTGCGAAGCTGGTGGCGTGGTTCTCCACCATCACCCGCACCTTGCAGACCGGTTACATCTATCACTATGCATTCACGATGATCGTCGCTGTAGCCCTGTATCTGGGCTATCTGCTGATGAACTCGTGACCGATCCGAATAAAACAAGCCGCCCGCGAAAAACACTATGCAGTCAACACTTCCTTATCTGAGCCTGGCCATCTGGGTACCCATCGCCTTTGGTGCTCTGGTGCTTGCCGTCGGCAGTGACAGCCGGGCGAATCTGGTTCGTGTGCTGTCGCTGATTGGCGCCGTCGTCAGCCTGCTGGTGACGCTACCGGTGGTGAGCCATTTTGATCCCGCGGCTCACGGTATGCAGCTGGTCGAAAAGTCGTCATGGATAGAGCGTTTTAATGTCACGTATTACCTCGGGATTGACGGTTTGTCTTTATGGTTCTTGCCGCTGACTGCATTCATTACCGTCATCGTCGTGATCGCCGCCTGGGAAGTCATCGAGCAGCGGGTCGCTCAATACATGGGGGCTTTCCTGATCTTGTCAGGCGCGATGATTGGGGTGTTCTGCGCGCTTGATGGTGTGCTGTTCTATGTGTTTTTCGAGGCGACACTGATACCCATGTTCATCATCATTGGTGTCTGGGGTGGGCCGCGCCGCGTGTACGCCGCGATTAAGTTTTTCCTGTACACCTTCCTCGGTTCGCTGCTGATGCTGGTGGCGCTGATTTATCTGTATTTTCAATCCGGCAGTTTCGACATACTGGCATGGCATCAGCTCCCGCTGGCCCTGGATGTGCAGCAGCTGATTTTCCTTGCATTCCTCGCCGCCTTTGCCGTCAAGGTGCCGATGTGGCCGGTGCACACCTGGTTGCCGGACGCGCACGTTGAAGCACCCACCGGCGGTTCGGTCGTCCTGGCAGCGATCATGCTCAAGCTCGGTGGCTACGGCTTTCTGCGTTTGTCATTGCCCATCGCGCCGGACGCCAG
This sequence comes from Oxalobacteraceae bacterium, assembly GCA_027490465.1. Taxonomy (GTDB): domain Bacteria; phylum Pseudomonadota; class Gammaproteobacteria; order Burkholderiales; family Burkholderiaceae_D; genus Pernthalerella. The sequence continues at coordinate 22,565 of JAIXXZ010000029.1, forward strand.
CCATAGCCTGGCTGGCCTGATGATTGCGCTGTCGCTGATTGCCGTGATCTACATTGGCCTGGTCGCTCTGGTGCAGGCGGACATGAAAAAGCTGGTGGCCTACTCATCGATTGCGCACATGGGTTTTGTGACGCTGGGCTTCTTCTGCTTCAGTGACATGGCCGTGCAGGGTGGTCTGATGCAGATGATTTCGCACGGATTCGTTTCGGGTGCCATGTTCTTGTGCATCGGCGTTCTTTACGATCGTGTGCATTCCCGTGAAATCGCTTCCTATGGCGGCGTGATCAACACGATGCCACGCTTCGCAGCATTGTTCGTGTTCTTCTCGCTGGCGAATGCCGGCTTGCCCGGCACATCGGGCTTCATTGGCGAGTTCATGGTAATTCTGGGCTCAGTCAAATACGACTTCTGGATAGGGGCACTGTCGGCCACTGCGCTGATTCTGGGTGCAGCCTATTCGCTATGGCTGGTCAAGCGTGTCGTTTTTGGTGAGGTGGCTAATAAGGAAGTCGCCGCGCTGCAAGACCTGAGCATGCGTGAATTTCTGATGCTGGGTGTGCTGGCGATTGCGGTGATCTGGATGGGTGTTTATCCAGCGCCATTTACTGACGCAATGCAGACGTCGGTGAGCGATTTGCTCAACCATGTCGCAAACAGCAAACTACCCCAATAATTTCAAGGCGAGAGCAGCCGACAATGAATGAACTGAACCTGATTCCGGCCATGGCGGAAATAGTCCTGGCGATAGCCATCATGGTGATTCTGGTGGCTGGCCTCTTCGTTCGTGAAGAAAAGCAGCCGCTCAGTCACTGGCTGTCGCTGCTTGCGATTGTGATCACGACTCTCGTGATCGTCTCCAGTTTCGATTCTGGTGGTACCCGTTATGCCTTCAATCAGATGTTCGTCAGCGATTCCATGGGACAGATGCTCAAGCTGTTCGCTTGTATCGCGACCTTTGCCACCTTGATTTATGCACGCCAGTACACCGCGGTACGTGGCATGCTGGGCGGGACTCTCAGCGGCGAATTTTACGTACTGGCGCTCATGACCTTGTTGGGTCAGATGATCATGATTTCAGGTAACAGCTTCCTGATCATTTATCTGGGGCTGGAACTCATGTCGCTGTCACTGTATGCGTTGGTCGCGCTGCGTCGTGATCATCCGATTTCCACCGAAGCAGCGATGAAATACTTTGTGCTCGGCGCGATGGCCTCGGGTTTCCTGTTGTACGGTATGTCGCTGTTGTATGGCGCGTCGGGCTCGTTGAATTTGACGCAGGTGGCGGCAGCGGTGTCGTCTGGTACGGTAAATAAAATGGTATTGGTGCTGGGTGTTGTCTTCCTGGTGGCGGGCCTCGCATTCAAACTGGGCGCTGCGCCTTTCCATATGTGGGCACCCGATGTCTATCAGGGTGCGCCCACCTCGGTCACTTTGCTGCTGGGTGCAGCCCCTAAACTCGCTGCGTTCGCTATCTGCATGCGTTTGCTGGTGGGTGCTTTGGGTGCCATGGCAGCTGACTGGCAGCAAATGTTGATCGTGATGGCAGTCGCCTCCATGGCCGTGGGTAATATCACGGCGATTGCGCAGACCAATATCAAGCGCATGCTCGCGTATTCCACGATTTCACAGATGGGATTCATGCTTCTGGGTCTGATCTCGGGTGTCTTTGAAGGCAGCACGACTGCGGCGACGGCGAACGCCTACAGCGCATCCATGTTTTATGCAGTCACCTATGTACTCACGACACTGGGCAGCTTTGCCATGATCATGCTGCTCTCACGCAGTGGATTTGAAGCCGAGTCACTTGAAGATTTCAAAGGCCTCAATCAGCGCAGCCCTTGGTTCGCGGCTGTCATGATGGTGCTGCTGATGTCCTTTGCGGGTGTTCCTCCGATGGTCGGATTTTTTGCCAAGCTCTCGGTGCTGGAGGCGGCGCTCGCTGCGGGTCATTTGTGGCTGGTGATCGTCGCCGTGCTGCTGTCGCTGGTGGCTGCCTACTACTACCTGCGTATCGTGAAGCTGATGTACTTTGATGCGCCGACAGACACGTCTCCCATTGTTGCTGATCGGGGTATGCAGATCACCTTGTCGGTCAACGGCATTGCCGTAGTCTTGCTGGGGATTTTGCCCGGGACACTCATGACAGCCTGTCTGCAGGCTGTATCACAGGCACTCGCTCGCTGAACGGATCAATCCATTGAATAACTCCACAGCCGGTTGGATCATCATTTTTCTGATGGCGGTCGCGGCCAACTTTCCCTTCCTGACCGAGTCGCTACTCGGTGTATGGCGCTTGAAACAAGCGGACAAACCGTTTTATATCAGACTGCTGGAACTGATACTGCTGTACTTCGTTGTGCTGGGTATTGCACGACTCCTTGAATCAAACGCCGGCAATGCCTTCAGTCAGGGCTGGCAATTCTATGCGGTGACAGTCTGCCTGTTCCTGGTGTTGGCCTTCCCCGGTTTCATTTTTCGTTATTTGCGCCGTCGAACTGCCTGACAGTCAGCTTGTCAGACGTCGCGCCTGTCGGACTATTGCGTATGGATGACAAACACCTGAGAGAAACTCTTGTCAGCAGCGAGATCGTGTACGACGGCTCATTTCTGCAAGTGCGGCGCGATCTGGTCAAGCTGCCTGATGACAGCGAAACGCACCGTGAATATTTTCGGCATCCGGGCGCGGTCGTCATCTTGCCTCTGTTTGACAACGGCGAGGTTTTGCTCGAGCGCCAGTTTCGTTATCCGAATGCGCAAGTCTTTGTTGAATTCCCGGCCGGGAAGCTGGAGCAGGGCGAGGATCCCTTGCTGTGCGCCCAGCGAGAGCTGCGTGAAGAGACCGGTTATACCGCGAAGCACTGGCAGTTTCTGTGCACCATACACAATGCCATTGCGTACTCGGACGAGCATCTGGACATCTATCTCGCAGAGGGGCTGACAGCGGGTGAGCGTCAGCTCGATGCAGGGGAGTTTCTGGATGTGTTTACTTTGCCCCTGGATGAGCTGCTGGAATGGATCAGAGCCGGCAAGGTCACGGACGTCAAAACCCTGATCGCAGCATTTTGGCTGGACAAGCGGCGACGCGGAGGCTGGCTCGAATTATCGGCCAGGATGTAATGTGTTCCTCACCTGCATAATGAAAAAACCCGCTTGGGAGCAAGCGGGTTTTTTTACGAGTGCCTCTACGGTGCAGAGAAGATCAAAGATCGTTTGTAAATAACCGTAATTAAAACGGTAAACGATCCTGAATCAGCGCTGTGTTTCCACCTGAACCAATGGCTCATTAGACACCGGCGCCACGGGTTTGCGCTCACGTGGTACACGCGTCTTCGGCGTCACGTTGTCGCTGGCAGTTTGCACCGCGCGCAGCTTTTCCGGATCCGTGACTGCCATCATCAATCCGGCTTCACGAAGCAGTGTATCGATGTCAGCCGAGCTGGGTTGGTGGGCGGGCTTCGGTGTCGCTTGCATGACGCTCGCAGACGTTGGTGCCTGAACCGGCGCGATCTCGGGCACGATCACTGGAGCAGCAAGCTCAGGAGCAACGGTTTGATGAGCTGCCGCTGGCTCGGACACGTGGCTTGCTTCGGACCTGGCGTGCACGACAGGCTCGATGGAGGCCGTCTCAGTTACCGCGGGGATTGCGACAGGCGCATCCGTTACAGGTGCCTCGGTGTGAACCAATGTCGGTTGCGGTGCCGCTTGCTCTTGGTATGTCGGTGACGCATGCACTGCGTGCGAGCTCTCCGAAGCCTGGTTCGCCTCGGAGGCCTCACCACCCTCGGCGAATTCGCCATCCTGATCACCCGGCATTGCTTCGCCATTCGTACGGTCACGACGATTGCGGTTGCGACCGCCACGGCGGCGACGACGACGTGGCGCATCTTCGCCATTCTCGACAGCACCACCTTCGGTTTGTGGCGAGAGCAGATCAGTCTGCACTGCATCGTGATCAAGACCAGTCACCGGTGTGGGCAATACTGCCTCATCAGCTTGCACTGGCTTGCGTTCCTCGCGAGGTGCACGGGGCTGACGCTGACGTCCTTCACCGGCTTCGCGTGGTTCACGTGGTTCGCGCTGTGGTTTGGGTTGGCGCTGGTTAGCTGCCTCTTTGGGTTCGCGTGCTTCCTTGTTTTCTTTCGGCTCGCGCTGCTCCTTGGGAGCCTTGGCTTCTGCGCCTGTACGTTCTTCCTGCTTGTCGCGACCGCGACCGCCGCGACCACGGCCACGACCAGAGCGGCCACCGCGATCATTGCGTTCACGTGAAGGTGCTTTGGCGGGCGCGACCGCTTCCGCAGGCGCACCGGGCTTTTTACGGAACAAACCAAATAGGCGCGAGAGGAAACCCTCGGCCGCTTCGTCGGCAGCCGGACGTGCAGCAGTCGTGCGCTCACGGCGTTCGACGATGGGTGCAGGCTGATCCGGTGTAATGGTCTTGACGACGGCTTCCTGACGGGGCTTGCTTTCTTCCTGCTTGCGTTTGCTGTAGCCCACATCCGTGTCGGGTTCTTCGGCCATTGCATAGCTGGTAGCCGTGGCGTCAAGACGCGGGTCATCATGCTTGAGGCGTTCGAACTTGTAATGCGGTGTTTCCAGATGCTTGTTCGGGATCAGCACGACGCTGACACGATGACGTGTTTCTATCTTCAGAATCTCGCCCCGTTTTTCATTGAGCAGGAAGGCGGCGACATCGACCGGCACCTGCACATGAATCGCGGCAGAATTTTCTTTCATTGCCTCTTCCTGAATGATGCGCAGGACTTGCAATGCCGAGGAGTCAGTGTCACGGATGTGGCCAGTACCGTTGCAGCGCGGGCAGGTGACATGGCTGCCTTCGGACAATGAAGGACGCAGACGCTGACGCGAGAGTTCCATCAAACCGAACCGAGAGATCTTGCCCATCTGAACGCGCGCGCGATCGTAATGCAGCGCATCTTTCAGACGGTTTTCGATCTCGCGCTGGTTTTTGGAGTTCTCCATATCAATGAAGTCGATCACGATCAGGCCACCCAGGTCACGCAGGCGCAACTGGCGGGCCACTTCGTCGGCGGCTTCGAGATTGGTATTGAACGCCGTGGTTTCGATATCACTGCCGCGAGTCGCGCGCGCTGAGTTGACGTCCACTGACACCAGTGCTTCGGTGTGATCGATAACGATCGCGCCACCAGAGGGCAGGGCAACCGTGCGGGAATACGCGCTTTCGATCTGATGCTCGATCTGGAAGCGCGAGAACAATGGCACATCGTCGCGATAGCGCTTCACACGCTGAACCATGTCGGGCATGACATGGCTCATGAACTGCTGTGCCTGCTCGTAAATGTCATCGGTATCGATCAGGATCTCACCGATGTCTGGCTGGAAGTAATCCCGGATGGCACGAATGACGAGCGAGGATTCCTGATAGATCAGGAAAGCGCCCGAGGCCGATTTGCTGGCACCATCGATGGCGCCCCACAATTGCATCAGGTAGTTCAGGTCCCACTGCAGCTCATCGACATTGCGGCCGATGCCGGCGGTGCGAGCGATGACGGACATGCCTTGGGGCAGATCCAGCTTGTCCATGGTTTCACGCAGCTCCTGGCGGTCTTCGCCCTCGACACGACGAGAAACCCCGCCACCACGCGGATTGTTGGGCATGAGTACCAGATAGCGTCCGGCGAGGGAAATGAATGAGGTCAGGGCTGCGCCCTTGTTGCCGCGCTCCTCTTTTTCCACCTGGACCATGATTTCCTGGCCTTCGCGCAGCGCGTCGCGGATGCTGGCGTTGCGTACGTCAACGCCTTCGCGGAAATAGCTGCGGGCGACTTCCTTGAATGGCAGGAAGCCATGGCGTTCTTCGCCGTAATTGACGAAGCAGGCTTCGAGCGAGGGCTCGATGCGCGTGATCACGCCTTTGTAGATGTTGGATTTGCGTTGTTCGCGACCGGTGGTCTCGATATCGATGTCGATGAGCTTCTGCCCGTCGACGATGGCCACGCGCAATTCTTCTTGTTGCGTGGCGTTGAACAGCATGCGTTTCATTTTATGGCTCCGCGGCCGGTCAAGGCCGATGTTTGCAGCGCATGGCGGAAAACGCCTCATTGCGCAGCAAAGTCATGGGATGTATGCGGAGAACGGAAGCCTGGGGAGGAGTATTGCCGTGACGCGAGCGGTGCGCAGAACTAACAACGCACGCACCCACAGGGCGCGGATGAAACTGGCGGCTTGCCGCTAACCTTAAACGACCGAATTCGCCGGGATCGAATCTGCACACACACGCAAGCCTGCCGCAGTGGGCAGCTTGCTGATCTTGTGAGCGTTGAATTCAGTCATCGGGCGTTCAAATCTGTTTATGGGCAAGTCGGGCAAAAAAATCAGTCACATCTGCCAGCGAGCCTCTCACTCATGAGCGGCTCGCCAGACTAATCCTTACATTTCAGGCTTACTGTTCCATCATTCCAGCGCACTGTCCGATCACATCTCGGGTGCGACCCTGACGGCGCAGGAATAATGCATACACAGCTCTTCCATCGAA
>JAIXXZ010000050.1 GCA_027490465.1 Oxalobacteraceae bacterium
CACAATTCTGACATCGCCATTGAGCAAAGAGTGCCCGCCGGTTACCTTTCTTGATCTGGCGTTGAAGTCACCACCAATCACATGTTCGATGAATTCCGGATGTGTTGGTCTTTTTCCCACTAGCTTGCCAGCATCGCTGGCGGCGTCAACTCCCTTGCCAATAACTTTGATGGTGCCGAACCCGCCGCTAGCGATGGGCAGGCTGGCAAACTGCTCGCCCAGTATGCATCCAACGGTTTTGCCATCGCCTTTCTCATACGCGGTGGCGAGTTCTTCGGTTTGCTCGGGCGTTAGCTAGTCGAGCGGCTAAGTTGGCTGACTTAAATTGCTGGCCTACTCTAGGCTGGCTTTTGTGCTTTCGGCGAATTGCCCTTGTGATTTCATGTGGCGAAGGGCACTGCTTCTTTGCATCTGAGAAGTCAGTTAATCATGCTTGAGGTCGAGAGATTCTTCTCTTGCGATCATTATTGGTGGGAAGAGAGCAATTTGCGCCATGTCGGATTCGGGGAGATCTACGATCAACTCTGTATCAAGTGACTCTGGCATCGCAAAGAAATCTCGAGCTGTTTGCACCGCTATTTTGTAGTGCGAAAGAGGGCAGGACCAGAGAGGCCAGTGGGGACAAACTCCGAAGATGGCATGCTCAAATAAAATAGATTTTTGGTTGATGTGGTAAAGAAATCCATTTGACTCAAAATAATAAGATGCGATGTCTCCGCGCTCTATTTGATCTATTTTTTCCAGTATTTTATCCAAAGATCCGAACCTGTTTTCAGAAAAATCAGAGTCCAACGAAGAAAGTAAATATTGACTATAAGGCTTTCTGATTTGCTCAGATTTATCGATCATTTCAAAGGCACGTCGAATCTTTCTGTGGTCGGGTTCATCATTTTTCACATACTGTGAAATATCCCAATAAGAAAATCTTAGTTTCATATCTATCTTCTTTTATCATAAACGGGGAACGCGGTTATCATTGGTTCTTTATATCCTTCGATCCTAACCCCGCTTCGGCTGGTACCCTCCCACTTTTTTGGGTCTGGGTGTGCTCTTTTATTGTTCCATGCTGAATCAATCTCATCAATGATTCTTTCCCGGCTCCAATTTTGGGGAAACATCGTATTGGGTTCAGCGTTATTCTTTTTTGTTTCCCACTGCCCATCCGGCCGCTTAATCTCAACAACCGCCTGATAAACCCCATTCACATCCGGCGGCGACACCACCTCCACAATTCTGACATCACCATTGAGCAAAGAGTGCCCGCCGGTCACCTTTTTTGATCTGGCGTTGAAGTCGCCACCAATCACATGTTCGATGAATTCCGGATGTGTTGGTGTTTTTCCTGCTAGCTTGCCAGCATCGCTTGCGGCGTCAACTCCCTTGCCAATAACTTTGATGGTGCCGAACCCGCCGCTAGCGATGGGCAGGTTGGCAATCTGCTCGCCCAGTATGCGACCTACCGCTTTACCGTCACCTCGCTCATACGCGGTGGCGAGTTCTTCGGTTTGCTCGGGCGTGAGGCTGCCCAGCAGGTAGGGCAGATTATCCGGATTGCTGATGTAGTCGAAGCCTGCTTTTGCGCCATCGCGAACTTGCTGCCGTGCCTCGCTGTTACCTGTAATGGCTTTGAGGCCTATCCATGTGCCTTTGGCGAGATCGACTACACCGTCGACCACGGCTTCGCCATAGCCACGGACTCTGTTCAGGCGGACGCCATCCATGGCGTCTTGCGCAAGATTTTCTGTGTGGTTTCTTTGTAGCTCGTACTCCATCGATTCGATGGAGATACGGCTGGCGCGTATGTACTCGGCAGCAGCGAACCGGACTTGCTGGCGTATCGCGTTGCAGTTGGGTGTGTTTACATCGTTGCAGGCACTCAGCTCACGGTCGCGCTGCTTGTCGATGCTGGTGAGTGCCTTGATTTCACTTTCGCAGGCGGCATTACAACGACCTAGAAGTTTTTGCTCTCTTAGTGCGGCATAGCGCCTTGCTTCAGGATGCGAGAGATAGTTATTGCTGACCTCATTGAAGGCAGCGGCTGCGCCTGAGGCATTGCCAGCGATGGCACCCGCTGCGCTGCTGGCGAGGGTGGTCAGGTTATCGGCAAGTGCGCCATCAATGCCAGCGTCCCGAAGCGCTTTGCCCACCTGTGCTGCAGTCAGAGTGCCAGCAGCAGCGCCCAATGCGCCCTGAGCGTTACCTGTCAGTCCACCGATCAGGGTATGGGCAAGCACACGGGCGGTGCCACTGTCTCCCCACCGGCTTTCCAGGAGTTCAGCTTGTCCGATCAGCTGGTCGCGGATCTGGTTGTTTTCGGTCTTGCTTGATTGCGCGCGCAGCTCTGCCGCTTGTGCCAGTTGACTGCTCGCATAGTCGCCGATGGCTTTGCTGGCTTGCTGTCCGAACAGCTGAACAATCAGCGCATTGGCACTGATCTCGCGTTCAACTTGGCTGGCATCGAAGATACGATCCAGTGCGGCTTCATTGTCGCCAGTGCGTGCGTCGATGTCGCCTGCGATACCCGTGATAGCGGCTCGGGCAAGACTCTCAGCGCTGCCGCTGTCTTCTGCGTGACCTGCGCTGTTACCTTTGGGGTTGAATTTCCCGTCGCTGTATTGCGTAATGCCGACGCCGACATTCGTTGCGCTGGCCGAGTAGCTTGCTTGATTGCTGATGTCACGGGTAGCAAGCGTGTTACTGCTGAACTGATTTTTTTGAGCGTCATGCGCAGCATCGGTGCTGGTAATGACACCGCCGGTCAGCGTGGTGTCTTTGCCAACCGTGACATCAAATCCTCCGTCACCTGCCCGCAGTCCGGAAGACTCTATGACGCTCTGATAATGGCTGTCGACTTGCTGCTTACCGACATTGAGTTGCGCCGAGGGCGCGCCGGTGATCGGTATGATCGCGTTAACACCGATGTTCTGTTGTTCGCTGTTGTAGCGGCTGATGTCCTGCAGACTTTCAATATGCAGATCACCATCGGTGCTGAGAGTGATGCGATCAGCCTGAACAACGGCGCCTTTGAGTTGGATGTCATTCTGTGCGCTGATGTCCGCTTGATTTCCAGCCTCGATGCGCGTGTTGGTCCAGCTCAGGTCATCACCATCAGCACTGCCACGGCCACGGCTGGCGGCAACTGCCACGCCGATACTCGGACCGCCTCTGTTGAGTGAGGCGGCGATACCAATGGCATTGCTACTGCTGGTGTTGGTGCTGGTTTGCGTTGCGGTGTTAGCTTGAGCACGCAGATCGATGTCACTGTCGCTGTGCAGCTGCACGTTATTGCCGGCACTGATCCGGCTACCGACGATGCTGAGTCCTGCTTCTTGATCGCCGCGTGCTCGCAGCTCGACATTGCCGCCGCCGGCAATAATGGAAGGTGCTGCAATGCGCAGGTGCTGCTCGCTGAGGGATTCACTTTTGCTGCTGCCCGCCGTGATGCTGACGGTGACCTCAGTCGCTTTACCCGGATCTGTCTTTATCTCGCTGACCGTACCTGCCACCGTCAACCCAGTAGCGGTAGCAGCCATCAGTCGTGCGCGGTCGTCTTTCGTGTTGTTACTTGCCTGATGCAGTTGATCCAGTGTCTGTGCGGTATTGACGACAGGGTTGCTGACCGCGATGCTGATGCCTGATTGCTGGAATTTCGCGCTGTTTGCGGCATCCTGAGAATTCAGGCCGGCGACCACATCGATCTGGTTTGCTTCAACGAACACCGAGCCGGAGGGCGAGAGCAGCTGACTGGCTTCTTGCCGATAACTGCCGCCAGCAAGCACGGTCACATCACCTTGTATCGAACCGATGACGCTGGCCTGTTGCGTGGTGCTGCTGACTTCCTGCGTGTTCTCTGTGCGCCGCTTACCGATGGAGATACTTGCACCCGAACCAGAAAAAACACCGGATTGGCGTACCTTGTCGTACGAGAACGTGCGTGCGGTATTGGTGGCAGAGTTGATGCTGATATCGCTGCCGGCGACCAATCGGGTATCGCGATCGGAGACGACGGTACTACCTTGGATGTTGACGTCTTTACCGGCGCTGATGTTGACCCGATCACCACTCACCAAAGTCTCAATCGCATTGCTGCTGTCTGCTTCAAAACGCTGCGTGATGGTTTTTGATCCGGCGACGCTGCGGTGCTTGTATTGCGATCCCTGCCCAAATTCTTTTTGGTGCTCACCTGCTTCAGTCTGTACATCGCGGTCGGCAGAAATATTGATCTGTCCTTCTGTGCTGCTGATATTGGCCGCGCGTGCACGGATATCTTGACCGGCTACCAGTGAAATATCGCCTTGTGCCTGAATCCGTGTGCCCACCTCGCTTTGTTCTGATTCGCGTAAAAAGTTCGCGCTGTTGCGGCGCGACTGACTGGCGGTGCTGGATTGGGTTTCAACCGTCGCGAGATGGAGATCGCGCTCTGCGATCAACTGGGTTTTTCCGTTCCCGGTATGGCTGACCTCGGCACCGGCCAGCGTCATATCGCGACCTGCATAGACAACCAGATTGCCGTCGCCGCTGACTTGCAGTGAGGCCTTGCGATCGAGATTCGTGCGTGTTGCTGTACTGGTCGTTTTGTGATTGAGATCGGTACGATTACTGCTGTGCGTGGTGCTGCGCAGATTTACATCGCGACCAGCGACGAGTGTCAGGTCGCCGCTTGCGCGAATGCCACCACCTTGATTATTGATATCTTCGACAGCAATGACGGCCACTTGGGTACCGCCGATGTCACCGCCGGTATTATTGAGGGTGCCGGTATCGAGTCCGACGGTGGTGCGCCCGATAATCGTGCCTGAATTATTCAGCGTATCTTTGACGAGAAGATCAACGCGCTCGCCACTGATCAGTGCGCCATTCGCCTGCAGATCTCCCGCGCGCGGTAGCAGATAGACTTTGGGCATCAATACGCGCTCGGTGCGAGATGGCTGACCCGCTTTACCCGGGATCGTGATTTCCTGCTCGACCAGCCAGACCAGATCACTGGTCAGCCTTGCCACCTGTTCGCCGGTGAGTTCAATTCCAGGCCGCAGCTTCAGACTCTGTGCGTGATGCAGACCGCTTTGCATCAGTTCTGCGAACTGGATTTCATCAGTGGTGTAACCGGGCAGGAAGCGACGGCCCGTTAATTGAGCGATTTGTTCGCGTATCAGTCTTTGTTCAACGAAGCCATCACCGATGCGCTTTTGTGTGACCGATGGGTCATAGCTGAGTTGCGTGAACATCGCATCCGAACTCAGCCACTGACGGTACTGCGTGAAGCGCGGATCAGTGACCAGTAGCGGGCCGTTGTCGGGGTTCAGGCTGGCCAGCGACTGGTTGAGCTGAAGGACGTCTTCAGCTTGTGTCTTGAGCGAGTTGGCATCGATTGATGACGATTTTTCCTGGGCCTGATAAGTCCCCAGAGATTGGGTGGTAACGACATCGGCCGGCAGGTAGGGCAGCACTGGGCCCCAGTCTCTTTGGTGATAATTTTTGAAGCCGCCGCGCCAGCGACTTTTGGTGTGTTGACTGGTACCTGATTCCTGAATCCGGTGCGTGCCGCTGGTATCAATATTCGTCAGATTGTCAAGATTGCCGCGCAGTGTGCCGCCGGCGAGCAGCTTGCTGCGGTCATTGAGCAAGTCCTGACCTGTGAGCGTGAGATCGCCGCCTGCAATGATTTTTCCGGGATGGGTTTCGGTGACGACAGTCTCGAATTCCGAGCGTTGCAGATTGATGTACTGCGTCCAGCTTGTGAAGTAGGAACCTGAAAACCCCTGGTTGTAATTTTGAATGGCCTGATCAAGTGCTTCGCGGCGCGCATAAGTGTCTGCGGTCCAGTCGTCGACTGCTTTGACGCGCTGGTCATAGCTATTTTTTGCGAGGTTGTAATTCGCCACTGACTGGTCGTACGCATTTTTTTGCGCAAGCCAGGACTGGTATTCCGCACTTTGCTGATCAGTGGTGTTGGCAGGCGCTGATGGCGGGAGGAGCGCCGGTGGTGTTGGTGCGTCACCGGGTGGCGGTGGTGCTTCATCAGGCGGTGTGAGTCTGAAGTATGCCCAGGCCGGATCGTCACGCAAATACAGTGCGCCAGGCAAGGGGGTGCAGGTCTCTTGTCCGGGGCTTTCTTCACAGTACTCTTCGCTCACGCCCGGCAGAGGTGTCTGTCCCAGAATGCCGTCAGTGATTTGAGGCGGGTCGGTTTTCCATCGATAGCGTCCGGCGCGACTCCAGCCCTCCCAGCGGAAATTTGATAAAAGACTTTTCTCGCTGCTGCCCTGCGGCTGGAGATAGCTGAGTGTTGTGGTCTCGCCGACCTGGCGTTCTTCAGTGACGATGCCTTTGTTCAGATTGCGGAGCCGATCCGCATGAATCGTCATGGATCCCAGAGATTCGATCGTGGCATCGGCATTCGTCAGTAATGCAGCAGAGCCAACGGCTCGATTGCTGTCATCCAAAGCGCCACCGATACGGATCTCGCCAGCCGAAAAAATCAATGCCTGATCGGTATTGAGGATTTCTTTTGCGCCGATTTCCAGACGATTGTCCGCAGCGATGAGCGGTGCAGCATCAGGATGTCCTGCGTTGCTCAAGCGCTGCGTGCCGATGGCAACATCACGTCCCGTGATGCTGCCGGTGGCGAAGTTATTGACTTCGTTCGCGTGCACTACGACCTGATCAGCATCCAATCGCCCGACGTTATCCAGAATGCCATCGAGGCTGAGTGTCAATTGAGTTTGCGCAGCGATAGAACCGGCATTGCGAACACCGAGTCCGTGTGACGAACCAACGAGCCAGATTTTCCCGGCATACATGCCACCCAGTGCGGCGACATCCAGCGCAAAGACCGGTGCGGCATTGGGTGCACCAGCAGTGGCACCATCGGTCGCAGTGCGTGCGAGATTCACGCTCAGGTCTTTCGCCCAGAGCCCGGCATTGATTTCTATGGCTTGCGACAGGATCGTGACCGCATCAGCGCGCTGCCCATCCAGACCTTGGCCTTCGATACGCAGTCCACCTGTGCCCGATGTAAAGCCTCTCAGCTCTGCTCCCTGAAAGTCGGGTGTGCCGGTGATCAGATGAGCGCGCGATGCGTGTATGAAGCCGCAGCCATTACAGGTAATGCCGGCAGGGTTGGCAATGATCAGTTCTGCCTTGCTGCCGGCGATTTCGAGATAGCCTTTGAGCTGACTTGGATGGCTGCTGTGAACTTCATTGAGAATCACGCGTGCACTGCCGGCCGCCATGTTGGGGTTGGCGGCAACCCAGCCGCCCAGCTCAGTGAGCGAGGCGTTGCGGCCGTTGTTGATGATCGCGCCACCGTTATCGATATCGAATTGCTTGAAGCTGTTGCGCGATACACCTGCTGCTGTCGGTGCCGTGATGTCGATTTGCGGTAATGCGTTGGACGTCTGCAGCACGATGGGGCGCTGGTCGGCAGGTGCATCCGGTGCAGCGATCACTTGTGCCGCAACAGGTAACGCAGGCACAACAAACAACACACCGGCCAGCGCCAGTGCGAGACGACGTAGCATCATGGGATGTCCTTCAGAAATTGAGACTGAGGTAAAAGCCGGCGGTGGTACTCGAGGTACGGAATCCCTCGGGTTTGTCGATGGGGCGAGCGACGAAGAGATCCCAGGACACGCGCGCCGCAGTGCCGCGCAAGCCGATCACGGCACCGGTGAGGCGGTTGCCGAGTAGCGTTGCGGTTGATCGGCCGCCAACTTTGCCGGTGTCAATGCCCGCATAGAGTTCGCTGGCGATGGGTGCCAGAGAAAGTCCGAGCTCCTGACGTAAAAACCAGCCGCTATCGCCGCTGAGGAAGAATTCGCCATCAAAGCCGCGCACGGTGTAGCGACTGCCGATAGCGAAACGATCCTGCGGTGTCAGTGGTGTGCCATTCCACTGTGCGCGCCAGCCTGCACCATAGCGAAGACGTTGGGATGCCAGACGAAATGGTACGGAGAGTGTCGCGTCAGCACGCAGAATTTGCATTCGGGAGGTACCCTCGCCAAAAGCTTCCTCGGGTGCGGTTCGTGATCCAAAGGCACCCGTACCGCGTCGTGCAGCGAGATTGGCATCGATAGATGCTGCGCCAAGTTTCAAGCGGTGATTGAGTCCCAGCTCCCAGCCACCGGTGTCGCGTCGCTGAGGACGGACTTCGGCATCGTCGATGAAATTGCGTGACTCGCGAGACCACCAGCGCAGGCTGGCGCTGGTCTTGCTAATGCTGTTGCGGTAGAGCAGACGCGTGATGGTCAAATCATGGTTATTACCACTGCCGTGATAGTTGTAGTCCTGATTCAGCCCCGCCACTGTCTGGTGGTACTCGAATTTATTGGCAGTGGCTGACAGCAGCCATGCTTTCCAAGGCACTGAGTAATGCACTGTCTGTGCTAGTGAACCGCGATCACCGGGTAATCCACCGCCTATGGCTTGATTGACGCTGACGTAGAAAAGATCATTAAGCGTCCACCAGTGGTCATACGCCAGTGTCAGCGCAGCCTGATGTTTGCCGGTGTATTTGCTGCCCGCATCGTCGAATGAGAGGTTCATGCGGAACGGCAGCGCTTGTTTCCACTGGATGATGACATCGCTTTCCCCGCGCGCGGCGTCAGCGTCTTGTGCCGCGTTGATGATCAGATCTGCTTCGGCAGTGGGAAGTCGTTTGAAGTTGTCGAGTCCTTGTTCCAGCTCGCGCACATTGAGAATATCGCCTGGCTTTGCCGGCATTGCATTCCACAAGGTGGCACGTGAAGGCGTGCCGTCTTCAAAGCGGATATGGCGAATTCGACCGGGTAGCAGCGTGAGTGTGAGCGTGCCGTCGCGAATATCCTGCTTTTCTGTCAGTACGCGGGTGGTGACATAGCCGCGTTCGAGTATCGCTTGTTGTATTCGCTGAATTACGAGCGCTATGCCTGATGGACCCAGGCAGCGACCGCGTGCCGGATCATTTTGCCGATCAGCGGCTGCAAGCGCCCACTGAAAATGTTCACTCGCATCGCCCTGCAAGACCAGCGTGTCAATGACCCGACAGGGTGCTTCTTCAGTGGGTAGCAGAGAAGTCTCGAGCGTGGGCGTCGGCAAATGGGTGGGCTTTTGTGTTTCATTCTGCAGACGCAGTTCACGTTCGCGCTCTTGCTGACGCAGTAGCTGTTCAGTTTCAATCGACTGGGCAGCGCATAGTGCCGGTGTGATAAAGCTTGAAATGAAAAAAACAATGGTGGAGCAATGCAGGAGTCTGACCGACATGATAATTAACAAAAAGTTAAATCAAGGCGGCGGAGTTTATTAGCTGCTGGGGTTGGCTGTCAGTTGAATTGCGCGAGGTGTTGCGAGGATGATGAAGAAAAGACGCAGAAAAGCGCGTCTCAATGAAATCAAAACGCCAGTGCGTTCAAGCGCTGGTTCGATAATCAGTGCTGACGTTTATGATCGTCATCTTGTGCCAGTGTCTGACGTTGCGGTGTTCGCGTTTCAACACGTGCCACTGAGGTCGGCGGCGAAATGCGTACAGGATGATTCAGATGTCCACTCGTTGACAGTACATTGCTTGTAGTTTCAGGTGCTGCATTCCACACCGGGTCGGGAATGCTTTCAAACACCGATTTCAGTTGCTGTCCCCAGGTGCTGCGTATCATTTGAAAATACTGATTTTTTTCATCAATCGTAACGAAACGTCCGATAGACAAACTGTCTGTGCCATATACCAGCAGATCAAGAGGGAAACCTACCGAGATATTGGATCGCAGGGTGGAGTCCATGGAAATGAGTGCACATTTCGCGGCTTCATCCAGCGGCGTGACGGGAGTGATGACTCGATCAACAATGGGCTTGCCGTATTTGGATTCGCCGATCTGAAAATAAGGATTTTCATCATGCGACTCGATGAAATTGCCTGCCGAGTACATCTGAAATAAACGACAGCGCTCACCGCGTATTTGTCCGCCGAAAATCAGACTGACATTGAAATCAATGCCAAATTTTTCTAGAGACTCGGCATCACGCTTGTGTACGTTGCGTATGCACTCGCCGACGATCTGTGCGGCCTCCACCATGGACGAGGCGGTCCAGATGCTGGTGCCATCGGGTGACAGATATTCGGCGACCATCTGACGGATGGATTGAGAGATCGACAAATTGCCCGCGCTCATGAGTACCATCATGCGATCGCCCGGATTTTCGAACACACTCATTTTTCGGAAGGTGCCGATCTGATCCACACCGGCATTGGTACGCGAATCCGACAGAAAGACCAGACCCGCGTTCAGGCGCATCGCGATGCAATAAGTCATGACCACCATCCAACAAGGAAAAAATGCATTTTAACTGAGACGTTCATGGTCATGATTCGCGCGATTATTCTTATAGCTGGCTGATATCCACGCGCACATCCAGGAACTCGTCACCACCACCGCGACGTATGCCTCGTACTGGCGCCGCCGATTCATAATCCCGGCCTACGGCCAGCCGGCAGTAGGAGGCAGTTTGAAAGCGGGCATGTGTGACATCAATACTCACCCAGCCGGAAAAATCGACTTCATCAACCCAGACGTCGACCCAGGCATGGCTGGCGCTGTGGGCAACCTCGCCGGGATCAATGTAGCCCGACACATAACGCACCGGTATTCCGGCGCTGTGACAGCAGGCGATGAAAAGATGCGCATGATCCTGACAGACGCCTTTGCCCAGTGCGAGCGCATCGCTGGCGGTACTGCTTGAGATAGTCGCGCCCATTTCGTAGTGGATCGACTCACAAATCGCCTGAGAAAAATCCAGTAGCTGATGACTGCTTGGCTGTGCCGGCAGTTTGTCCGCCGCAAATGAGCGCACCGCATCAAGCGGCTCAGTGAGTCGGGTAGGCACGGTGAAGGCCAATGGCGAGAGCAGCATTTTTTCTGTCAGCCTGCCACGGTCGGGTGATTGGATTTCAACCACGCCACTGGCGACGATGCGAACTTCCTGATGGGGCGTGATGATGGTGAGTATCTCGCTGCTATTGCCAAACGCATCTTGTGCTGCCTGCCGTTTGCCGGGGCTTGCGATATGCCAGTGATTGATACGTTGTAGTAGCTCGCTGCGCGGCGTCAGGCGCAGCTGCTGTATCGAATATCCCACCGGCTTTTCGTAGCGATAGATCGTTTCATGACGAATCGCGAGTGTGGTGGATTTCATGCGGCAAGCGGAAGCAGAAAATCGCGGCTGACTCGGTTGCCCAGATCATAAATCTGTTCAAGAAAGTCAGTCAGAAAGTCATGCAGCCCATGGCGCATGATGTCTTCAATGCTATTAAAGCGCAGATCGGCATGCAGTCGTCCTGCAAAGCGCTCGGTCTCACGCGAGACATCATTGCGTACCTGTTCAAGGTTGTTCACGACTTCGGCCAGACAAGCCATCAGCGAGCGTGGCATGTCACCTCGCAGTATCAACAATTCAGCCACTCGCTCAGGTGTGATGACATCTCGATAGGCTTTGCGGTAGGTTTCAAAGGCTGACACTGAACGCAGCACCGCAGCCCAATGATAAAAATCCATGTCAGTCGCCGTGAGCAGCTCGCGGTCTGCACCGTGGAATTTCACATCGATCAGACGCGCGGTATTGTCAGCACGTTCAAGAAAAGTACCCAGACGAATAAAATAGAAAGCCTCGTCCTTGAGCATCGTGCCTATCGTCACACCGCGAGACAAGTGAGAGCGGTGCTTGACCCACTCAAAAAATTCACCCGGATCGCGCTCGAGAATACCGTCCCTGAGCAGATGATTCATGTCCAGCCAGGTGGTGTTTTGAGTTTCCCAGACTTCGGTGGTGAGCGTGCCGCGTACCGCGCGTGCATTTTCGCGTGCATGGGTCAGGCAGGCAGCGATGGAGGAAGGATTCTCGGGGTCGCGCACCATGAAATCGATAACATCCTTGCGCGTGAGGAGCCCGTATTTTTCGTCAAATGCCGGTTGCAGTTCGGAGATGCCCAGCACAGCGCGCCAGCCTTGTTCTGCGGCTTCGGCAGATTGCGGCAGCAGCTGCGTTTGCATGTTCACATCCAGCATGCGCGCTGTATTCTCTGCGCGTTCGGTGTAGCGCGCCATCCAGAACAGGTGATCGGCAGTTCGGCTCAGCATGTTATTTCTCCAGTACCCAGGTGTCTTTAGTGCCGCCGCCCTGCGATGAATTGACCACCAGTGAGCCTTCTTTCAGTGCCACGCGCGTGAGCCCACCGGGCACCATGGTGACGGTTTTGCCTGAGAGGACAAAGGGACGCAGATCGATGTGGCGCGGTGCGATACCGGACTCGACATAGGTGGGACAAGCCGAAAGAGCCAGCGTGGGTTGTGCAATGTAGCCCTCGGGTTTGGCGAGCAGTCGCTGGCGAAAATCCTCAATCTCGGCGCGCGTTGAGGCGGGTCCGACCAGCATGCCGTAGCCGCCTGCACCGTGTACTTCCTTGACGACCAGTTCGGCCAGGTGATCCAGCGTGTATTGCAGATCTTCCTTTTTGCGGCACTGATAGGTGGGTACGTTATTGAGTATCGGCGACTCGGACAGATAAAAGCGAATCATGTCCGGCACATACGGATAGATGGATTTGTCATCAGCCACGCCGGTGCCTATGGCATTGGCAAGCGCGACGCGACCTGCGCGATACACCGACAGCAATCCGGGTACACCGAGCGATGAATCAGGACGAAATACCAGTGGATCAAGAAAGTCGTCATCAATGCGTCGGTAGATCACATCCACGCGCTGCGGTCCGCGTGTAGTGCGCATGTACACATGGTTGTCATTGACGAACAGATCCTGCCCCTCGACCAGCTCGACACCCATTTGCTGCGCCAGAAACGCATGTTCAAAATAAGCAGAGTTGTACATCCCCGGCGTCATGACCACCACCGTTGGATCATCTACACCTTGCGGTGCGACCGAGCGCAGCATGTCGAGCAGCAGGTCAGGGTAGTGCGCGACTGGTGCGATTTTGTGACGGGCAAACAGATCCGGGAAAAGCCGCATCATCATCTTGCGGTCTTCCAGCATGTACGACACGCCGGACGGTACGCGCAGATTGTCTTCGAGTACATAAAACTCGCCTTCACCGGCACGCACGATATCCACGCCCGCAATCTGTGCGTAGATGTCGGAGGGCACCGTAATGCCTTGCATCTCAGGACGGTACTGCGCATTGCGAAACACTTGCTCGGCCGGGATTACGCCCGCCTTGACGATGTTTTGTTCGTGGTAGATGTCATGAATGAAAAGATTGAGCGCCTTGACGCGTTGTTTGAGTCCGAGATGCAGTTGTGACCATTCGGCAGCCGGGATGATGCGGGGGATGATGTCGAAAGGGATCAGGCGCTCGGTGCCTGCATCACTGCCATACACCGCGAAGGTGATACCGACCCGACGGAAATTCAGATCAGCCTCGATGCGCTTGCGCTCGACGATATCGGGAGCCTGCTTGCTCAGCCAGTGCTCGAACTCACGGTAATGCGGCCGAACCTGCACGCCATCGCTGCGGTACATCTCATTGAAAAAGCCTGACATCGCTTTGTTACCTCACCGCATACGTCAATGTGAAACACAGACGTATCAAGAAGCATGCCAGCGAGGAATTTTCAGGGGCTGCGCAGTTGATCAATCAGCGCGGCTACCTCGGCTCTCGGCGGCGGCGTGAGCAAAGAGACGATGATCATCACGATCAGCCCGGCAGGCACACCGAAAACGCCGGCGGAGGCGGGTGCGATATGGAACCATTGATGAGCGCTGCTGCCACCCAGCGCGGGATTGGTTTGCACCAAATAGATGAGACAGACGAAAAATCCGGTCAGCATGCCCGCAATTGCGCCTTCCTGGTTAGCCCGCTTCCAGAAAACGCCCAAAACCAGTGCGGGGAATAAGGTGGATGCTGCTATCGAAAATGCAATGCTGACCATGGACAGAATATCGCCCGAGCGGAAAGAGGCGGTGTAAGCGGCCAGCAGGGCGACGACCAGCAGGATGAGTTTGGAAATGGTCACTTGCTTCTGGCTGGACGCAGCCGGATTCACCATTTTGAAATAGGTATCGTGCGAGAGCGCACTGGAGATGGTCAGCAGCAGCCCATCCGCCGTGGAAAGCGCAGCGGCCAGCGCGCCGGCTGCGATCAGTGCTGAAATCACATACGGCATACCGGCGATTTCCGGCGTGGCCAGCATCACCATATCGCCATTGATCACGATTTCGGCCAACTGCACCAGACCATCCTGATTGATGTCAGTGATGCTGATAAGCGGTTTGACTTTATCAATGCCAGCCCAATAGCTGACCCATCCCGGAAGTTCGGCGAACGGCGAACCGACCAGCGAAGTATAGATTTCATATTTCACCAGCACGGCCAGTGCAGGAAATGCGGTGTAGAGCAGCAAAATGAAAAACAGCGCCCAGAAGACCGATGCGCGTGCCTGGGGAACGGACGGTGTTGTATAAGAGCGCACCAGTATGTGAGGCAATGCGGCGGTGCCAAGCATCAGGCAAAACACCAGTGCCAGAAAATTATTGCGCTGTATATCCGAGCTTGCCTTGTCGGCGGCGGGGAAAGGCTGTGTGTGAGACAGCAGCGCTTGCGAACGCGCGAGGTCGGCATCACGCGCAAGCAGCCAGACACGACGTGCTTCTTCCGGACTTTTTGGGTAATCCGCAAGTGCGCGGTTTGCTGACTTGATCTCGATGAGTGAGGCATTGCTGGTTTGTAGTGCTTGCAGACGGCGCCGCGCATCCCTGAGACCTTCATCCCATGAAAGTGGCAGGGCTGCCAGCTTGGCATCGTATTGCTGTGCACGCTCGCGATACAGATCGCGTACTTGTTGTTCGCTCTTGCTGGCAGCCAGTCGTTTTTCTTGTGCGGTGAGTTTCTCTACGGCCGAACTGTAGGCGATCTGCGGTACGGGTATGCCGGTTTGCTTTATCGCCAGCCACGACACCGGGATCATGAAAGCGATCAGGATGATGATGTACTGCGCGATCTGGGTCCAGGTAATCGCGCGCATGCCACCCAGAAAAGAGCAGACGAGAATACTGGCCAGGCCGAGGAAAATACCGACTGAAAAATCAATACCGGTGAAGCGGGAAGTGATCAGTCCTACGCCATAGATCTGTGCGACCACGTA
Organism: Oxalobacteraceae bacterium; assembly: GCA_027490465.1. GTDB lineage: Bacteria > Pseudomonadota > Gammaproteobacteria > Burkholderiales > Burkholderiaceae_D > Pernthalerella. Next base: position 15,123 of record JAIXXZ010000050.1, read on the forward strand.
GGTAAAAGAAATGATGACCGTAGCAAGCACCGCGAGCAGGCGAACGGTGTTGCCGCCGTTCGAACCGGAATAACGTGCAGACAGAAAGTCGGGTACGGTGTACTGACCGAATTTACGCAGATAAGGCGCGATCAGCATCGCTACCAGGCAGTAGCCACCGGTCCAGCCCATGATGTAGGCCAGACCGTCGAAGCCCTGCAAGTACAAGCCACCCGCCAGACCCATGAAGCTTGCTGCAGAGATCCAGTCGGCTGCCGTGGCCATACCGTTGAACAGCGCGGGTACACGGCGACCGGCGACATAGTATTCGGTGACATCCGAGGTTCTGCTGAAGACCCCGATAAAGGCGTACACCACAATGGTGGCAAATAAAAATAGATAGCCGAGCCAGAAACGCGGGAAGCCCTCATGCTCGAGAATGGCAAGTGATATCAGCAAAAATCCAAAGCCTGCGGTGTACAGGCTGAAGTAGCGAACCAGCAGCCGTGTGAAGCTGTCAGTTTTCATTCGCAGCCTCAGCGGCAGCCAGCACATCAAGTTTTTTCATGACCAGCACATAGGCACCAATCAGCGCCAGATAAACCAGAGTCGTCCCCTGTGCCGCCATATAAAAAGGCAGTGGCCAGCCAAACACGGAGAGTCCCGCGAGCTCGCGCGCGTAAAACGCAAAACCGAAACTCACGAACAGCCAGATCATCAATAAAAAAAGTGTCAGTGCTTTGACACGCTGCCAAAATCTGGCCGCATGCGCTGGAACAGAGTCGGATGAATTCATCATGAATGGATGCTTACCTGCGATGGGTTGGATGATGCCATCGGCAGTGTGATACGAATCAGCAGGCCGGGAAAGTGTGGGTCATTCGAGCGCGGATTGTTGAGCAGATCAATCTCGGCCGAATGGCGCTGGGCGATTTCGCGCACGATCGCGAGTCCCAGACCGCTGCCTTCCACTTCGCTACCCAGGATGCGATAAAACCGCTCGAATACGTGTCCGCGTTCTGCCATCGCAATACCAGGGCCGTTGTCTTCTACTTCCAGCAGGACCTTTCGTCGTGCTGTGTCAGCACGCACGCGGACCGTGACATGTCCGCCGATTTGGGTGTAGCGCAATGCGTTGTCAATCAGATTGTTCAGCATTTCGCGCAGCATGGTGGCATTACCTTGTACGACGAGACCGGCTTCATCTTCTTCGAAGCCGAGATCGATCTGTCGCGCCAGTGCCGACTGAAACCAATCCTGAACCGTATCGCGAACCAGCGCACGCAAATCCGTGTGCTGCAGCGATGTAGTCTGCGGTGAATCATTTTCCGCACGCGCCAGCGCCAGTAATTGATTTACCAGCCGGGTTGCAGATTCGGAGCTCTTTGAGAGCTGTTCCAGCGAGCGCTGAATTTCTTCGCGATTGGTCTGGCGCATCGCCAGTTCTGACTGCATGCGCATGCCAGCGAGCGGCGTTTTCATCTGATGCGCTGCATCGGCAATAAACCGCTTTTGTGAATGGATGCTTTGTGACAGGCGCCCGAGCATGTCATTAAGCGAGCGTACCAGCGGCGAAATTTCTTCAGGTACTACCCTGGAGTCAATCGGCGACAAGTCATCCGATCGTCGCGAGCGTATATGGTCCTGCAAGGTAGCCAGCGGCGAGAGACCGCGTACCAGCGCGAACCACAACAGGGTGAGCGCAATAGGCAGAATAATGAACTCCGGCAGGATCACCCCCTTGATGATCTGATTGGCCAGCTGCCGTCTTTTTTCCAGTGTCTCTGCGACTTGTACCAAGGCATAGCGCGGACCTTCGGCACTTGGGCGCGCCGTGCGCACAGGCTGAAGATTCACGTACACATAAGCGACGCGTACTTCCGTGTTGCGCATCTGCGCATCGCGCAGCATCACCGACCACGGAACGGGTTTGTCTTCTTCATCTGGCAGGGGAATATCGGTGTCACCCGAGACCATCTGGCGCTGCGCGCCACGAACCTGAAAATACACATTGTCGACATCGTCTGCGCGCAAAATGTCGCGCGCAGAATAGGGCAATTCGGCGCTGACTTCGCCATCGACTTCTTTGACTTGCTGCGCAATCACGGTCACACGGTCTTCCAGTGCGCGATCGAAAGGTTCGTTGGCAATCGATTTGGCGATCAGATAGGTCACACCAATACTGATCGGCCAGATCAGCAGCAAAGGCATCAGCATCCAGTCAAGGATTTCGCCGAACAGCGAATGCTGGCTATTGGTGTCTCGTGAGGTATCGGCAGGAACGGCTTTCCCTGACTGGTTGCGCGGAGATTCCACGGTCAGCGTCAGGCAGTGCCGGTTTCGGGGTTTTGTGCCGGTGCGAATTTCTCAAGGCAGTAACCAAGCCCTCGCACTGTGGCAATGCGGATTCCGCCGCTTTCGATTTTTTTTCGCAAGCGATGCACATAGACTTCGATGGCATTGTTGCTGACCTCTTCGCCCCATTCGCATAGATGGTCGACCAGTTGGTCTTTCGAGACCAGTCGCCCGCTGCGCTTGAGCAGCACCTCCAGCAATCCCAGCTCGCGTGCGGAGAGATCAATCATGTGATCGTTCATGTAGGCGATTCGGCCAACTTGATCAAAGCTCAGCGGGCCATGGCGAATGACGGTCGGGCCGCCCCCGGCCCCGCGTCGTGTCAGCGCCCGCACCCGCGCTTCCAGCTCAGAGAGTGCAAATGGCTTGGCCATGTAGTCATCGGCGCCCAGATCAAGCCCCTTGACCCGCTGCTCGACGGAATCCGCGGCTGTCAGAATCAGCACCGGCACTCGGGATTCGCGGGTGCGCAGACGTCGCAATACCTCGAGTCCGGATATCACCGGCAAATCCAGATCCAGAATCAGCAAGTCGAAATCTTGTGTAGAGAGGGCGTTGTCGGCAGCCTGTCCGGTGCTCACGCAATCGGTCACGTAGCCGGACTGGCGCAACGAGCGTGTCAGGCCATCGGCCAGCACGCTGTCATCTTCCGCAAGCAGGATACGCATGTGTTTGTCTTTATAGTGATGGTTTGCGATGTGCGGCGCCAATCGCCGCCCGGCATTGATCAGGCATCCTGTCGCAAGTCTATTGTCTTTGGGTGTTGCCATCAACAAAGCATCTGTCAGGGCATTTTCATCCGAATTTTTATTTTGACAAGTCATTTTGGCTCAATTGGATGCGCCAACTTTTTTGGCAACGAAAGCTTGGCCAAGTCCCTGATTTTTAAGACGCCGTGGGAGCATAGCCGCTCCGCCGTCGTCTGAAATCCTGACGTTTCAGCAGTGCCCCCTGCAATCGAGCTGAAATTAGGCTTGCCTAAGCCACTGTTTTTTTATACAGTACTGGCTGGCGCTTTTGGCGTCGCCGCCACAGCATCAGGCAAACCCACTTACCGAACTGAGAGAGCATTCATGGACGACAAAAAAGCCCCAAACTCTGAAAAGGCCAAGGCACTTGGCGCAGCCCTCGCACAAATCGAGAAGCAGTTCGGCAAGGGCTCGGTGATGCGTCTGGATGGCGCCGTGGCCGAAGAAGTGCAGGTCGTCTCCACGGGTTCATTGGGGCTGGATGTGGCGCTGGGTGTCGGTGGCCTGCCGCGCGGCCGAGTGGTGGAAATCTATGGCCCTGAATCCTCGGGCAAGACCACGATGACCCTGCAAGTCATCGCCGAAATGCAGAAACTCGGTGGTACCTGCGCGTTCATCGATGCCGAACACGCGCTCGACACCATTTATGCTCAGAAACTGGGTGTGAACCTGAATGATTTGCTGATTTCTCAGCCTGACACCGGTGAACAAGCGCTGGAAATCACGGATGCACTGGTTCGTTCCGGCGCGGTTGATCTGGTGGTGATTGATTCGGTCGCCGCGCTGACGCCACGCGCTGAAATCGAAGGCGATATGGGTGATTCATTGCCAGGCCTGCAGGCTCGACTGATGTCGCAGGCCTTGCGCAAGCTGACCGGCTCCATCAATCGCACCAACACCATGGTCATTTTCATTAACCAGATCCGCATGAAGATCGGTGTCATGTTCGGTAATCCGGAAACTACCACAGGCGGTAATGCGCTGAAGTTTTATGCGTCGGTTCGTATGGATATTCGCCGCACCGGCTCCATCAAATCCGGTGATGAAGTGATTGGTAATGAGACCCGCGTCAAGGTCGTCAAAAATAAAGTTGCACCGCCTTTCCGCGAAGCCCATTTCGACATTTTGTACGGAGAAGGTACATCGCGTGAAGGTGAAATCCTCGATATTGGTTCTGAAGCAAAAATCGTGGAAAAATCCGGTGCCTGGTACAGCTACAACGGTGAGCGCATTGGTCAGGGCAAGGATAATGCGCGTCAGTATCTGAAAGAGCGTCCGGAACTCGCGCATGAAATTGAAAACAAGGTCAGGGCGCATCTTGGTGTTCCCGAGCTGCCCTCTTTGCCTGCTGCCGCAAAAGTAAAAGCAGCCAAGGCAGATGCGGATGCAGCCTCCGATTCGCCTGCCGAGCTCTCGCCGGCCGCAGCGCGCAAGGCTGCCAAGGCACTCGCTGAAATGAAGGAAAGCGAGTAAGCGCTAATTCCGTTAGCCCGTAAGCGTCGCTAGCGGAGTTGCGCCTGCCCACTGCGCATGCCGCGCCCCAAACCCAGTCTGAAAGCTCGCGCCTTGCGTCATCTCGCGGCGCGCGAGCACAGTCGGCAGGAGCTGGCCAGAAAACTGGCTCGCCATGCAGAAGAATCAGACGACATTCCAGCGATACTTGATTGGCTGGAAGCCTCGAAATTTCTCTCCGAATCCCGATTTGCCGAATCTCTGGTGAATCGCCGTGTCGCTCGCTATGGCAGCGCCCGTATTTTGTCCGAGTTGCAAAGCCACGGTGTGGATGAAGGCACCGTCTCCAGTCTGAAACGCACGCTGATTCTCGATGAAGGTCAGCGCGCCTGGGAAGTCTGGGAAAGAAAGTTTGGCAAGCGCGCGGAATCATCGGCAGAAGCGGCCAAACAGATGCGGTTTTTACAGCAGCGGGGATTTTCTTCCACGGCGATTAGTGCGGTGATGAGACGTGCAAAACAGCATGATGCCGAAATGTAATACGTTGCCCAATCGGACGGTTTGTTGTACGCGTAATCATTGCCCTGGTGCTTGTTTTCGGGCGGAATTCATGCCTGCCTGTGCTACACTTCGGCAGCTTTGCAGCGCCGCATAAGCGGCACCAGTCGTAGAAGCTGCGACAGGCTGCACAACTGACAATCGAGCGCCAGCCGCCCCGGTTCATCGAGCGCCTCTGCACTATGCCATTGCCTGCCTCCAAAACCTCACGTACGCCGCGTCACACGCGCAGCATCGTGGCACAGGCCTTCGAGCGCGATGACGGTCTTTGGGATATCGACGCACGCATCACCGATACCAAACCCCGTGTTGTGGAGCTCGCCTCGGGTCAACGCGGGCCCAATGAGCCTATTCATGATCTCTGGCTCCGAATTACCATCGATACCCAGCTCAATATCGTTGATGCTGAAGCCGTGTCGGATGCGGTGCCTTATCCTGGTTATTGCGATACTTTCGGTGCCGCGTATAAAAAACTGATTGGCTTGAATCTCATCCAGAGCTTCCGGCATAACTTGCGTGAACGTCTGGCCGGTATACAAGGTTGTACACACCTCACAGAATTGAGCAGCGTATTGCCCACTGCAGCGATACAGGCTTTTGCTGGTGATGTACTGCCGACACGTGATGGCGAAAATGACGATGAAAATGCCCAGCCACCATTTCAGCTGGACCGCTGCCATGCGCTGCGGCGCGATGGACCGGCGGTCGCAAAATATTACCCGCGTTGGGTTATCAAGCCTTCAGCCAAGCGCTGAGGATTTCAAAAAGATTCATTCAAAACAATTGTGCGTTAGGGGGAAGTCCGCATGAAAATTCATGAGTACCAGGGTAAGGAAATCCTGAAAAAATTTGGTGTTACTGTGCCGCGCGGTATTCCGTGCATGAGCGTTGATGAAGCCATCAAGGCGGCAGAGACACTCGGCGGTCCGGTCTGGGTTGTGAAGGCACAGATTCATGCCGGTGGCCGCGGCAAAGGCGGTGGCGTGAAGGTAGCGAAATCAATGGATCAGGTGCGCGAATATGCAAACCAGATCATGGGCATGCAACTGATCACGCATCAGACCGGCCCCGAAGGCCAAAAAGTGCGTCGGCTTCTGATCGAAGAAGGCGCAGATATCAAAAAAGAGCTCTACGTCTCGATGGTGACTGACCGGATTTCCCAGCGCGTGGTGCTGATGGCCTCGAGCGAAGGCGGCATGGACATCGAAGAAGTCGCGGAAAAACATCCCGAGCTGATTCATAAAATTGCGATCGATCCGGCCACAGGCCTGAAAGATGCCGAGGCCGACGACATCGCGGCAAAAATCGGTGTGCCGCCGGCATCCATTGCCGATGCGCGCAAGCAGCTGCAGGGTTTGTATCAGGCTTACTGGGAAACCGACGCATCTCTCGCAGAAATCAATCCTTTGATTCTGACGGGTGATGGCAAAGTCATCGCACTGGATGCGAAATTCAATTTCGATAGCAATGCCCTGTTCCGCCATCCTGAGATCATGGCCTATCGCGATCTGGACGAAGAAGACCCAGCCGAGATCGAGGCTTCCAAATTCGACCTTGCCTATATCTCCCTGGATGGCAATATCGGCTGTCTCGTGAATGGCGCCGGCCTGGCGATGGCCACGATGGATACCATCAAGCTCTTCGATGGCGAGCCCGCCAACTTCCTTGACGTGGGCGGTGGCGCTACCGCTGAGAAGGTGACCGAAGCCTTCAAGATCATGCTGAAGAATCCCCACTTGAAAGCGATCCTTGTGAATATCTTCGGTGGCATCATGCGCTGCGATGTGATTGCCGAAGGCGTGATTACGGCATCGCGTGCGGTATCACTGAGCGTGCCCCTGGTCGTACGCATGAAAGGTACGAACGAAGACATCGGCAAGAAGATGCTCGCTGATTCCGGCTTGCCTATCATTGCCGCCGACACCATGGAAGAAGCTGCGCAGAAGGTCGTTGCTGCAGCCAATGCTCACTAATTGCGCAAGGACACATCATGTCGATTCTGATCAATAAAAACACCAAGGTTGTAACTCAGGGCATTACCGGTAAAACCGGGCAGTTCCATACGCGCATGTGCCGCGACTATGCGAATGGCAAAGAATGCTTTGTCGCTGGCGTCAATCCGAAAAAGGCCGGCGAAGATTTTGAAGGCATTCCGATTTATGCCAACGTGCGCGAAGCCAAAGACAAGACGGGCGCAAACGTCTCCGTTATCTACGTACCGCCGGCAGGTGCTGCCGATGCAATCTGGGAAGCAGTCGAGGCTGAACTCGATCTGGCCATCTGCATCACCGAAGGCATCCCCGTGCGCGACATGCTCGCGCTGAAAGACAAAATGGCCAAGGCGGGCAGCAAGACGCTCTTGCTTGGACCGAACTGTCCGGGTTTGATCACGCCCGATGAAATCAAGATCGGCATCATGCCGGGACACATCCACAAAAAGGGCCGCATCGGTGTGGTGTCGCGCTCCGGTACTCTGACCTATGAAGCGGTCGGACAACTCACCGCGTTGGGTCTCGGTCAATCCTCGGCTGTTGGTATTGGGGGCGATCCTATCAATGGACTCAAGCACATCGATATCATGAAAATGTTCAATGATGATCCGGACACGGATGCCGTCATCATGATTGGGGAGATTGGCGGGCCGGATGAGGCGAATGCTGCCTACTGGATTCGGGACAACATGAAGAAACCTGTAGTTGGCTTTATTGCGGGTGTCACCGCGCCACCGGGCAAGCGCATGGGTCACGCCGGGGCATTGATTTCGGGTGGTGCAGATACTGCGCAAGCTAAGCTGGAGATTATGGACGCCTGTGGTATCAAGGTCACGCGTAATCCTTCGGAGATGGGACGATTGCTTAAAGCTTGTTTATAAAGTGCAAACCGGAAAAAAGAGAGAGCCTGTTGGCTCTCTCTTTTTTTATGCAGACTAACTCTGCATGGGTTAAGCTCAAACGCGTGGAAGTAGGCGCGCAGGTACCGTGCTGTTGCCGTTTATAACCCACCGCATTCCAGCGCCTGGCGCACAAGTACCGTCATAAATAATGTTTTGACCTGCAGTTACACCCGGAATGCCGCCGCCATAGGCAATAGTGATCGTCGCAGTCGTAGCGCCGGTGCCCGTGACAGTCACGCCAGTCACGTTTCTACCGATAATCGTATCTGCGGCAGGAAGCCCTAAATCATTATGCGTTAAAGCAGCAGCCCGATCTTGTAGCATTCCGTCACTGCACGCAATTCCGAGCGCCGTCTTGGCTGGTGTTGCGAGACTAATGCCCTCACTGAGTCGCGCTTTCGCCGTGTAATCCTGATAAGCAGGAATACCCACCGCAGCCAAAATACCGATGATCGCCACCACGATCATCAATTCAATTAATGTAAAACCTTGTTGTGCTGCGCCGGTGGGGCGGCGGTGATAGGTACTTCTCATATGACACTCCCTAATGAAAACTGATTGACTGTGAAATCCACGAAATGGGTGGATTCGTGCGCATGGGCAAGGTCTGTGCCACATCAGTGCCTGACTAAGGGTGTCAGTGTTATCGCAGCAGCTTTGAAAATTTAGACTTGAAAAATAGCCGTTATTCGATCGGATAACTCATCCGCATAAAAATCTCAGCCTGTGTGTTCATTGTTCGCCTACGATGACGGTATATCGATCGACAAAGTCTCGATCATCCTGAATTGAATGCCGAGTTTTTCGCATTCAACATACCCAATACAAAGATAGCGATTAACAATATATGTAAATAAAAACCATTTTTGTCAGTTAATGACAAATTTTGTCCAGTTCGGGTCGCGTATCACTAATCCCAATATCTGGCCGCCATTCCGTAGCGATGCTGAGATTCCTTGCTGCGGCTGTACTGTACAAGTTGCTATCAGGAATGGCGGTGCTAGAATAGCGACGCATTTCAAGGGCCAGAAAATCCTGCAATATCAATGACTTCTGGCATTTTCTGGCGAGGCGAAGGCGGCTTGATGAAGCAAGGTGGCGGCATCAGAATGATCAGTGGCGCGGGCGAGGATGATGCTCGCAGTCGCCGCTTGCGCCGGCTTCGTTGGGTATTCATCCTGCTGCTCATCGTGGGCATTGGCTTTCTCGCCCGGCGCGTGGGACTGGTCGAAACGCTGAGTGAGGCCTTGCTGATCATGGTCGGCCTGGTGATGCTGACTATTGGATGGACAAAATGGTCGGATCGCCGCCGTCAGCGTCGCTGGCGTCGCGACGGCATTTTGTTCGAGCCGCAACTGCCGCGACCGATCTCGTCGATACCGGAGGAGTATGAGTGGCAGCTGCCTTCTCATCCACTGATCCGGGCGCCGCTGGCTGTTGCGCTCATGGCCTTGCTGTACTGGGTACTGGTAGTTCATGGAATGCAACTGCCAGGTAGCTGGCTGGTGGGCACCGTCATTCTGACGCTGGCGAACTTGTGGGTCTGGCGTGAACCTTTGCTGCTGGTGCTCATCGTGGGTGTCGGCGTGACCCTGCTTGCGCTGATTCGCTGGCTTGTACAAACGCTTTCTCTTTTGGGCGCTATCGCCGCGTTATTGATCATCACAGCGGCGCTGATCGCACTTTGGATCAAAATACGTAAACGTCAATCAATGGTCAGTTCGAGCGAATGAAAAAAGAACCCGGTGTCAATGGCGAGTGGATACCTGTCAGCGCGCATGAGCGGGTGTCGATTGCGGCTGTACCCACTTTTGTTACGCTGGGTACGCCTGCGATCGTTCAGACATGGTACGCATTTACCACGCAATCTGGACCGGGCAGTTGGATTTTGCCGCTGATGATATGGATTTACGGGCTGATGTTCTGGACCATGTCGACCGGCAGACAGTTGTTCAAGTCCAAGCGCTGGGAATGGACAGATGAGGCACTCGCGCAGCAGCGGCTCTATATCAGCGATGGGCGGGTAGCCAGCCGCAAGTTCTGGGACCACTGGTGGGTGCGTTTTCCGATTGGCTTGTTGTTTCTCAGCGTAGGCATTCATGCACTCCTGAGCCGGGACTTTACTGCGCAATGGATCAGTTTCATTTTGCTCATGTGTGCCTTTGTTACGCCTTTCGTTTTCGTGGCCGAGATGGCTGCCTTGCCTCTCATTCTGTTTTTGCTGATTGGTTTCATGGGCGTGGTAGCGGTAATGCCCATGTCGGTGATCATCATGCTGGTGGTGATCGCCATGATAGCCACCGTGTTGATGGTGATGGATCAGCGCAGCAAGCAGCGACCCAAACGGCCGAAGCCTGAAGAGAAAAAAGAGGACAAGCCTGCAGCGCAGGAAGTCGCGCCAGCGACGCCGGCCGCAGATACGGCACCCACCGAGCCAGCTGCCGAAAACACGGAAACACCTGCCGAGCCGGCTGCAGCCGAGGCTGCGCCGGCGGAGGCTGGCGCAGTCGAAGACAAAAAATAAGAAACCCCTGGTTCCGTTCAAGGAGCAGGGGTTTTTGTCTGCTGACAGCTGGTGCCTCGGGTCGGAATCGAACCGACACTCCTTGCGGAACCGGATTTTGAGTCCGGCGCGTCTACCAATTTCACCACCGAGGCGTTGGCAGAATTTTACCAGAACTCTGC
>JAIXXZ010000033.1 GCA_027490465.1 Oxalobacteraceae bacterium
ACTTCGATCCAGCCGTTCAAGTGACTGGGATTGGTGCTGTTGACTTCGTTCAGGATGACGCGGGCGCTGCCCGTGGCCAGCCAGGGATTGCCCTGCACCCAGCCACCAAGCTGGGTTGGTGTATCGGTGCGGCTGTTGTTCAGAATGGCGCCGTTTCTATCGACATCGAGTTGGCTGTAGCTGTTACGTGAAACACCGGCGGCACTGGGAGTTTGAATGTTAACTAAGGGGACACCATTACCGGCTTGCAGAATGGTCGGGCGTTGATCGGCAGGTGCATTCGCATCGGCTCGGATTTGGGCTTTGGCATGAACGCTTGTTAGTACAAACAGAATGATGAAGAAACACCGAGAACCCAAGCTCATCGCCAATCACTCCTGTTTCAATACAAACCGACAAGGCTGTATATCGATCTTCGCGAAACCATACATTGCAAAGCGCGCGAATTTTTGCAGCAATGATGTTCACTGTCGATATGAAAATTATCGAATTCGTGTTTTATGAAACACTAACTGACTGCATTACCGGGGGATTCATGCAAGACCTACGTCAGTCATGCAAATTCAGAGGAAGATTTTTTGAAGCAAGGATGTGTAGCGATGATTTACGACTAGGATGTACAGCAACTTCAATAAACAAAGATTCGAAAATCGGATAAAAAGATCCAAGGATTCACAAAGCAATCAGGCCTTTGATAAAAATTACCAAAGGCCTGCTTTGAACAAGCAATTATTTTTTGGAAAAAAACTCCACCATGGCGACTGCGCCAATCTTGCGCTCGTCATTGACTTTTTTCATCGCGGGACGCTCGAGGAGAAACTGCACATAATCCCGCACCGGATAATCTGCCAGAATGTCTTCGCCATAGATGGCCTTGGTCGCCTGACTGACCATGGGCAAATGAAACGCTGCGGCGCAATCTGCCATCGTGAATTCAGCACCCGCAATATAGCGATCAAAGCGTGCAAAACGACCGAAAGCCTTGGCGTGACGCTTGAGCACTTTTTGCACACGGGTCTTGGTCTCATCCGAGACCTTGCCACCGAAAAAAGCTTCGCTGAACAATTCACGCGCGACCAATTCCAAATGCAGCTCGATAAACTGGATCAGCTCACGTACCCGCGCTGCCGCCAGCGGATCGGCTGGCACCAAGGGATTTTGTGGATAGACTGCCTCGACATAGTCCAGCATGACCTGCGACTCGCATAAAGTCTGGTCACCGATCTCGAAAAACGGGACTTTGCCTAAAGGCGATTTCTCGTAGAGCGCTGGCGAGCGGTCAGTCCAGACGAGCTTTTCTTCAAAAGGGATGGCTTTTTCGAGCAGGGCCACCTTAACCTTGTTGTAATAATTGCTAGCGGCAAAACCACAGAGAGTAAGCATTGAAGCTCCTAAGAGAATGAGGGGACGAAACAGGCTGCGGTTACAATGCGGAAAGAGCCAGTTTATCACCCCCGATCCACCCCGAAACCTGAGCCTGTCTTCATGCCCGCCGAACTGCTTGCTTCACGCCGTGATGCCACGCTGATCCTGACCCTGTCCAACCCCGGCGCCAAAAATGCGCTGCATCCGGACATGTACGCCGCCGGCATTGAGGCCTTGTCCACTGCCGAGCGTGATCCCGAGATCCGTGCCGTGGTTCTGACCGGCGCAGGGGACGTCTTTTGTGCCGGAGGCAACCTCAACCGGCTGCTGGAAAACCGCGCCAAACCGCCTTCAGTACAAGCAGAGTCCATCGATCAGCTGCATAGCTGGATCGAGGCTATTCGGGACTGCAACAAGCCCGTAATTGCCGCTGTTGAAGGCCCTGCTGCCGGTGCGGGATTCTCGCTGGCGCTGGCCTGCGATCTGATCGTTGCAACGCAGTCCGCCAAATTCGTGATGGCCTATGTAAAAGTCGGTCTCAGCCCGGATGGTGGCGCTTCCTGGTTCCTGTCGCAGGCACTGCCACGACAGCTGGCCACCGAAATGCTGATTGAGGGTCAGGCCGTCTCCTCGGAACGTCTGCATCAGCACGGACTAGTCAACCGCGTCGTTGCAGATGGTGAAGCGCTCTCCTCTGCGCTGAACTGGGGGGATGCGCTGGCCGCCTTGTCGCCACACGCAATCGGCAATATCAAATCGCTATTATCCGAAGCACCATCGAACACCCTGTCCTCGCATCTGCAAGCCGAAAAACTGAGTTTCGTTGAAAGCTTGCACCACCGCGATGGACTCGAAGGCATCACCGCCTTCCTTGAAAAAAGAAAGCCGCACTACCGATGAGCTTCAATCACAGACGTCGCATCTTCCTGATGCGGCATGGCAGCGTTACTTATTTTGACAGTACAGGTAAACCTTTTTTGCCGGAATCCGTGCCACTCAATGAACAAGGCCGTGAACAGGCAAGCGCTGCGGGCAAGGTGTTTGCCCAAGCAGGCATTAATTTTGATCGCGTAATTGTCTCAGGACTGCCGCGCACGATAGAAACAGCCACGCGCGTGCTGGCCGAAACCACGCAGAAGATCGATTTGCAAGAATGGTCCGATCTGGTGGAGATTCGAGGTGGTCGCCTCTCCGCGATACCCGATGCCGAATTGAAGGAAGCTTTCACCGGCGCATTCGAAGGCATCGCACCGGAAGACAAGCGCTTCCTCGGTGGTGAGAGCGTCGGCGAGCTGATGAATCGCGTGCATCCGGCGATTGATCGTTTGCGTAGCGATACCGATTGGGACACCGTGCTGCTGGTGCTGCATGGCGGCGTGAATCGCGCGATTCTTTCTTATGCATTGACAGGTCAGCGCATTTTCATGGGCAATCTGGCGCAGACAGCCGGCTGCATCAATGCCATGGATGTGGGTGAGCAGCACAGTGATTGGGTCGTTAGAGTGGTGAACTACTCCCCCATGTCATCACTACAAGCAGAATCGCGAGGCACCACCATGGAAGCACTGTTTCACCAATACCGAAAGGCCCGTAGCCTGTAATGCAGTACACCACCTGCATTAGAGCAGCTACAAAATAGATCCACACAACGGAAACCAGCAGGAGAACGCAGCAATGTATGAAGAATTCATGGGCACCAAGCCCGTTACCGAACGACTGAAAGTGGATCTGGATGCCCTCGCGGCCTACATGCACGAACATGTCGAGGGATTTTCCGGCGATTTGCAGATTGCACAGTTCAAAGGTGGACAGTCCAATCCCACGTATATGCTCAATGCGGGCAGTCAGCGATATGTACTCCGTACAAAACCAGCACCAGCAGAAAAGCTGCTGCCCTCCGCGCATGCGATTGATCGCGAATTCCGTGTGATGGATGCGCTATCGAAATCCGGATTCCCTGCCGCGCGTCAGTATGCGCTCTGCGAAGATGAATCGGTGATTGGCCGTGCTTTTTACATCATGGAGTTTATCGAGGGTCGTGTGCTTTGGGATCAGTCCCTGCCCGGCATGAGCACAACAGACCGCGCCGCGCACTATGATGAAATGAACCGCGTCATCGCCCTGCTCCACAGTACCGATTACAAGGCTGTCGGACTGGAAAGCTACGGCAAACCCGGTAATTATTTTGGTCGTCAGATCGATCGCTGGACTCGTCAATACAAAGCCGCTGAAACCGAATCTATTCCTGCGATGGATCATCTGATCGAATGGCTGCCTCAGCATATTCCTGCAGGCGAGATCACCACCATCGTGCATGGTGACTATCGTCTGGATAACATGATCTTTCATCCCACCGAGCCGCGCATTTTGGCGGTGCTGGACTGGGAGCTCTCCACACTCGGCCATCCGCTCGCAGATTTCTCTTATCACTGCATGAGCTGGCATATCGAACCCGGCCTGTTCCGTGGTGTCGGCGGACTGGATCTGAAATCGCTGGGCATTCCCACAGAAGATGCGTACATTGCACGTTACAGCGAACGTACCGGCATTACGATCAACAAGGATGATTTCCGCTTCTATCTGGCCTACAACATGTTCCGTATGGCCGGCATCCTTCAGGGCATCATGAAACGCTATCAGGACGGTACCGCGTCCAGTGAACAAGCACTCAGAAATGGTCAGGCAGCACGGCCGATGGCCGAGATGGGCTGGGACTACGCATCAGGCAAACGCAGCATCTAAGTAAGTGGGTAATTTTTTAATTCAGCAAATAAACTGTCGCACTGCCAGATTGAATATGGATCCCGGCTTTCGCCGGGAGCGAGTGGGGAATTCGGGTCGCATGCGATCCGCCCACGCAGCAGGCATCACATGCACGTGATGACGATTTTGAGGCTGATGGCTTCTCAAACGTCATCCCTGCGCAGGCCGGGATCCAGGGTCTTTCGTTTTTGAATCACCAGATTTTCAAATGAAAAAACACAAACAAGCTAGTACGCATTAAAAAAACCGACGTCATCATTAAAAAAGCGAGGAGACACGATCATGGAATTCGAATACTCGGAACGTTGCCAGGCTTTGCGCGAGAAACTCTTGCACTTTATGGATCAGCACATCTATCCCAATGAGCGTGCCTACAAAGATGAAGTCGATCGCAATGGCCTCGAAAAAGGCAATCGCTGGCTGCCTACCAAGATCATCGAAGAGCTCAAGCCCATCGCACGCAAAGAAGGTCTGTGGAATCTGTTCCTGCCAAAATCCGAGCGCGCACCAGAGGGCTTGTCCAATCTCGACTACGCGCCACTGTGCGAAATCATGGGTCGCATTCCCTGGGCACCGGAAGTCTTCAACTGCTCGGCACCAGACACCGGCAACATGGAAACCATCGAGCGCTACGGTACCGAAGAGCACAAGCGCCAGTGGCTAGAGCCGCTTTTGCGGGGTGAAATTCGCTCGGCATTTGCGATGACCGAGCCGGATGTCGCCTCCTCTGACGCCACGAATATCAGCACGCGAATCGAGCGTGTTGGTGATGAATACGTGATCAATGGCCGCAAATGGTGGACCTCGGGTGCTGGTGATCCACGCTGCAAGATCTACATCCTGATGGGCAAGACGGATCCGAATGCGCCGCGCCATTCACAGCAATCCATGATCCTGGTGCCTTCCGATGCCAAAGGTGTGACCGTCGTTCGTCCGCTGTCAGTGTTTGGTTATGACGATGCGCCGCACGGCCACTGCGAAGTGGTTTTCGATAATGTGCGCGTGCCTGCATCGAATATTCTGCTGGGCGAAGGTCGCGGCTTTGAAATCGCCCAAGGTCGCCTCGGACCTGGCCGTATTCACCACTGCATGCGTGCGATCGGCACGGCAGAACGCGCACTGGAACTGATGTGCCGCCGCATTGATGCGCGAGTCGCGTTCGGCAAAAAAGTCTCCGAACAAGGCGTATGGCGCGAGCGTATCGCTGAATCACGCATCATGATCGACAGCGCCCGTCTGCTGGTGCTGAAAGCTGCGTACATGATGGATACGGTCGGCAATAAAGTCGCCAAGAGCGAAATCGCGATGATCAAAGTGCTGGCACCTGTGATGGCGCAGAAAGTGATTGACTGGGCGATTCAGGCACACGGCGGTGGCGGTGTCTCCGATGACTTCCCGCTGGCGCAGCTCTGGGCCCACAACCGCACGCTGCGTATTGCCGATGGTCCGGATGAAGTCCACCGTAATGCGATCGCCAAGCTGGAGATTGCAAAATACGTTAGCTTGCCGGGCGAAAGTGTAGATTTACCGGTTACGCGGTCATAAGCTGGCGTCGGTTAAAGCATAACCACAAAGTGCCGGCCAGCCGGCACTTTTCATTGGGAGAAAAGAAGATGATCGAAGCCTATTCCATGGCCACGCCAAACGGCCACAAAGTCCACATCATGCTCGAAGAATGCGGACTTCCCTACCGGGCGCATAACATTGATATCGGCCAGGGCGATCAGTTCAAACCTGAATTCCTTGCCATCTCACCCAACAATAAAATCCCCGCCATCATTGACCCGGACGGTCCGGATGGACAACCGATATCCTTGTTCGAATCGGGTGCGATCCTTGTTTATTTGGCGAGCAAGGTAAATCGCTTTCTCGGCACCACCGACATAGAAAAATTCACGGTGCTGCAATGGCTGATGTTTCAGATGGGCGGACTCGGCCCCATGCTCG
Source organism: Oxalobacteraceae bacterium (assembly GCA_027490465.1). Classification (GTDB taxonomy): domain Bacteria; phylum Pseudomonadota; class Gammaproteobacteria; order Burkholderiales; family Burkholderiaceae_D; genus Pernthalerella. Next base: position 6,076 of record JAIXXZ010000033.1, read on the forward strand.
GACAAGCCCACCACTTTCGCATCTATGCGCCGGAACAGATTGACTATGCCGTGACCCGCTACACCAACGAAGCCAAGCGTCTGTACGGCGTGATGGATCGCCAGTTGGCAAAGCATCGTTTCATCGCCGGTGATGAATACACCATCGCCGACATTGCCTGCTTCCCATGGACGCGCTCCTGGAAAAATCAGGGCATCGACTGGGCAGATTATCCGCATGCCAAACGCTGGCATGATGAAATCGCTGAACGTCCAGCAGTGCAACGCGGCGTGGAAGTGCTCACGCACTTGCGCAAGCCTCTGGTGGATGACAAGGCGCGCGAGATGTTGTTTGGTACCACGCAATATCAGAAGCGTTGAACGCATGCATCGCCCCAGCGTATTAGCCTTTGATGTCTTTGGTACCGTCGTCGACTGGCACGGATCGATCAGCCGTGAAGCGGTATCGATCATCCCTGGCATTGATGGTGATGCCTTCGCCAGTGCCTGGCGTGCTGGTTACCAGCCTGCCATGGCGGAAGTACGCAGCGGCAAACTGGGCTGGACAAAAATCGATGCTTTACACCGATTGATTCTGGACCGTCTGCTGATTGATTTTGGGATTGATCTCGACGAAGCCTCTCGCCAGCATCTCAATCGCGCCTGGCACCGCCTCGACCCGTGGCCCGATACCGTGGCTGGACTGACGCGTCTGAAATCGGCGTTTACCATCGTCACCCTCTCGAATGGGAATCTCTCACTGCTGTCCAACATGGCCAAGCACGCACGGCTACCTTGGGATCTGATTCTCTCGGCGGAAGTGTTCCGGCACTACAAACCTGATCCCGAAACCTATCTGGGTGTGGCTGAACTCTTTGATCTGACACCGCAGGATGTGATGATGGTCGCTACACATGAAGATGATTTGCAGGCAGCGCAAGGCTGCGGTCTGCAGACGGCTTATGTGCATAGACCGCATGAGTATGGTGCTGAGGTGGCGAAAGCCGTCGGTGATCTGAGCGTTTTTGATGTAGAGGCGCGAGATTTTAACGATCTGGCTGATCAGCTTGTGCGGAAAACTTAGCGCTAAGTAGCTTCGTAATTGACGATTTTGAGCCCAACTGCTCCTGACACGTCATCCCGGCGAAAGCCGGGATCCAGTGGCTTTACTCAAATAGCGTGAGATAAATTACTGGTCTGCGGACAAGCACACCCGACTAAAAATACCTACGCAACACCGACTCAGCCACACAAACCGGCTTGTCGCTACCCTCCTGCTCCACCGTCATCTTCCACACACTCTGCACACAATCCGGCAGACGCTCGACTGAGAGCAGGGAAAACCGTCCACGCACACGACCACCGACCAGCATCGGCGATGGAAAACGGACTTTGTTGGTGCCGTAATTGATGCTCATCTTGCCGAACGGGAGTTCGACCTGCGACTCGAAAAATTTCGGCAACAAGGACAGCGTCAGAAAACCATGCGCAATCGTGCCGCCAAAGGGCGATTCGCGCTTGGCGCGTTCGATATCGACATGAATCCACTGAGGATCATCGGTCGCCTCAGCGAACTTGTTTACACGCTCCTGACTGATGGTCAGCCAGTCGCTGACACAGACTTCCTTACCGACTTCAGCTTCCAGTGATTCGGGTGTATCAAACGTTCGCATGAGTTTTCCTTTGGCGATCTGGCTATCAAGCCACTGCAGCGAAGACTGGCTGGGCAATGAAACGTGCAAGGTGATGATCGGTATCACCCAGCGTCAATTCAATCGTGCTCAAGCGTTTGAAGTAATGCGCCGCCGGAAGTTCATTGGTCACGCCCATACCACCATGCAGCTGAACCGCTTGTTGTCCGATATATTTCATCGCCTCGCCCACACGTGCCTTGGCTGCAGAGGTTACACGCCTGCGCTCGCTGGCATCCTCGGATGACATACTTACTGCAGCCAGCATCGCCATCGAGCGCGCCTGCTCCAGCTGCATGAACATCTCTGCCATACGATGCTGCAGCACCTGAAATTTACCAATCGGCACACCAAATTGCTGACGTGTCTTCAGATACTCCAGTGTGGCGTCTGTCAGTGCCTCCATCACGCCCAACGCCTCCGCACATAAAAGCGCAACGCCATGATCAGTAGCCGCCTCCAGCAATGGCCAGCCCTCGCCCTCCACACCCAGCAGCGATGCAGCAGGCAGCTTCACCTGTTTGAAATCGATGGCAGCCATGCGCATACCGTCATTACTGCGCGCATCACGCATGCTGATACCTGCGCTGTCTGCCGGCACCATGAACAGAGAAACACCCTGTGTGTCGCTATGCTCGCCCGCGCTGCGCGCAGACACGATCAGATATCCCGCCTGAGCACCATGCAGCACAGCAGACTTGCTGCCATCGATCACATAGTGGCCATCCACTTTGCGGGCGGTGGTCTCGATATGCATGAGTTCATGACGCGACTGGCGCTCGCCCAGCGCACAGGCGAGCACCGTCTCGCCACCAGCCACCTGGGTCAGTACATCGCCATGACCGCCTGCCAGTTTCAGAAACTGCACACCCAGTGCAGTGGCAAACACCGGCTCAACCACCAGCGCACGTCCCAGTGCCTGCATCACCACCATCTGATCGATGGCAGTGCCATCGAAACCATCATGCGCTGAAGGCACGGGCAAGGCTAATACACCCAGCTCTGCCAATGCATGCCAGGCAGCAGTCGATACACCGGCATCAGTGCTGATGATCTGCTTGCGCTTTTCAAAGCTGTAGTCTTTTTCTGCCCAGCGTGCAATCGCGTCGGCGAGTTGCTGCTGCTCGGAGTTCAGGTCAAAGTCCATCGTGTCTCATCCCTCTCACAAACCCAGAATCATCTGGGTAATGATGTTTTTCTGGATCTCGTTCGACCCGCCATAAATCGTGGTCTTGCGGTAGTTGAAGTAGTACGGCATCAGTGGCGCTGCGTCGTCATCCCCCACCGATGTCGATGCCTCGTCCCCCTCGAGATAAGACAACTCGAAAGGCAATCCGAGTGGCCCTGCTGCTTCGACCATCAGCTCCGTCAGTCGCTGCTGTATCTCCGTGCCTTTAACTTTGAGCATCGAGGCTTCCGGCCCCGGGGCACGGCGTTTGGCTTCCTGCGATATCACCCGCAACACAGTCACCTCCAGCGCCATCAGATCAATCTCAAGCGCAGCGACCTTGGAGGCAAACAGCACATCGTGCAGCAGCGGACGGCCGCCCTTTTGCATGCGCAGTGCAAGCCGCTTCAGGAACTGCAGCTCACGCTTGGAGCGACCTACCGCTGCAATACCAGTGCGCTCGTGACCAAGCAGATATTTCGCATAAGTCCATCCACGGTTTTCTTCGCCGATCAGGTTGGCAACAGGCACCCGCACCTGATCAAAGAAAACTTCATTGACCTCGTGGTCTTCATCGAGCGTGATGATAGGTCGCACGGTAATGCCCGGCGTCTTCATGTCGATCAGCAGAAAAGAAATCCCCTCCTGCTTGCGTGCCGCCGGATCGGTACGGACGAGGCAGAACATCATGTCGGCATGTTGTGCCAAGGTGGTCCAGGTTTTTTGGCCATTGACGATGTAGTGATCGCCATCGCGCTCGGCGCGGGTTTTCAGTGACGCTAGATCCGAGCCTGAGCCGGGTTCGGAATAGCCCTGACACCACCAGTCTTCACAGGACAGGATGCGGGGCAGGTAATGACGCTTTTGTGCTTCATTGCCAAAGGCCATGATGACCGGGGCCACCATATTCACGCCGAACGGCATGATCGCGGGCGTGCCGGCACGGGCGCACTCTTCTTCCCAGATATGCTGCTGCGCCTTGCTCCAGCCTGTACCGCCGTGCTCGACAGGCCAGTTCGGCGCTACCCAGCCCTTGGCGGCCACGATCTTGTGCCAGCGAACGAAGTCTTCGCGCTTCAAGCGCTTGTGGTTCAGGATTTTGTGCTGAAGATCAGCCGGCAGGCTGGCCTCCAGCCAAGTACGAACTTCCTGTCGAAACGCCAGTTCCGCTGGCGTGTAGTTCAAATTCATGCAGCCTCCGTCCGGTTTAGGGAGGCGCTGAATAAATTCGCATTTTATGGCGAGCCAGCGCAGCTGTGCGACGCGGGGATCAATAAAATCAAGGCCTTAGTGCCATTGATCTTGCCACAAAAGTTTCTGCATTTATTTAATCAGCGCTTCTTTAGCACGACCGTTCGGATTTTACATGAAGACTTGATTACTCCTAGGAAAGTAAGCTGAACAATGTTCGATCAATGGCGCGAGGCAAGCGAACTTACCCCGCGTCAAGGTACTTGCTTAATCGATATAGGAATGAAAAGCATCTGGATGGTTGACTTGGCCGGTCTGCGTACGTTCAACCGGTAAGTTGCTGCAGGCCGCCATTGAGATCAGCGCCAGAACGGTCAGAATTTTTCTCATGAATTGCCTCTTGTCAGTAGTGAGTGGATCTTTCGCACATTTGCCGACGGACCATCATCTGCAAATTGCGAGACTGCGTTCAGAACGAGATGAATCCAATTAGTTCAAACACATGCCTCCGAGTAACCATAACACCGTAAATCGAACTATTGAGCGAAAATCGAAATTTTGACGAATCACTAACGTATCAGAAAAGTGATCACACCATGCCTGTATGACCGAACCAAGAGCAAACAATCAGCCGATATTGATCTGGCTCAGTGCGATTCCTCAAGAGCAAGCGACACTTGATACAGGACAAGGCCGTGACAGGACGAGAATTATTGATGCTGCTCGCTGACCGAAGCTCAGTGCCGCGGTTCTTGGTGATTTTCTTGCACGCTAAAAACAAAGCTTTCAGCTCGCCACTGGGCCATCTCCCGCTCTCCGGGTGAGAGCTTTTTGCCGATGAAAGCGACATTCTTCCTGGCTAATGCATAACCACATCGCTCACTGATGCAGTACCACTGATACGCTTTTGCGTAATCTTGTTCCACGCCCTGTCCGTGGGAATGCAGAAACCCCAAGTGAAACTGCGCTTGTGCATGACCCTGCTTCGCCGCGAGCAAGTACCAGTACGCTGCTTCTTCGAACTGCTGAGTCACGCCCAGTCCCTGGGCATACATTTGACCCAATTCGAACTGCGCTGCCGCATGCCCCTTGTCTGCCGCCATCCGAAAAAAATTCACCGAACGAACCAAATGCGGCGCTGAACTGCGCCGCACCGTTTTGCGCGGTATCGGCACCGCATTCGGGTCATGACCGGGGTCATGCATTGCCTCGCCAGCTCTCAGCGCGTAGGCCAAATGAAGTTGCGCTGGCATATGTCCCTGCTGCGCCGCCGCTTCGTACAGGCGCATGGCCTTTGCATGTACCTCGGATTTATTGGATTGGTGCTCAAGAAACTGCGCCCAATGGTATTGGGCATCGCAGTTCGCCTGCGACACCGACAGCTGCAACAAGCGCGAGGCCTCAGCATTGTTTTTTGCCACTCCATTGCCCTGAGCATAAGCAAGACCCAAGCGCCATTGCGCTTCTGCGTTATCTTTTTCCACCGCGCGCATCAGCCATTCAACTGCCAAGGTGGCATCGCTATCCACGCCATCACCCTTCATCAGCATTGCGCCGAGTGAAGCAATCGCTTCAGCATCTTCACCGTGCTTGGCTATCCGAAACAGCGCTTGCGCTTCATCGAAGCGGCTCGCACAGTGCATGGCCTGCCGAATCTCAACGGGCTTGAGTTCAGCTGCCAACTCGGTCGCTTGGCGCGCAGCGCGCGGCTCGTCGCGGCTACCCGCCAACCTGAACCACATCAATGCACGAATACGACTACGCTCGCGCCCTTCACCGCGCAAGTTCATCAAACCAAGGTGGTAGCGCGCGGCATGCATACCCATCAGGGAAGCGATGGTGAACATACGGTGCGCAGTCTGAAGCGCCAGTTCGCCCGCTTTCTCCTGCCTGAGGTCGAGCGCCTGCTGGTAAAGCTGATCTGGATCTGATTGCAGCAGCTGTATCAGTTTCAAGGGGGGAAACGTCGTCAAAAATGAAAAAAACTGAACGAGTCGGATGAACTGATCCAGCAAAAGCGATGCAACAGCGGCTCGCATTTGAAATCGATTGTACTCGACACTTGGCGGCTCCAAGAAAAAGCTGCTGGCCACGCGCGCCACTACAGACAGTGCGGTTGTAAGAGAAGGCGGTGCAATGACGCCAGCGACTTTTTGTTTGAGCATCCAATCGCGACAGGCACACATTGGCGGTAATCAGTGCAGGTTTCAACTGGTAATCAGTGATAATCTTTATAAATTCACACTCACCCGGTCTTTTAGAGGAGTCGTCATTGTCATTTTGTTACGCCACATGCTATCGATCGCAATCGCTTAGAGCCGTGCTCTGCGCCCTGTGCATGCTGCTTTGTATCGGTACGGCCACGGCACAAGTGAGTCGCCTGGATGGCGAATGGTATTCACCTCAGTGGAAATATGGCTACCGGCTGAAAAATGGCGTCGGTATCGCAACCAGCACCAATAGCCCGAACTACAAACCGGGTGATGAAATCATTCGCGTCTTCCATGTCGAGGGTAATTATTTTGAAGGCGAACAGGTTTATCGGGATGGGCGGTTTTACCGGATCAACCTGACATTGGAGCCCGATGGTCGACTTTTCATTATGGGTGAACGCAATGTGTCTTGGTACATGGAACATGTGAGCCGGCCCGCGCCAGAACGGAGTGACAGGGCCAAAGAAGGCGTCGCCAAGGCGAAGTGCCTCTTGTTTCAAGCAGCGCGTCAGTCTTGCGCGTCTGCTGGCAGCTACGCCCAGTGCATGAGTATTCGCTGGGGCGAGGACTGGATGTCACAACAAAATCGCTGCCAGTGATTAAGCCTGTACCTAAAAATATCCGAGCAGGACGGCGGCAGGCGCTGATTCAATTATCACGAGTGGGCGTTTTTTGTCTGGGACATTATGGGCATCTGGCATTTGCAGCGGCAAAATCCCAGAGCAAAGACGTAAACAACCCAGTCAAAGAAACAGCGAATGAAAAGCCGTTACCCAGCCATCCCGAGCGGCTGATCAGGCCCGATGCCAATCTTAAGGTGCCCATTGATCATCTGCTGTTCAACCCGACAACCAAAAGAAAAATCGGCATACGAATCCGCGTACCCACGCCCCCCAAAAAAACCGGCTTGATTATCTACTCGCCGGGATTGGGAAGCGGATTGAACAATGGCGCGCCCTGGTGTGACGCCTGGTGCAATGATGGATTTGTGGTCGTTACCCTGTCTCACCCAGTCACCAATGAGGCTATCTGGGACGTATCAAAGCAGCCACTGAAGTCCAATTTGCGCGATGCGCTGGCTTTTCCTCAATACGGACTCAGAGTCACGGATTGTAAATTTGTTATTGATATTTGCCTTGCTGACCCCTACCTCAAGGACGTGATTGACCGTGATCTGGTGGGCATCGCAGGCCACTCTTACGGCGCTCTGACGGTGCAATCGATCGCAGGGCAGTCCAAGGGCATCAGTGAGGCTGATCCGCGCATCAAGGCGGCGATTGCGTTCTCCCCAACTGCGATGTCGGCCGCTGCCGCCAACTCAATGAAGACAGTCAAAATCCCCTTCTTCTGCATCACCGGAGACCACGATAATCATGTCACCTTCAAAAATGACAGCGATTCCATGCGACTCGGTGTTGAGCTCAGCAAGCGAAAGCTCGTCTACAAAGGCCTGCCGCCGGGAAAACGCGAGCAGCTCGTTCTTGCCAATGCGGATCACATGAGCTTTGCCGGCGAAAACCTGCACGGCACTCCCCTCAGATTCAGTCGGGATATCAACACGACGCTCGAGCAGGAGCAGCACACATGGGAAAAAATCAGTCGAATCACCTCCCTATTCTGGCAAACACATTTGCGCAAGCACACGGCTGAGACAGATCTCACCCAGTATCGTGAAGCAGTCAGGCAAAAGCTGGGGAAGGAAGACGAATACACCGTGGACTAGATCAGACAACACGGTGTACCCGAGCGATGCTCAAATGACGCATCTGCACTGAAGCCAAGACCGCGCGACATCAACGCATTCAACGCAGAATCATCGCGATGCCACTGCAGTGCTACTGATTTTCAGAGATACAGTAGTCACCAATCGGCGTAAATCCCTTGGGACAGGTCATTGCTGCACGACGAATGGCCAGCTTCGCACCCGCGCTCGCGATGCAATAGTTACCATCAACCTCATAATCCGCGGGACAGTCACCGCTTTTTACGACAGCAAATCGTGCACTTTTTGTAGGGTCACACTCGTTGTTTTTCACAACGTAGTTCGCGGGGCAGTTACCATTTTTTGGCAGTGCACCGGGTGCAGGCAGACCGGCGAAGGCGGTCAGAGAAAAGGACGCGAGGAACAAGGCAATTAATGTAGATTTCATATTACTAACGGCGGTCAAAAGTCGCAGATTTTAGCGCATTTTGCAGTAGCCAGAGCCTAGTCCTACCCGCCCTGATGCCGCCGCGCCTGCTGCAACCCCTATCGAGGACTTCTTGCAGCGGCGGCATCTTCGGTACAACTATCCTGAAAAGCTAATCCCTTTATTTATCATTGAGTAGCTCTAACAGCTTAGGATACGAATCAAAAATCGTATTTCCTTTCTCTGCCACCCTGATAATTTTCGCGAATGTTTTTGGAGAGTATTCGCCAAAATCATACAAGGAGAGGTAAATGTTTTCTTCGTCTACTACGACTTGATACGGAAGATCATTATTCACACGATTAATCTCCTTGAAGAGCTCGAGCTCCTGCGCAGAATTGAGCTTCCGCTCTCTTGAAAACATGCGCAGCACGACCAATCTTTCCGGTGATTTTGAGAACAACAAGGTGGTGCTTGAGCCAAGCCTTGCAACGGTCCACGCATCATCCTTCTTTTCAACATCAAGGTCATAGCCCATCGCGATAAGTTGCTTTTTTTCCTGACTATCTGCAGGAAGCACTTGAGCCATGGACGAGGTAGCTTGAAGGGAAAGCATCAGCACGACAACACAAGCGCCCAGAAAACGACTACCCGATTTGAGGTTAGGTGACATAGGATTCCTTGAAAAAATATTACAACTCACTTGAATTTATAAGGCCGATTAGCCTTTTACAGCAATTCTTACCGACCAGAATAATGCGACTCAACGGCTGGATTCAGCACGGTCGTTGTGCTGGCTCAATTAGCGGCCACCTAAATTTTACATTGATTTTAAAAAAAGTAACGGTGCGCATTAGCACCGTTACTTTTTTATGAACTGCAAGCGCCGGACAAAATATGCGTCCATTCGCACTGCATCAACACGTAAGCTGCCAAAATTCCTCTGGCCAAGTCGGACGATGGTGAGCGTGTGGCTAGGCTATCTTTGCAATGCCTCCTAGCACAGTTCCAAAATTCGACTTCTCAATCCGAACTCATTAAACAGCTTTCACTTCCCGATGAAAATTTTATTTTTCTCCAAAATTTCTGAAAACTGCTTTGTCGATCGAAGCGAATTCAAATCTGGATCATTTCTAAGACGCTCGGTGTCATTGAATCCATTCGACAGAGATTGCGAAAGTGCATCCGCTGCCAAATCAAGTTTTTTAGTGAGTGAATACAAACACGCCAGGTTGTATAGTGAGTCAGCGTGGGCCGGATTAATTTGCACAGCGCGCTTCAGATCCTCTTCAGCTTTGTTCAGCTTTCCGAGCGTAAGGTAAATGACACCTCGGTTGGAGAGCGCCTCGACATAATCCGGCTTTTTCATGAGCGCAGCAGAAAGTTCTACTTCTGCATTGTTCAACAACTCATCGCGTACAGCTTTGTTCGGCGCCACTTTGGCAGAACCAATATAAGAAAAAGCCTGGTTCAGGTTAGCTCGCGCTTCTGCTGAAAGATCGGGCGCAGGTGCCACATTTTCCACTTTCGGCGCAGGAGGGCTCGCAGCTTCATTCTTTTTCGAATCACATCCCGAAAAAAATGCACCAATAATCAAGAAAAAGAATAATCGCTGAAAATTTAAGTGTCTCATTATCTCTCCCATTTATTCGTGGACAAGCTTGAGTTTAAGTGTGAGCAAAGCACCCGAGCTCAAATCCCCCACCGGAAGGACGCCGTACCCCGAATCCTCTTCAATTTCAACCACCAGTGATCTGGTTGAAGCCGACGACGTGCCGCACTTTCCTGAATTATCAAGTACTGAGAACTGATTACCCGCCGCATCGTCAACTACCAAACCTCGGGCGGCGACATTCTTTGATCCACAGGCTTCGGAAAGTGATTCGACAATATTGTTGTTCACCTGCTTTTGTTTTGAAAATGGCGCCTCAGACAACACGAAAATAAGTTGCTCGACGCCAGTTTTGCCAACGAACTTGAGAAAACCTTTGGAAGGGACTGTAACCTCTGCACCGGCTTTGAGTGATTGCTCGCTAAGCACAGAAACTTCGCCATCCGAACTGATGTTTATGGCGGTGAGTATTCCCTTTTTGTTTGAGGTAACGACCACCTTGATTTGATCTCCACTCTTGAATTTTTTTGATGGAGATACTTTGACTGATTTTTCCTGATCAAGCCTTTGAAATATCGTGTACTGAAGCCCCGCATAGCTTGTTTTCTGCGGAACGTTTTTCTCAGGCTTCTTTTCTGCCGACTGGTTCGACATCTTCGTGCCGCTATCCGTACTAAATAAAGCACGTGCGCTCTGCGCAGAGAGATGACCGGATGCGACGATCGCCATCACCAGAAAAAAATATCGACATATCTGAAATTGAAAATTCACGACTCGCTCCTAGCAAAATGTTCTATTTATTTCGTATCTCAAGAATCTACTGAGAAAAATAAAAATCTCCTACCACCTGATCATAAATTGCCGGTACCTGCTCATGCCCCACTGCCTTTGCAGCCTCAACCACTTTTTTGCGAACTTCTCTTGCCAGGTTGTCGATGCGCTGACCAGGCGCCTTCATCTCCTTGATAAAAATTCGGGTAAACAAGCCGTTCGGATCTTGATCGTCGTTACTAAGCCGATCCAAAGCTTGCTGACCAACACCCGCCGAAAAAATGATCATCTGGCCGGTTGCGGCAGCAGTCGGGGCCAAACCTCGCCCCCCAATGTTTCGACCGCTCTTCTTAAATGGATTATCGCGGCATGCGTCGATCATCGCCAATGTAATCTGGGTTTTCCGCTCTCCCATATCCTCTAACAGGCGCTGCAATTGAATGGCATCGTCCTTAACCTCATCTTCGGAAGAGCCAACTATGTCCGTTGGAAGCAGGTAGTTGGCCGCGCCAATCTGCACAGCGTGTCCGGCGTAAAACACGACCACTTCATCGCCACCCTCGACCTCCGCCTTGAACTGCCTGATGGCAGCATGCATATCCCGGCGGTTTAAATCTGTTTTAACCCACACCTTGTAACCAAATGCGCTCAGTGCCCTTCCCATGGCATGGGCATCGGTTCCCGCATTTTTGAGGGGTGTTACGGTCTGATATTTGTCATTGCCAATCAAAAGGGCTTTTCGTTTGTTTGACTTTTCGCCACCGGACTGCAATTTGTTCGCAGACTTGGCTTGCTCCGTGAGCTCGGCTATTTTTTTATTGGCCTCTATTAATGCCGCCTCTTTTGCACGCGCCTCTTTTGCTGCGGTCTCCTCAAGCATTTTTATGCGCGCTTCGGCTTGACGCCTTGCTTCTTCGCTCTCTTTCGCAAGCGATTCCGCTCTGGCTCGCTCTTTTTCGTTCTCCTTCGCCAGCATTTCAGCTCTGGCCCGTGCCTCCTCGTTTTCCCTGGCCAAGGCCTCGGCCTTGATCCGCACCTGCTCGCTCTCGAGCGCAAGCGCTTGTGCCTTCGCACGCGATTGCTCGCTGTCTTTCTCCACCAAATCAGCTTTCGAAGGAGCGGCCTCTTTCTCCTTAACAAGTGCTTCTTCACCAAACTTATCATTTGATGCTTCTGAAGTTGGACCCAGATCGTTTTTCGCCAATTTGTCTGATGGCGCCCCCGGAACCGTAATACTCAATGCGTAGGTTGCAGCAGGAACTTCGGAACGCTCAAGGAAAGACTGCGCCATGGCCGAGACATAATTGAGTCGCCATTTACCCAACATCTCAATACCCGGCGTGATCAAATTGGGCGCGGAGTTGTATCTAAAGGTAGCAGGGTCAACTCCAACCTTTCTTGCATCCAACAAGACCTCTTGCCTAATGTATAGCCCGCCACCTCTATTCGCGGTGGCCGCGAGCATGACTAGACCCGCTGGCAGACTACGCACAAACTCTTTGTCCAATTTAGACAAGGCTTTTGCCCAGTGAAATTTGTATTTCGAAGGCAAAACAACATTCAAAAGATCCGCGGGATCTACAAAATCATAAAAATTGGAGCAGACACTAAGGCTGCCTTTCGTTCCGGTGACGTCATGGAAAAAAGCAAGAGCATTAGATTTTGTGTGACATTCTTCCGCCCCCCAGTCTCGAGTAGAGATCAAAAAATATCGAACCGTAGTCAAATAAAAGGGGGTTTTGGGATCGCGGTTTACGAGTGTCACGACTTTCCAAGATGCATGCCAGTTATGCATCCTATCCTCAAAAACATTATTGACTTCCCAAGTACCATCGGGGAGAACGATTCGCCGCTTGTCATCCAGGAGAATGTGCCCGTTGTAGATATTGCCTATCTGAGGTGGTCCCGGCTTTGCGGACGAGTTCTCTGCAGATTCAACGCTGGCTCCGAGAAAAGCAATCAGCAAAAATAGCAACCGGAGAAAGACGCGAGCGATGTTGACTTTCATATTGGGAATTAACTCAAAAAAATATACAACCGCCACTGCGGAAACACGCGAGGAAAAGCCGGATCTGTGGTGCTTGATACCAAATGCCGTTCTACGAAAAATCACCACAATCAATCACAGCGCAAACAAACCAGCGCTGCCTCGATTATGGTCGATATGCTCCCGGTTATACCAGAAATACAATAGTTACGATTTTAAAATCATTATTTCAAAAATAATAACTTTGAGTAGTATTTCAAGGCCGAGGTTGTCCAGAGCGCCCACACCATCGGACCCACCTTCGACCAACCTACCTCGGATAAGGTCGTGCCGGACAAGACAAAACAATTTCGACAGAGATCATCGATTAATCGCTAAAAAATCTATATCAAAAACGAGAAAATCATTTCTTTCTGCTAACATAAAATCCAACTGGACTTTTGCGATTCAGGATCAATGCATTCGTTACGTCTGAAAACTCTAACTTTATCTTTTGCCTTCTCGATAGCTTTTGTCGATTATAGTTTTCAAAAGGCTCGCCGTTCACCCACAAGTTATTCCCTGAGACAATTACGTCGTCCGCCTCATCATTGCTGAAAAATATTTTTATTTTGATTTGATCGTATGAGAGCGTCTGCATATTTTCCTTCATCATTTCTTTCGACTTGCGAAGAAATCTCTCACTTATGACCAATCGCATTCCTCGTGTTTCGTAAACCTTGCTTTCCTGCTTTACATCGGGAGAGCTCACCCTCACCAAACTAAAATCCGCACTCGGAGAACTAGATACGATCTCCGCATTGGTTGAAACCATAAGCATTGAATTCATGCCGCGCTCTTCACACCCAACCACCTTTGGATTTGAATCAACCGAAAATAGCTTTAGAACCTCCTCCTTTCTCTCCTCAAGTCTCTCACTCTTGCAAGAAGAAACCTCAAATGCTACCTGAGCAGACGTTTTTATTTTCTCTTCAAGAAATATGTCTGATGTGTAAACATCGAACAAAAAATCAGTTTTACAAGACGATAAAACGCCGAACAATATCAAAGCAAGTAGCGGTGTAGCTAGCTTATGAATTTTTCTCATGAAAATTTATCTCAACCCGCAAAATACATAAATTAAAAGACAATTAAACTTCTCGAGACGTATCTTCTGACCCTCCAAAAGCCGGCTATACGTCAGCCGACCGAAGACTGGACAAACAAACGCTCAACCAGCACTCTTTTGAAAGCAGCGAATAAAGTCCGAAATCGGACATATTCCAAGAACCCAGAGATTGAGCATTTACTTGTACTTGTCAGGAATTGCGTTCTTTTTTTTGTGGGCCGCACGCGCCGCCACTTCACAGACAGCTTTCTCTCTATATATCGTGCCGCGCTGACCTTGATAAGAAAATGTGAGTTGAGTGACCTTACCACCAACCTTCTTTTCCGAAACTATGCTGGCTAGCCCAAATTTGACTGCTTCCAAGACTTGAACCGCACTCATTGTTTCTATGCACTCCCCAGTCGTCATAACGCCTGCCACCGCCTCCACCCCATACCATGGCGCAGGTCCAGGTTCCCCCTCCGACTCGTTTTGAGCCGCCACGGAAAAACTGACGACTACAAGCAGACAAATGCCGACTACTTTTGATTTCCAGTTTGAACTATGCATATTACATACCCCTTGACCTTCAAAAATCAGCCACACATGACAATTTATCTTCAAACTAACAAATCAAGGTAGCCGTGCGCATTTAACTTATTTTTATAAAAAAAACGATCATTCCCTACACAAATTGGCAATAGTGAATTCATGCAGTGCCAAACGATGAATTTTAATCTCTCGACTAGCTATAAGAAACCAGGAACGAACTACTGTATCCAGTGGCAATACAGTTGACCGATTTATTAAGGCAAACACCACACCTCTTACTCAAACCTTCATCTTATTCAGAAATATCAAAAAACACTTTTGATCCGATATGCAGTCCGCATGACTTCGTAAAAACCACGGTTTTTACTTCTTCTTGATATCAGAAAAGGTCATGACAAATTCTGGCTCAGATATCTTGCCATTCAGTGTGATACTCGCTTCGTAAACACACTCCGTTTCGGATCCCGGGTGGAAGCTGCCAGAGAACTGCACCATTTGGCTAATTTTCATTGCCGACGCTTTTTCAAATAACTTACTGCTCGGATCAATTAAAGTGTGATGGAGAACATCCGATAAGCTGTTGTTCCATGTTTTAACCGTTATGCCCGGAGCAATCTCAATACCAAGAACACCCTTCCCGTCCCCGTTGGATGAGAGATTGATTATTTTTCCAACCCAATTTGATACGTTTAATCCACCGCCGTTTTTTACCATTTCACAAATTGCTTTATCGCGCTTTGCTTTTACGCCGCCACGCTGCATGTCATTCGTAACTACCC
>JAIXXZ010000102.1 GCA_027490465.1 Oxalobacteraceae bacterium
ATCATGGAATTAGCCAAGGCCTTTGAGCCCACCGAGATCGAACAATACTGGCGCACCGAATGGGAAAAGCGCGGCTACTTCACCGCCACACTGGACGAGGGCAAACCCTCTTTCTCCATTCAGCTGCCGCCACCCAATGTCACGGGTACGCTGCACATGGGCCATGCGTTCAATCAGACCATCATGGATGGTCTGACGCGCTATTACCGGATGCGCGGCCATAACACCGCCTGGATACCCGGCACCGATCATGCGGGCATTGCGACGCAGATCGTGGTGGAGCGCCAGCTGGATGCGCAAAAACTTTCTCGCCATGACCTTGGCCGCGAAAAATTCCTGGAAAAAGTCTGGGAGTGGAAAGAACACTCGGGTTCCACCATCACTGGGCAGATGCGCCGCATGGGCGCATCCACCGACTGGAGTCGTGAATACTTCACGATGGACGACAAAATGTCGAAAGCCGTCACGGAGGTTTTCGTTCGTCTGCATGAGCAGGGTTTGATTTACCGCGGTAAGCGACTGGTGAACTGGGATCCGGTGCTGGGTACGGCCGTGTCGGATCTGGAAGTGGTGTCCGAAGAAGAAGACGGCAGCATGTGGCACATCCGCTATCCGTTCGCTGATGGCAGCGGGCATATGACGGTGGCCACCACGCGGCCCGAGACTTTACTGGGCGATGTGGCGGTGGCTGTGGATCCGACTGATGAGCGCTATGCAGCCTTCGTTGGCAAATCGCTGAAGCTGCCACTCACAGATCGCGAAATTCCCGTTATTGCCGATAGCTACGTTGACAAAGCCTTCGGTACCGGTTGCGTGAAGATCACGCCTGCGCATGATTTCAATGACTACGCAGTGGGTCAGCGTCACGGTCTTGCCCAAATCAGTATCTTCACGCTGGATGCAAAGATCAATGACAACGCACCCGCTGTGTATCAGGGCATGGATCGCTTTGCTGCACGCAAGCAGATCGTTGCTGATCTGGATGCGCAAGGTCTGCTGGAACTGGTCAAGCCGCACAAACTGATGGTGCCGCGTGGTGACCGTACCGGCGTAGTGATCGAGCCTATGCTCACTGATCAGTGGTTTGTGGCGATGAGTAAACCCGCACCGGAAGGCACCCATTTTCCGGGCAAGTCGATTGCCGAGGTCGCGCTGGATAAGGTGGCGCAAGGCGAAGTGAAATTCGTGCCTGAAAACTGGACCACGACCTACAACCAGTGGCTCAATAATATTCAGGCCTGGTGTACTTCGCGTCAGCTCTGGTGGGGCCATCAGATACCGGCCTGGTATGACGACAAGGGCACTTTTTATGTGGCGCGCAATGAAGACGAAGCCAAGGCGAAAGCCGCGGCTGCCGGCTATCACGGTACGCTCACGCGTGAAGCGGATGTGTTGGATACCTGGTTCTCTTCAGCGCTGGTGCCCTTCTCCTCGCTGGGCTGGCCGGATGAAACACCCGACTACAAGTTATTCCTACCCTCCACTGTCTTGGTAACGGGCTTTGACATTATTTTCTTCTGGGTCGCGCGCATGGTAATGATGACCACGCACTTCACCGGCAAAGCACCCTTCAAGACTGTGTATGTGCATGGACTGGTGCGCGATGCACAAGGACAGAAGATGTCCAAGTCCAAAGGCAACACGCTAGACCCGATTGATCTGATCGATGGCATCGGCGTTGATGAACTGGTGGCAAAGCGCACTGCTGGACTGATGAATCCGAAACAGGCCGCCAGCATTGAAAAAGCCACACGCAAGGAATTCGCTAGTGGCATAGCAGCCTACGGCACCGATGCGCTGCGCTTCACGATGGCGAGCTACGCATCCCTGGGACGCAATATCAATTTTGACCTGAGCCGCTGCGAAGGCTATCGCAATTTCTGCAACAAGCTGTGGAATGCAACGCGCTTTGTGCTGATGAACACCGAAGGTAAAGACTGCGGACTGGCAGAGCATGGTGCCGAGGCTTGTGCGACGGGTAGTTATCTGGACTTCTCGCAAGCGGATCGCTGGATCGTGTCGATCTTGCAGCGTACTGAGGCCGAAGTCGAAAAGGGTTATGCCGAGTACCGCTTCGATAATATTTCATCCGCCATCTATAAATTCATCTGGGATGAGTATTGCGACTGGTATCTGGAAGTTGCGAAGGTACAGATACAGCACGGGAACGAAGAACAGCAACGCGCCACACGACGTACCCTGCTGCGCGTGCTGGAAACCATACTCAGGCTCGCCCACCCGATTATTCCTTTCATCACCGAGCAGCTATGGCAAACGGTGGCACCGCTGTCGGGACGTACGCTAAATCCAGCGGGCGATTCGATCATGATGCAGGCCTATCCCGAGCCAAACCTGAAAAAAATCGATACGCAATCGGAAGCCTGGATGACCGAACTGAAATCATTGACGGATGCCTGCCGCAACCTGCGCGGCGAGATGCAACTCTCTCCTGCGCTGAAAGTACCACTGTTTATCGAAGGCGCTGACCATGGCCGCTTGCAGAGCTTTGCGCCTTATCTCCAGGCACTGGCCAAGCTCTCTGAAGTACAGGTCGTGGATACACTGCCGGAATCACCTGCGCCTGTCTCCGTGGCAGGCAGCACGCGGCTGATGCTCAAAGTCGAAATCGATATCGCTGCTGAACGCGAGCGACTGAACAAGGAAGTGCTGCGTCTGGAAGGTGAAATTACCAAAGCGAACGCAAAACTGGGTAATGAGAGTTTTGTTGCACGCGCACCTGCGCAAGTCGTCGAACAAGAAAAAGAACGTGTACAGAATTTCAGTGCAACGCTGGAAAAATTACGCGAACAACTCGCAAAACTAAAATAAACAAGAAGGAGACAATTATGCGCATGCGA
>JAIXXZ010000034.1 GCA_027490465.1 Oxalobacteraceae bacterium
ACCATGACGATGAAGCTGGCTTCTTCACCCTCAAGAAATTCTTCGACCACCACGCGCGCGCCGGCATCACCAAAGCGATTATCCGACAACATCATGTCGATGGCGCCGTGGGCTTCTTCCAGTGTCATTGCGACGACCACGCCTTTGCCAGCGGCGAGACCGTCGGCCTTGATCACGATAGGGGCGCCTTGCTCATCAATGTAGCGATGTGCTGCAGCCGCATCCGAAAAAGTCTGATAGCGCGCCGTCGGTATGCCATGGCGTTCCATGAAGGCCTTGGCAAAGTCCTTCGAGCTCTCGAGTTGCGCCGCCTTGCGAGTCGGACCAAAAATAGACATGCCGCGCTCGCGGAAGATGTCCACGATACCCGCCGCCAGCGGTGCCTCCGGTCCAACGACAGTCAGCGTGACTTGCTCCTGCTGCGCAAAATCGGCGAGTGCAACAGGGTCGGTGATGGCTACATTCTTCATGCGCACATCCAGCGCCGTGCCACCGTTACCGGGCGCCACCAGCACGATTTGTATGCGTTTGGATTGCGCCAGCTTCCAGGCCAGTGCGTGTTCGCGGCCACCAGAACCTACAACAAGAATTTTCATGAAAGCTTCAGGTCAGGTTGTCGTATCAGCGTTGCCGCATCAAGCGTGCGGCATGGTCAAAAAACATCGCGCTTCGTACAGTCGTCTTGCTTAATTTTCGATAACAGCATTGGTATAAACCTCTTGCACATCGTCGAGGTTTTCCAGCGCATCCAGCAGCTTCTGCATCTTCACCGCATCATCACCGGTGAATTCGGTATTTGTTGACGGCTTCATCGTGACCTCAGCCACTTCTGGTTTGAAGCCGGCTTTTTCCAAAGTTTCACGCAGATTTGAAAAAATCTGCGGATCACAGAGAACCTCAAACCCGCCTTCATCATCGGCAATCACATCATCCGCGCCTGCTTCAAGGGCGGCTTCCATGAGTGCATCTTCGTTGGTACCGGGCGCAAACAGCAGTTGTCCGCAATGCTTGAACAGAAAAGCCACGGAACCTTCGGTACCCATGTTGCCACCGTACTTCGAGAACGCATGCCGCACTTCGGCCACCGTGCGCACGCGATTGTCTGTCATGCAGTCAACGATGATGGCGGCGCCGTTCAGGCCGTAGCCTTCGTAGCGAATCTCTTCGTAGTTCACGCCCTCCAGACCGCCAGTGCCGCGCTGGATGGCGCGGGTCACGTTGTCCTTGGGCATATTGGCATCCGCCGCCTTGTCGACGGCCAGGCGCAGACGAGGGTTGCTGTCGATGTCGCCGCCGCCCATGCGGGCAGCGACGGTAATTTCCTTGATCAGCCGGGTCCAAATCTTGCCGCGCTTGGCATCAGTCGCCGCTTTTTTGTGCTTGATGTTGGCCCATTTGCTATGTCCTGCCATGTGCTTTCTTTCCGGATTTCGTTACTTGTCTTGCAATTCGTGCAGCACGCCGGGAGGCGCTTGCGTAGACAGTTTTTTCGCCGGTACTGGCGAGTGAACAGGGGGCGGAGTTTACCATACCGACCGGTGTGAAAACCCGCTGCAAATGGCGGCTTCGCCAATGCCAAAGGCCGCGCGACGGTGTCGACAGTAGAATCCTTGCACACTGTCACTTGCCTCCACTCGCCCACCGATTTCATGCCCTCCAGCACCTCTCCGACCCACCACCAGCACGCGCAGCGCCGGTGGTTTCTTGTTGGATTAATAATGGCACTGGTGGGGGCGGTGCTGTTCTCAGGCAAAGCCATTGTGGTCAAGCTGCTCTACCGCCATCAGGTGGATGCGATGACGGTGCTGGCTTTCCGGATGCTGTTCTCGCTGCCTGCCTTTGCCATCATTGCGCTGGCACAGATGAAGCGTCAGCCGCCGCTGGCGTCAGCGGATCGCTGGCGCATGGTTCAGCTGGGCTTGTTGGGCTACTACCTGTCGAGTTACCTGGATTTCATTGGGCTGGCTTATATTTCCGCAGGCTTGGAGCGACTGATCCTTTTCCTCACGCCCTCGTTCGTGTTGCTGATGTCAGTGTTCTTGCTAAACAAACGGGTCAGCGCTGTCGAGTGGCTGGCGCTGGCCATCTGCTATGGCGGCACGATTCTGGTCTTCATTCATGATGTCCGTCTGGGTGGCGCCAATGTGTTGGTGGGCGGGGCCTTCGTGCTGGGCAGTGCGCTGAGTTATGCGATGTACTTGCTGTTCTCAGGTGAGCTGGTGCAGCGGGTGGGTACCTTGCGGCTGGTGTCGTATGTGATGTGTGTGTCGGCGCTGGCGTCAATTGCGCAGTTTTTGCTGTTGCGGCCACCCTCCTTGCTGCTGCAGTCGGCAGAGGTGTATGGTCTTTCCGCGATCAATGCCGTATTTTGCACGGTGTTGCCGGTCTTCCTGACCATGATGGCGATCGCCCGCGTGGGTGCGCCGGTGGCTTCGCTGGCGGGTATGGCCGGACCCGTGTCCACTTTGTTTCTGGCAGCGTGGCTGTTGCAGGAACCCATTGCCGGCATCCAGCTGGTCGGCACTGCCTTGGTGCTGGCGGGGATTTATCTGTTATCCAGAAAGAAAACATGAAACCGCGACCAGCATGCCGCTGGCGCCGTCAGACCCGCTTCACAGTGAGCGGCACGGCCCAGCCTGAATTACCGTAGTTTGAAGTTATCATTCGTTTTTTATCGTTCAATCATTTTTTGGCAGGTACAGTCATGACAAAAGCAATACGGTGTTTCAGCAACGGCGGTCCCGAGGTGATGTCGTATGTCGACGTTGAGGTCGGTGAGCCAGGACCCGGCGAAGTTCGGATCCGTCATCACGCGATTGGTCTCAATTACATCGATGTGTACTTCCGTACAGGCCTGTATCCGCAACCCCTGCCCGCTGGGCTGGGCATGGAAGGCGCCGGCGTGATCGAAGCCGTTGGCGCGAATGTCACGCACGTGAAACAGGGTGATCGTGTGGCCTATGCGACGCGTCCACCGGGTGCTTACGCCGAGGCTCGCGTGATGCCTGCTGAAGCTTTGGTCAAACTGCCCGATTCGGTCAGCTTCGAGATGGCCGCAGCGATGATGCTGCAGGGATTGACGGTGCAGTATCTGTTTCGCCGGACTTTCCCGCTCAAAGGCGGCGAGACCATACTGTTCCACGCCGCAGCCGGTGGTGTGGGGCTGATCGCTTGTCAGTGGGCGCGCGCTCTGGGCGTAACGATGATCGGCACGGTCGGCTCGGATGAAAAAGGCGAGCTTGCCAAGGCGCATGGCTGCACACACGTCATCAACTACAACAAGGAAAATTTTGTTGAGCGTGTCAAGGAAATCACCGGAGGCAAGGGCGTGCCGGTGGTGTATGACTCGATCGGCAAAGACACCTTCATCGGTTCGCTGGATTGCCTCTCGCCGCTGGGAATGATGGTGAGTTACGGCTCCGCTTCCGGACCCGTGCCGCCGTTTTCGCTCAATGAACTCGCGTCGCGCGGATCGCTGTTCGTGACACGGCCGACGCTTTTTGCGTATGCGGCCAAACGCAGCGATCTCGAAGCCATGGCGGCCGAATTGTTCCACATGGTCGAGAGCGGTAAAGTAAAAATTGAGATCAATCAGCGTTATGCACTGAGCGACGTACAAGAGGCACATCGCGATCTGGAAGCCCGCAAAACCACCGGTTCCACCATCTTGCTTCCCTGAGACAGCTCAATGCGAGACGAGAACGAGCAGGACAACCCGATGCAGCACCCCGACGAGCAACCGTCGGGTGCTGATCACGGCCCGCATTTCGGCAGACTCCTGATCGTGCTGGCAGCTGCGGTGTTGTTACTTGGGTTGATTACCTGGGCATCGGTGGCGTATGTGACTTGAGCGTGCGCCTGGCTCTTCAGTGTTTGGCATCGATTTTCATTTCAACGATGCGCGGGGTGCCGCTCTTGCCCGGAAACTCGGCAAAGGCGCTACGCACCAAATAAGGCATGATCTTGGCCAGATTGCCTTCCTTGCCCTCGCTGCGCACCGTGACTTCGTAAAGAGGCTGCCCGGCGGCCAGGTCACTGATTTTCAGTGTCAGTTCCCGGTAAAACACGATGTAACGGCGCTCCTGTTGGCGGGCTACGGGCATGCCGGGGCTGAATGGACCATAGAAGGGTGAATAGCCCGGCCATCCGCCCCAGTAAGGCGAGTAATAGCCAGGCCCGTACCATGGTGTGCCGTACCAGGAATCCACCAGCACAGTCTCAACCACGCGGACATCTTTCGCACTGACCATCGCATTGAAGCTCACCGCCAGCGCCGCTTTCTGTCCTCCGCTGGGTTCATGCAATCCCTGCTTGACCAGTTCGGCGCGAATCAGATTTTCGTAACTCTGACGTTCCAGTCCTGTGGGTTCACCTTCTTTGTGAACAAAGCTGAAGGTCTTTTCCGCCATGGCGGCAGGCCATTGGTGAAAGGCTGTCACCTCGCTGCGTATCTTGCTGGCGCAGCCCGACAGCAGCAGGCAAAGCGTGATGATGAGGCAAGCGGCAAATCTCATGATGGTTTGGTCAAATTCAATAACGCACACGATGACGCACACATGCAAGGTTCTCATAGATTTTCGTTTGTTGCATACATACCGTCGGCACCCCCGAGTTCAGATGCCAGGAAAAGTGTTGAAGAGATAAGCCGGATACTTTTTCCAATGAAAAACGGATGTCAAATCCTTGATTTTTCTGGTACTCGCATCATTTGGCGCTGCTGCCTTGGCATTCGGCGCGGAATCCTTCCGCGTCTCCCTTGGTAAAATGGCGGTTTCTGACCTGTTCCCCGTCCTTCCTATCCCATGCGTACAGATACTGCTGCCACGATTCACCGATCGGAATACTCGCCGCCTACTTACTGGGTCGATACGATCGACATCGGTTTTGATCTCGATCCGGAAGCCACACGTGTTGCAGCGCGCAGTGTGCTGCGGCGCAATACCGAAGTGCAATCGCGTGACTTAGTGTTGTTCGGTGAAGACCTGACGCTGGTTGCCTTGCGGATGAATGGTCGCACGCTCGGCAAACGCGATTACCGTCTGTCTGGCGGCAATCTCATCATCGACAATGCGCCTGACGATGTCACGCTGGAAATCGAAACGCTAATTCGTCCCGATCGCAATACCTCGCTGATGGGCTTGTACGTTTCGAACGG
This sequence comes from Oxalobacteraceae bacterium, assembly GCA_027490465.1. GTDB lineage: Bacteria > Pseudomonadota > Gammaproteobacteria > Burkholderiales > Burkholderiaceae_D > Pernthalerella. The sequence continues at coordinate 5,156 of JAIXXZ010000034.1, forward strand.
TAATTTTTTCACGCAATGCGAAGCCGAAGGCTTCCGTAAAATTACCTATTTCCCTGATCGTCCCGATGTCATGGCCAAATACCGCATCATGCTGCGCGGTGACAAAGCAAGATATCCGGTACTGCTTTCCAACGGCAATCTGATCGAGCAGGGCGATATCGGCGATGGTCGACATTACGCCTTGTGGGAAGATCCCTTCCGCAAACCTTCGTACTTGTTTGCGCTGGTAGCCGGGCAACTGGTGTGCGAAGAACAAACACTCATACTACAGTCTGGTCGTGACGTGCTGCTGCAAGTGTGGGTGGAAGAGGGTAATCTCGACAAGACCTCGCATGCCATGGAATCGCTCGTTAAAAGCATACGCTGGGATGAAGAGCGTTTCGGACTTGAGCTGGATCTCGACCGTTTCATGATCGTGGCCGTCAGTGATTTCAACATGGGCGCGATGGAGAACAAGGGGCTGAATATTTTCAATACCAAATATGTTCTTGCCAATCCGCGTATCGCTACCGATGCCGATTACGGCAACATCGAATCCGTCGTCGCGCATGAGTACTTTCATAACTGGACAGGCAATCGCGTTACCTGCCGCGACTGGTTTCAGTTATCGCTCAAAGAAGGATTGACGGTCTTCCGCGATCAGGAATTTTCCGCCGACATGATGGGCAGTGAAAGTGGTCGTGCGGTCAAGCGTATCGAAGATGTGCGCGTGCTGCGAGCGGCACAGTTTCCTGAAGATGCAGGCCCGATGGCACATCCGGTGCGACCCGATTCTTATGTCGAGATTAATAATTTCTACACGCTGACGATTTACGAGAAAGGTTCTGAAGTCGTACGCATGATGCAGACCTTGCTCGGTCGTGAGGGATTCCGCAAGGGCATGGATCTCTACTTCAGCCGCCATGACGGACAGGCGGTGACTTGTGATGACTTCCGCGCTGCGATGAGCGACGCAAACGGGCGCGATCTCAGCCAGTTCGAGCGCTGGTACAGTCAGGCAGGCACACCACGTGTGCAGGTGACATCTCAATATGACGCTGCTGCGCAAACATACACGCTGACGATGACACAACGTTGTCCACCGACGCCTGGGCAAGACCACAAGCTGCCCATGCATATTCCGGTCGCGGTGGGTCTGCTCGATGCGCATGGGAATGATTTACCTCTTCAGCTGGAAAACATTGCTGGACCCGAAGAGACCGAAGTCCACGTTGCGCCCACCACGCTGGTGCTTGAGCTGACCGAGGCCACCCAACGCTTTACGTTCACCGGCATCGAACATCTGCCCGTGCCGTCGCTATTGCGTAATTTCTCTGCGCCGGTGGTACTCGATTATGGTTACAGTGATGATGAACTGGCCTTCCTGCTCGCGCACGATAGCGATCCTTTTAATCGCTGGGAAGCAGGACAAAGACTCGCTACCCGTCGACTATTGTCGTTAGCCGCCACGGATGTTGCCGAGGATTTGCACTACGCCGTTACCCCGCAAGACAAACTCTTGGCGGATGCCTTGCGCAAGCTCTTGCGTGATCCTTCATTGGATCCGGCCTTCCGTGATCTGGTGTTGACGCTTCCTTCCGAAGGCATGCTCGCTGAACAGGTGGATGTCATTAATCCACAGGCGATTCACCGCGCACGTCGCGCTCTGCGTCGCCAGCTCGCGCTGGCCTTGCGCGCTGACCTGATCGAGATCTACCGCTCGCATCACACCCCCGGCGCTTATCGTCCTGATCCGGTACACGCCGGTCGCCGTGCATTGCGTAACAATGCGCTGGGTTATCTGGCTGAGCTTGGCGACAGTCAGTCCCAAAAAATCATGCAAGACCAGCTCGATCACGCCGCCAACATGACTGATCGCATTTCGGCACTAACTGCGATGGTCCATCATCAGGCGCCCGGTGTGGCCGAGGCACTGCAGTCGTTTTATGAAGACTTCGAGCAAGAAGCGCTCGTCATCGACAAATGGTTCAGCCTGCAGGGCTCGTCCCCTGCGACTGATGTGAATGCGGTTCGACAGCTGATGCGTCATCCCGCCTTTACCCTGAAAAACCCCAATCGTGCGCGCAGTCTGCTGTTTGCATTCTGTAACAGCAACCCAGCTCGTTTCCATGCACCCGATGGTAGTGGGCATGCCTTCTGGGCGGAGCAGGTCATTGCGATTGATGCGATCAATCCCCAGGTTGCTGCACGACTTGCACGCTCTCTGGACCGGTGGCGCAAATACGCACCATCCTTGCAAAAATCCATGCATGAGGCACTACAAAAAATATCTTCTGCTAAAAAATTGTCGAATGACGTTGCCGAAGTGATTGGCAAAGCACTCGCCAATTGACTCTTACCTGCCAGCGAGCACCGTCATGAAACGTATCAGTCTTACTCAGTATCTGATTGAAGAGCAGCGCCTTAATAACTCCATTCCCGCCGAGCTGCGACTGCTGATCGAAGTTGTCGCGCGCGCCTGCAAGACCATCAGTCATGCCGTAGGCAAGGGCGCCTTGGGTGATGTACTGGGGGCTGCCGATACGGAAAACGTGCAAGGCGAAATCCAGAAAAAACTCGACATCATCTCGAATGAGATTTTATTGCAGGCCAACGAGTGGGGCGGTCATCTTGCAGCGATGGCCTCAGAGGAAATGGAAACCATCCATCCGATTCCCAATCGCTATCCGATGGGCGAATACATGCTGCTATTCGATCCGCTCGATGGCTCCTCCAATATTGACGTTAACGTTTCCATTGGAACGATCTTCTCGGTGTTGAAGGCGCCCGAGGGCATGGCTACACCAACAGAGAAAGATTTTCTGCAGCCCGGTACACGGCAAGTCGCTGCAGGCTATGCGGTGTATGGTCCTCAGACTGTATTGGTGCTCACCACGGGGAATGGCGTCAATTGCTTCACGCTGGATCGCGAAATGGGTTCGTGGATCATGACGCAGCGGGCTTTGCAAATTCCGGCCGATACCGCAGAGTATTCGATCAACGCGTCCAACGCGCGGCACTGGTATCCACCGGTAACTCGCTATGTCAAAGAACTCGAAGCCGGAAAGACTGGACCTCGTGAAAAAAATTTCAATATGCGCTGGATTGCCTCGATGGTCGCCGATGTTCATCGCATACTGAACCGCGGCGGCATCTTCATGTACCCCGCCGACGCACGCGAGCCCGACAAGCCGGGCAAATTACGATTGATGTACGAAGCCAACCCCATGGCATTTATCGTCGAGCAGGCCGGCGGTGCAGCGACGGATGGAAAGATGCGCATTCTCGACATCCAGCCGATTACCCTGCATCAGCGTGTAGCAGTGTTTATCGGCTCCCGTAACGAAGTGCAGCGAGTGACGGAATACCATGCGGCGTAATTTGGTAATCCCCCCATTTTCAACGGCCGCCTGAAGTAGCGTTACACGGCCATGGCCAGCGCTGACTGGGGGTGATGCCGCCCAAGGCCATGTTCGGGCGTTCGTGATTGTAGTGCCACATCCAGCGCGTCGCCTGATCCTGCACATCGTCGATCGTATCGAACAGCTCCTGCGCCAGCCAGTCATAACGAACGGTTCGATTGAAACGCTCGATATAGGCGTTCTGCTGAGGTTGTCCGGGCTGAATGTATTCGATCCTGATTCCATGTTTGCTGGCCCAGGTTTGCACAGCACCACTGACATTCTCGGGCCCGTTATCACAGCGAATGACCTTCGGTTTCCCGCGCCAGCTAATGATCTGTTCCAGCACCCGAATCAATCGCTCTGCCGGCAAGGAGAGGTCAGCTTTGATACCCAGTGCTTCCCGATTGAAGTCATCAATCACATTCAGCAATCGAAATGGTCGTCGATCCGTCAGCTGATAATGCATAAAGTCGAGTGACCAGACGTCATTGATTGCTCCGGGAACACTCAAGGTTTCAGGCTTTTCCCTGCAAAGCCGCTTTTTCGGCTTGATCCGCAAGTTCAGCTCTAATTCCTTGTAGATCCGATAAACCCGCTTGTGATTCCATCGATAGCCCTTCACGTTGCGTAGATACAGATAGCAAA
>JAIXXZ010000095.1 GCA_027490465.1 Oxalobacteraceae bacterium
AAAATGGCCATCCAAACCCACGGCGCATCGATTCCAACGTCGGGCGACAGGGCGATGACCAGTGCCCACAGTGCAACGCCGGCGCCGATAAGATAACGGATAACCGAGCTCGGGTTCGCCAGCCCCGCGCCAGAACTGATTGACGTCATAGATGTTTTATACCTAAGTCAAGAGCATGGGATGCTTATCTTGGAAAAGCAAAGTGAGAACCATTTTAGGGCTATTCGCAACTGTCTTTGAGCCTGTAAATTATCCTGTGCAAATATCGGCGGGGCAGTTGTTGGTGATCGGGTAGGCGATCACCAAAATCATTATCGCCTCAAAACTTATTTTTTTCAAAGACCTGACATTGCAGTTCGGCACTCTCATTAACTGTGTATGACAAATTAGACTCTTTTGAACCCCATTCCTGAATTTGAATAATTTTAGCGATAGCTGTTTTTCTGCTTACCGTAAGACTTGAGAAATCATCCTCATACTTCCGAGAACAAAAAATTTCCTCATCATCAATCTTGCAATTACATTGTCCTGAAAAATTTTTTGCGTACGAACCATAAAAACACCATGAAACATCAAGGCCAGCAGAAAAAATTTTTTTTACTACTGGTACCGATTTTGATGTGTCCAAGGAAATCTCTGCTTTGATTTCGCCCTCCCAATTTGTTTTCCCTTTAACATCACCGCGAATATTGCTTATTCGAATGGTGTTTATACCGGAACAAATCAATTCAACACCGAATGACATAGAGCAAAGTGCCATCAGCGCGATAAAAATGAGGCGCTTCATGTAATTCACCGTCCCACCAATATACGATTTACGTCACCAATCAACTGCGGCTCCTGCTTACGACTCATCATCCCCGCCTGTCGACCGACGCTCTCAACAAGGTAGTCTCTCATCTCCCCAAGCGTAATCTTGCCGTCTTTATTGGCGTCGGCATCGCCTTCCATTCCCTTCATCAAGTAGTAGCTAAAGATACCGTGTTTTAAATCAGGGCTGCTACTTGATATCTGATCAGCCTGACTTGCTGCAATTACAGTGAAGTTATCCGGGAACAGTTTTTTCTCTGCTTTTAAAACCACAGGTCGAGCACTGGCAACCAAAGTCTCACCTGAACGGGCCTGTCCACTGTAGCAAGCATCCATGAAAATAGTTACGGATTTCGGCTTAGCAGCTTGTAGATCATCATTAATTTCTTGAAACCGGATCGCCGTTCTTGAGATGAAATCGCGATCTGCTCTTGGCGGCACGAGATATAGATCTTGACCATCTTGCGTTGGCAGTCCGTGGCCACTGTAAAAAACATATACATCTGTAGTGGGTTTAACTCGACTTGGCAGCCAATTTTTGAAGGTTTTTATAATTTCAACCTCTTCTGCGTCAGCATCTACCAACAGCTTTATATTCTCCGGCTTAACTCCCAATGCCCGGATTGCATAGTCGTAAAAGACGCGAGCATCATCATTAGCAAATTCGGCTTTTGGTAGGCTTCGATAATCAGCAATACCAATTATGATAGCCACAGCATCTCGGTTGGGTCGCCCCCTAACTTGGGATGGATTTAATGAGGCATATGCACGCTTTGACTCTACGACCTCGCGGAAGACTGTAACCATTTCAGCCCCTTTGTTGCCGTATATGTCAGTCGCGACTATTTTAAATGAGGATACTTGCCCAGCTCTCGCAACACGTTTGATACGGTAGCTTCCGTCTTTCCTTCCACCCTGCTCGACACCATCTATTAGTAGCGACGCCGTATCTGTATTAGTTATTATTGTTATCTCGAAAATCCCATCATCGGCCGGGCTTGTATGGGTAACTTTTAAATTTAAATTTTTGTTAACATCTTTTTTTTCTAATTTCTTTGATTTATCGATTGCTGATAGGTATTCGTTCTTTAAAAAAATTGGTATGTCAACCTCTTCTAATTTTATCAATTCACCAAGTTGATAAATACCCTCCTTGACGATTTTTCCATCCGGAGTGATTTCCATCCCTTTCCCATTACGCTTTCCATCCTTGTATTCCCCAATAATCGTAAGGCCGCCGAGGGCTCGGATAACTATAAAACCAAATCCATTTCTTTCTGATTTATCAAATTCACCCATACGTAAAGCACTAGCCAAATTATCTTTATCCCAGCATTTTTTTTCATGATCTGGAAAACCATCATTCTTTAGTGGACATAATGGCAAATTATTTGGATTCTCAACTATAAATTTTTCGATATCAATATCTATGAAATTTTCCTCCAACAAATTTTCGTCGACAAGTTCTTTTTTTACTAGCACATCATCTTGATAAAAACCTTCACTAAATCTTTCACCACTCGCAGCACTCATGAAACCAAAGCCATTTAGTTTTCCTCCTCTGTATTGACCCATTGACCTTTTTTTTCCTTTTTCATCAAAAAAAGATCCAACTCCATATTTTTCCCCAAATTTAAACTTTCCAACAAATCGCCAGCCCGTTGATAGAATTAACGTTCCATTACCGTTCCTTTTACCCAACTTAAATTCACCAACATATTTGTCTTTATCTTTTGTAACTTCAACGCCTTGCCCGCTTTTTTGTCCATTTTCAAAGTTTCCATCGTAACGTGACCCGTCCGAGTTTATCTCTGTTCCTTGACCCTCTAATCTCCCGGAAAACCATGTACCTTCTAGTCTGGATTCGTAACCATTCAATTTGAATGTTTGAATTCCGCTACCGTTTTTTAGACCATATTTAAATGTTCCGGCGTATGTATATAACTCGTCTCTACTTATACCTATTCCATGCGGCAGACCATTTTGGAACTCTCCTACATAAGTTTCTCGGTTATTGCTATCGCCGATTAAAAACTCGCCGTAGCAATTAATCCACTTTATTGAGTGCGCTCCCTTACACTTAGGTAACTTACTTTTAGGACGAATGGTTTCATTGCCCTGCGCGAACGCAATCGATGCGAATAGCATTGGGGCAATAAAGAAAGATAAAATTTTGTTATACATATCTCGACAATTTACAAAAAAATTTCTCAATTTCGAGCCATCAATCTGACTATTTTGACCCGAAGTCTTTTTTCAACTTAAATTTCTAGGGACTATTATTTATCTAAACATATGAAATGATGTATCACCGTTATCAACTTCTGTAGCAACCTCACCGAGTGATTATTTCTCCATTGATCATTTTCTTTCTCGCCGAAAATCAATAACATCCGAATCAACATGAGTTTTCTGACAGGAGCATTTCGTGGATGATATGCAGCCAGCGACGTTTACGATACCGCCCGCTCCCAAAATCCGTCTATACGATAATAAAAATGTATCGGCCGAAAAACAGTGCCGGACCAAGAACACACCATACTCTAAGGCCAGCGAAGCACCACCACACACCAAGTTCGCGGCCATCCCGTCAAGGGCAGTGACTGATCCCCGAATCAACAGCCGCAAGCCCCTACTTCTCCTGCTAGCCGCCCTAGGAGTACACGCAAGCGTCCACGGCATCTGCTATCCCAACCAACGCAGACTCGCCTTGCTGTGTAACAAGTCCCGCAGCTGGGTCGCCAAATACCTTCCTGAGCTCAAAAAACTGGATTACGTTCGGCGTCTGACACCTCCTAAGCCCCGTGGGCCTCGCTCAGCGCAAAGACTACAGATACTCTGGCGCGGAGACGATCCTCTGCCCGAGAAAGAGTCCACGTGGGACCAGAGCCCGTGGTGCTGGCACTCGACCCCAAAGGCCTCAAAGTGGGATGTCTGAGTCTTCAGCTTATAAGGCAACTCACCACAAGGGTAACCAAAACGTAGGGGGGTCCTGGGGGGGCAGCGCTGGTAGGAAAAGGGACAGAAATGATGGCAACCCCATTTGCTGAAGCCGCGAACTTTTCGAAATAGACTCTGTTTTTGTTATGTCTTTTGGTATCTAAAAATAAAAAACGCGCCAAAAGGCGCGTTTTTAGTTATCACTTGGCGGAGAGAGGGGGATTCGAACCCCCGGTAGGCTATGAACCTACACACGCTTTCCAGGCGTGCGACTTAAACCACTCATCCATCTCTCCTGAATTCGTTGCGGTTGCGGCTTGCAAACGAAGCCCGCGATTATAGCAAACCTTCCCTGACTGCCCCCATAGGCTGGGCCGATCGGGCATAAAAAAGCCGCTTCGCCCGAAAGCGAAGCGGCAATCCGGTAATAGGGCCATCGGAGTAAGCCCTACGACCTTCCCCCACAAAAACTCAATGCAATACGGTGCCGGCCACCGCTCAGATGGCCTCTTTCAATTGTTCCAGAATAGCCGGATTCTCCAGTGTGGAGATGTCCTGCGTGATCTCCTCGCCCTTGGCCAGCACGCGCAAGAGCCGGCGCATGATCTTGCCCGAACGCGTCTTGGGCAGATTATCCCCAAAACGTATTTCCTTGGGCTTGGCAATCGGACCGATCTCCTTGCCCACCCAATCGCGCAACTCCTTGGCCATGGCTTTTGCTTCTTCGCCGGTTGGTCGTGCGCCTTTCAGCACCACAAAAGCACAAATCGACTCACCCGTAGTCGGATCGGGCTTGCCCACCACAGCAGCTTCAGCCACCAGGTGATTGGCGACCAGCGCGGATTCGATTTCCATCGTGCCCATGCGATGGCCGGAGACGTTCAGTACATCGTCGATGCGACCCGTGATGGTGAAGTAAGCCGACTTCTCATCGCGAATGGCGCCATCGCCAGCGAGATACAGTGTGCCACCCAACTCCGCGGGGAAGTAGCTGGTCTTGAAACGTTCCGGATCATTCCAGATCGTACGAATCATCGAAGGCCAGGGCCGCTTCACCACGAGGATGCCGCCATGGCCATTCGGCATATCGTTACCGACTTCATCAACAATCGCAGTCATGATGCCCGGCAGCGGCAGCGTGCAGGAGCCCGGCACCATCGGTGTAGCACCCGGCAAGGGCGAGATCATGTGACCGCCCGTCTCCGTTTGCCAGAAGGTATCGACGATGGGACAGCGGTTGTCACCGACATTTTTGTAGTACCACATCCAGGCTTCAGGATTGATGGGCTCACCCACTGAACCCAAAAGACGAAGTGATGACAAATCAAAATGCTGGGGGTGTACTTTCGCATCCGCATCAGAGGCTTTGATCAGTGAGCGAATCGCGGTCGGCGCCGTGTAGAAGATGGTGGCTTTGTGGCGCGCAATCATGTCCCAGAAACGGCCAGCGTTCGGATAGGTCGGCACGCCTTCGAACACGATCTGTGTTGCGCCTACTGCCAGTGGGCCATAGGCGATGTAGCTGTGGCCGGTCACCCAGCCAATATCGGCAGTACACCAGAAGATATCGCTGGGCTTGATGTCGAAGGTCCACTTCATGGTGAGCGCGGCCCACAGCAAATAGCCGCCTGAAGAATGCTGGACACCTTTGGGTTTGCCTGTCGATCCTGATGTGTACAAAATAAATAGCGGATGCTCTGCGCTCACCCACTCTGGCTCGCATTGGTCTGACTGTTTGTCCATCAGCTCATGCAGCCACAGGTCGCGACCAGCCGCCATGGCGATATTGCCTTTAGTGCGCTGGTACACCACGACACTTTTAATCGCTTCACAGCCACCCAGACCGAGAGCCTCATCGACGATCGCCTTGAGTGGCAGCTGCTTGCCGCCGCGTACCTGCTCATCAGCAGTGATGACGGCGACTGCACCGGCATCGATAATGCGTTCCTGCAGGGACTTGGCAGAGAAGCCGCCAAACACAACCGAGTGCGTCGCACCAATACGAGCGCAAGCCTGCATCGCCGCAACACCTTCGACGGACATCGGCATGTAGATGATGACGCGATCACCTTTTTTGATACCGAGTGATTTCAGGCCGTTGGCGAGCTTGCAGACTTTCTGATGAAGCTCACGATAGGTCAGGCGAGTGGCAGTGCCATCATCCGCTTCAAAAATGATGGCGACGCGGTCCGCATTACCATTGCTCAGATTGCGATCGAGGCAGTTGTAGGAAACATTGAGCTGGCCGTCTTCGAACCACTTGTAGAACGGCGCCTGGGATTCGTCGAGTACGGTGGTGAAGGGCTTGTGCCATTCGAGATTCTCACGAGCGAGACGGCCCCAGAAGCCCTCGTAGTCCTTCTCGGCCTCGGCGCACAAGGCGTGATACCCGTCCATGCCGGAGACCGCTGCATTTTTTATAAAACTCTCAGGCGGATGAAAGATCCGATGCTCATGCATCAGGGATTCAATCTCGGACATACAGTCTCCTGCGTATTCATTGTTTTGGGCCAAGATAAGCGGGTACGCTTACTCAGGGCTTACACAGCATGAGAGCCGACTATCTGGCCCGTCTGGTCGCCTCAGATACCCGCCAGTCATGGGTGGGCCGCGTGTAAAATGCCCCTCTGCGTTGTTGCGACAAAGAAACCATCAAGAACCACTAAACGTCTGATTCCGCCATGACTTCCGAGCACAAATCCCCGCAAAAAATCTCCACGCTTGCCAATTTCATATTCATGACACGGTGGCTGCAACTGCCCCTGTACATAGGACTGATTCTGGCGCAGATCGTGTATGTCTACCACTTCTGGGTGGAGCTGGTCGATCTGGTGGGCGCGCTGATGGGCAATGGCACGGCGCTCAGCCATATTCTGAGCGCGACCACGATTGAAGGTGCGGCGCCGCAATCGCGACTGACCGAGACCACGATCATGCTGGTCGTGCTTGGACTGATCGACGTGGTGATGATCTCCAATCTGCTGATTATGGTGATCGTGGGCGGGTATGAGACGTTTGTGTCGCGCATGCATCTGGAAAACCATCCTGATCAGCCCGAATGGCTATCGCATGTCAATGCTTCGGTGCTGAAAGTAAAACTGGGCACCGCAATCATTGGCATTTCTTCTATTCATTTGCTGAAAACGTTTATCAATGCCGGTGCGCACGAAGTCAAGACATTGGTGGCACAGACGGTGATTCACCTGGTCTTCCTCTTGTCTGCACTTGCCATCGCCTACGCCGACCGCATCATGGCAGCGACTTTGCATGACAGCAAAGACAGCCACTGATTTCCGAATCGAATTTTATTTTTTGAAAACAGAACGTCATGACCACCATCAAGCAAGAAGACCTGATCGAATCCGTTGCCGCTGCCCTGCAGTTCATCAGCTACTACCATCCGGTGGATTACATTCGCCATCTGGCACGTGCCTACGAGCGCGAGCAAAGTCCGGCGGCCAAAGATGCGATCGCGCAAATTCTGACCAACTCGCGCATGTGCGCCGAGGGCAAGCGCCCTATCTGTCAGGACACTGGGATTGTGAATGTCTTCCTCAAAATCGGCATGGATGTGCGCTTCGAAGGTTTCTCCGGTTCGATCACGGATACGATCAATGAAGGTGTACGACGCGGGTACAATTTTGCCGACAACAAGCTGCGCGCCTCGGTGGTCGATGACCCGCAGTTCGAGCGTAAGAACACGAAAGACAATACACCTGCCGTCGTGCATATGGAACTGGTACCGGGTAACACGGTCGATGTTCAGGTCGCTGCCAAAGGCGGCGGCTCGGAAAACAAAACCAAGTTCGTGATGCTCAATCCATCGGATTCGCTGGTGGACTGGGTGCTGAAAACCGTACCCACCATGGGTGCCGGCTGGTGCCCACCGGGTATGCTGGGCATAGGCATTGGTGGCACGGCGGAGCATGCGATGCTGATGGCCAAGCAATCGCTGATGGGCGATATCGACATGAGCGATCTGCTCGCACATGGTCCCAAAAACAAGCTCGAAGAATTACGTGTTGAGCTTTATGAAAAAGTGAACGCACTGGGCATAGGTGCGCAAGGTCTCGGCGGCCTGACGACTGTGCTGGACGTGAAGATCATGATGCATGCAACGCACGCTGCATCCAAACCGGTCGCGATGATTCCAAATTGTGCAGCAACTCGCCACGCGCATTTTGTGCTGGATGGTTCGGGTCCGGCGTATATCGAGCCGCCTTCATTATCCGAATGGCCCGAGGTGCACTGGACGCCTGATACACACAAATCAAAACGTATTGATCTGAACACGCTCACTGCTGCCGAGGTCGCGTCATGGAAGCCGGGCCAGACCTTGCTTCTGAATGGCAAAATGCTCACCGGGCGCGATGCTGCACACAAGCGAATTCAAGACATGCTTGCCAAAGGCGAAAGCCTGCCCGTGGATTTCAAAAACCGCGTGATCTACTACGTAGGCCCCGTGGATCCTGTGCGCGATGAAGCGGTGGGCCCTGCAGGACCTACTACCGCGACCCGCATGGACAAGTTCACCGACATGATGCTCGAGAAAACCGGCCTGATCGCCATGATCGGCAAAGCCGAGCGCGGCCCGATTGCGATTGAATCGATCAAGAACCACCAATCGGCTTATCTGATGGCTGTGGGTGGTGCTGCTTATCTGGTCTCCAAAGCGATCAAGAGTGCCAAGGTAGTCGGGTTTGCCGATCTGGGCATGGAGGCGATTTATGAATTCGATGTCACCGATATGCCGGTCACTGTGGCCGTCGATTCGAATGGCACGTCGGTACACAACACCGGCCCCAAAGAATGGCAGGAACGTATTGCGGCCACGATAGGCAAGATTCCGGTCAGCGTTGGATAAGGCCCTGCCCTCCGGCCTCATGTCCATCACGGCACCTATTGGCATCTTTGATTCCGGCATAGGCGGCTTGTCGGTACTGCGCCATGTGCGCACGCTGCTGCCGAATGAAGCGCTGATTTACTTTGCGGATTCCGGTTTTGCGCCGTATGGCGAAAAACCGGAATCGGTGATTGTTGAGCGCGCGCTGGGTATTGCCGCATTTCTGCTCAGGTTCAACATCAAGGCCATGGTGGTCGCCTGCAACACCGCAACGGCAGCAGCGATTGCTGCTTTGCGTGAACGTTATCCGGATCTTCAGGTCGTGGGTGTGGAGCCGGGGCTCAAGCCTGCTGCAGCGCTGACACGCTCCGGTGTCGTTGGTGTACTGGCCACTGCAGGTACGCTCGCCAGCGACAAATTTCAGAAACTTCAGCAGCAGATTTCCACTACCACTGGCGTGACTTTCATTCCGCAGGCCTGCAATGGACTGGCGGATCAGATCGAAAAAGGCGAACTGCAGTCACGTGATACCGCCGCCCTGGTACAACGCTACGTGGCGCCACTGATTGCTCAAAAGGCCGACACCCTGGTGCTGGGCTGCACTCACTACCCGTTTGTCGAGCCGCTGATTACCAAGGTCGCAGCATCAGTCGATGGTTCGATGCATCTGGTCGATACAGGTGAGCCGGTCGCACGGCAACTCGAACGTTTGCTGAACCAGCACGGCCTGCTGCGCGCTGATGCGCCGCCTCATGGGAAGTTGAGTGCCTACACCACCGGCAGTCGGACTACGCTCGTCACCGCGTTTCGGGTGCTGCTGGATCTCAATCCGCCGATCAACGAGGTCGCTGGCCAAATGGACTGAGGGCAAAATAGCCAGAATATGCCGTTTGTATGTCGAAGGTCGCCCTTCATGGCTGGAATTTTGTATAATTGCGTGCTGGTTTCGGCACTCGCCGGAACAACGCCGTTTCAGTGGTGGCCGTAGCTCAGTTGGTAGAGTCCAGGATTGTGATTCCTGTTGTCGTGGGTTCGAGCCCCATCGGTCACCCCATAAGAATCAAACGACAAAGCCCAGTTCAATTGACTGGGCTTTGTCGTTTCTGGCTTCTGAAAAATATCATGTAACCGCTGTGTAACCCAATTTAGGAAATATTGAGCAACCTCTCCAGCGCGATTGGCGTCAGGTCTACAAGTAATCGTAACTGCAACGGTCTAATTTTCGCGTTTGTCAGGTAGCGACCAAAGGCCAACCCGGCCAAGCATACGAATAGCCCGACATTTTGAAGAGTAGAAGCTCAAGAACAGGGCCGCCAATTGATTCCCGTCGCATTTATGAGACTTTTTTCATCCATTACAAAAAAGGCAATCACAGTGTCTTTGTGCAAGAAGTACCGAACCCCAAAATTCGGCACGTCGTAAACCCTAATCAGTTTGTCAGTAGCATCGTCCATCTTGGTTGGGCACTGCACCCTTACATCACCACCAAATCGACTAAAAATTTCCTCGCCAGAGCGCCCGCAAGTTATTCCACCCGTCGTAGTGTAGTCACTCGCGCTATTGCACGAGTAGATGATTGATTCGATACGCCCATCGCGCACGTCTACCATGATGCGCTTTTCATCATTGTGATAGCGTTTGTCGCCATCACTTCCGCCCTTCTGGCGGTCTTCAGGAGTTTTTTCCTTAAACTCACCGTATCGAAAAACGGCGTCAGACAACTTCTCACCCAACACCACGCCTTTAAGGGAAGTCACAACTTGAGGACGCTCCTGCCACTTTCCATGACCAACTGTTGCGGCAATGGCTATTACGAGCACTGCGACAAGACTAAATACTGTTAGCCCAATACGTTTCCAGATGGTCCGCCAGTTCCATTCGCCGCGCGTTTTAAGATAAAGAATTATCGTCCCAAGAAAAAGCGACCCAAGAAATACGCCAAGGCCAACGCTCATATTGAGTCCTCCCAAATTTTTCCATATTCTAACTACCGTAATCCCGCCACCGCTCCTTCACATATCAGTTTAATATTTCCCGCTATCGATACTGCGGACTATTTTTGGCTCGCCTAGTACATGCCCACGCAGCCTCTTAGGTCCGGCTTCATTTCTAGTGGCTTTTTGGGTGCGCAGGTTCTACGCGACGCGGGCGTTATCGATACACTCGTAAGGTAGGACGGGTCGGAGGAGCTAAATGACTCTTTTCTAACGTCGGAGAGGTCGACTACCCAACACAACGAAAAGCCCGCAAAGACCTGGCATTACCCGCAATTTTCAAGCCTGATTCGCGTGATCTTTGACTTTTCAGGGATACCAACCTAGACTAACAAGACTTAGTTCATTACGGGCAGTGGTATGGAAACAGTCAACATTCATGATGCGAAAACGCACCTCTCGCGCTTAGTCGAGCGGGCGGCGGCTGGGGAATCCTTCATCATCGCAAAGTCGGGCAAGCCTATGGTCAAGATCATTCCCCTCGATAGTCCGTCTGGCGGGCAAATAAAGCGGCTGGGGTTTTTGACGGGGCAAATTGACGTCCCACAAGACTTCGATCGTATGGGCGAGGATGAAATAGAGAAGCTGTTCAAGGGTAGCTGATGAAATTCCTGCTAGATACGCATCTCTTGCTGTGGGCAGCCGGACAGCCCGAACGCCTATCAAAACCTGCCAGGGAATTAATTGAAAATCCTGACAATGTGCTTTTTTTCAGCGCAGCCAGCATTTGGGAAATCGCCATCAAAAGCAGCCTCGGCAGAGAAGATTTCAAAGCCGATTCACGGCTGATCCGGCGAGGGTTAATCGATAACGGCTACCGGGAAATTTCTATTTCCAGCGAACATGCGGCGGGCGTACAGGCGCTCCCACTTATTCACAAAGACCCCTTTGACCGGCTACTGATCGCACAATCTCTTGTTGAGGGTATGCCGTTGGTCACCGTGGATCCCATACTCTCGCAATATCCGGGCATGATTCAGCTTGTTTGAATCATCGACTTACGGTGTCACTGCCAACCGCCACAAAGAAACCACCTCCGCCGCCCGAGCACTGTGCAAGGCATCACTGACATCAGCCACTTTGGCGTGCGTGGGTTTTGCGTCAATTTTTCCCAGCACACGCAGGCCAGCGCTTTCTATCATGTCAAGCAACTGCTGACGGCTGCGCAATTGCAAATGCTCGGCAAAATCGGACAAGATCAGCCAGCCTTCCCCGCCTGGTAAAAGATGGGATGACAAGCCTGCCAGAAATCCGCGCAACATCCGGCTGTCGGGATCAAAGATCGCATGCTCAAGCGCCGAGCTGGGTCGCGCCGGTACCCACGGGGGATTGCAGACGACCAGCGCTGCACGCCCCTCCGGAAACAAGTCAGTATCGACCACCTCAACGTGTTTTTCCAGACGGAGCCTTTGCAGATTTTCTTTTGCGCAGAGGACAGCGCGAGGATTGTTTTCCGTAGCGATGACGCGCGCGATACCGCGTTTGGCGAGTATCACGGCAAGTACGCCCGTGCCGGTGCCTATGTCGAAGGCCAGAGATTCTGCAGTCAGCGCCTCGGGCAGCGGTGCCTGAGCAAGCAGGGGTACATAGTCGGTACGTACCGGCGCAAACACGCCGTAGTGTGGATGCATGCGAAATGCCTCCAGCCCCTCTGATGC
>JAIXXZ010000083.1 GCA_027490465.1 Oxalobacteraceae bacterium
CGGTGCGCATCGGTGTCAACTGGGGCAGTCTGGATCAGGCGCTACTCGCACGCATCATGGATGAAAATGCGCAGCGGCCTGAACCATTCTCGTCGCAGTCGGTCATGTATGAGGCTTTGGTGACTTCTGCGTTGGAAAACGCGCAGCGCGCCGAGGAACTTGGCTTGCCCGTCGATCGAATTACGCTTTCCTGCAAGGTCTCCGGGGTGCAAGACCTGATCGCGGTGTACCGCGAACTCGCCAAGCGTTGTGATTACCCCTTGCATCTGGGCCTCACCGAGGCGGGTATGGGCAGCAAGGGCATCGTTGCATCAACCGCTGCCTTGTCCGTTCTGCTGCAAGAGGGCATCGGCGACACCATCCGTATCTCGCTCACGCCAGAGCCGGGTGGAGACCGTACCCGTGAAGTCATCGTTGCGCAGGAAATCCTGCAAACCATGGGCTTGCGCAAATTTACGCCGATGGTCATCGCTTGTCCTGGCTGCGGCCGTACCACGTCGACCGTATTTCAGGAGCTCGCAGATCGCATTCAAACCTATCTGCGCGAGCAGATGCCGCTCTGGAAGACCGCCTATCCCGGCGTCGAGGAAATGAATGTGGCTGTCATGGGGTGCATCGTCAATGGTCCCGGTGAATCCAAGCACGCCCACATTGGTATCAGTCTGCCCGGCACAGGAGAATCACCGGCGGCGCCGGTCTTTGTCGACGGCCAGAAATCCGTCACCCTGCGGGGCGATCATATTGCAGAAGAGTTTCAGGCCATCGTGCTTGACTATGTAAAGACACGTTATGGCAGATCCTAAAAAAACTGAAAAAATCGTTGGCGTCAAAGGCATGAACGATGTCTTGCCTGACGACGCGCCCTTGTGGGAGCTGTTCGAAAATACGGTGCAATCCGTGTTGCGCAGTTACGGCTATCAGCAGATACGTACACCGATTGTCGAGCCCACAGCTTTGTTTGCGCGCGGTCTCGGTGAAGTCACCGATATTGTTGAAAAGGAGATGTACTCATTCACCGACAGCATGAATGGTGATGCGTTGACGCTGCGGCCTGAATGCACCGCCGGCGTCGTGCGATCCGTGCTCGAACACAATCTGACCTATGACAGCCCGAAGCGGCTCTGGTATGCGGGCCCCATGTTCCGCCATGAGCGTCCTCAGCGGGGACGCTATCGCCAGTTTCATCAGGTAGGCGCCGAGGCAGTTGGCTTTGCTGGTCCGGATATCGATGTTGAACTTATTCTGTTATGCCAGCGGCTCTGGGATGATCTCGGGCTGACTGATATTCGCCTCGAAATCAACTCTATTGGTGATGCCGCGGAACGTCAGCGTCATCGTGCTGATCTGATTACGTATTTCGAGCAGCACCATGATCAGCTGGATGCCGATGCTCAGCGTCGTCTGCATACCAACCCACTGCGCATTCTGGATACCAAAAACCCCGCAATGCAGGAACTCGTGAACGCCGCGCCCAAGTTGCTGGATTATCTTGGGGACGAGTCCCGCGCGCATTTCGAGGGTGTACAGCGACTGCTGCGTCATAACAGCGTGCCTTTCACGATCAATCCTCGTTTGGTACGGGGTATGGATTATTACAACCGTACCGTGTTCGAATGGATCACCGATCAGCTCGGCTCGCAAGGCACGGTCTGCGGTGGTGGTCGTTACGACCCACTGGTCGAAATCTTCGGCGGCAAGCCAACGCCTGCGGTGGGTTTTGCGATGGGCGTGGAGCGACTCCTTGAACTGATGAAAGTCGCTGGGGGTAATTTCTCTCGCAGTCAGTGCGATGTCTATCTCGTGCATCAGGGCGATGAGGCTCAGTTGCAGTCCTTTGCGATCGCAGAGCGTTTGCGCGATGCCGGTCTCGATGTTGTGCTACATTGCGCAGCGGCTGGCGGACTGGGCAGCTTCAAATCGCAAATGAAGCGCGCTGACGCGAGCGGAGCGGCTTACGCCATTATCATCGGTGAAGATGAAATCGCGAGCAGTACAGCAATCGTCAAGCATCTGCGCGAAGCGGACATGACCAATAATCAGCAAAGCGTCAGCCTCGAAGCGCTGACCGATCATCTGATTGATCGAATGATCGGTGACGACGAGCACGATCACGGCCACCTGCATGCAGGCCAGTTACACACTCATCACTAAAACGACTATGGCATACGATCTTGAAGAGCAAGAACAACTCGCAACGCTGAAAGCGTGGTGGAAACAATACGGCAATCTGGTGACCTGGCTTGCCATCGCAGTGCTGGCCGCGTATGCGTCCTGGTCTGGCTGGAAATACTATCAGCGCGAACAGGCCTCCAAGGCCGCCTTGTTGTACGAAGAAATCGTCAAGGCAGTTGATGGCAAGGATCAGACTCGTCTGGCACGCGCAACTGGCGACATTCGCGAGCGCTATGCTCGTACGCCTTATGCGTCAATGGGTGCATTGCTGGCGGCAAAGTCGGCATTCGATGCGAACGACATGAAATCAGCCAAGGCCTACCTGCAGTGGGTCGTTGATCACAGCAGCGGCGAGGAATATCAGGCCATAGCGCGTCTGCGTCTGGCCGGCTTGCTGCTCGATGAAAAAGCCTATGACGACGGTCTGAAGCTCCTGTCTGCGCCTTTTCCCGAACAGTTTGCCGGACTGGTGGCCGACCGCCGTGGTGACTTGCTATTCGCGCAGAACAAAATAGAAGAAGCTCGTGCCGCATATCAATTGGCTCTCGAGAAAATCGAAGCCAAGGGTCCCGCTCGGCAGCTAATCCAGTTAAAGCTGGACGCGATCGGTGGTAGCACCACCCAGGCCGGTTGAGCGGAGAGCTGAGATGCACGTTTCTTCTCGGTGGATACTCGTTACAGGTTTGGTGCTGCTGGCAGGTTGTTCCTCGCTCAATCCGTTCTCACGCAAAGCGCCGCGTAATGAGCCAGCGCCCCTGGTTCAGTTCACGCCATCCATGGCAGCGCGTATTGTCTGGACCGTGGGCATCGGCAAATCGGGCGACAACCCCCTGGCACCCGCTGTGGTTGACTCGCGCGTGTATGCAGCAAGTGCCGATGGCGAAATCGCCTGTCTGGAGGCCGCCGACGGCAAGCTCATCTGGAAAATCAAGGCGGGTACCGAGCTGACTGCGGGTGTTGGTACAGACGGCAAGGTACTTGTTGTTGCCGGTGCCGATGGCGCGATACTGGCGTTTGACGCTGCCGACGGCAAACCACTCTGGAAAGCTCAGGCATCAACGGAAGTGCTGTCCCCGCCCGCATTGGGCAGCGGCGTCGTTGTCATTCGCAGCATGGACAATCGCATCGCTGCATACGATCTCGAGTCAGGCAATCGTCGTTGGTTTGTACAGCGCACTGCGCCGGCACTCGCGCTGCGCGCTTCACCGGGTATTTTGATGCATGATGGTGTTGCCTACGTTGCCTTACCCGCTGGAAGATTGCTTGCGCTGGCGGCGCAGACGGGTGCGCCGCGCTGGGATGCGCCTATCGCTGAGCCTCGTGGCGCTACGGAACTGGAACGCGTTGCCGACGTCTCTGGCATGCCAGCTCTGATGGGTCGTGAGATTTGTGCTGCTTCCTACCAAGGCCGTCTGGCCTGCGTGGACGCCGGTAATGGCTCGGTACGCTGGGCACGCGAACTTTCTGCCGAGGTGGGCCCGGGTCTTGATCAGCGATATGTGTTTGCTTCGGACGAGCGCGGTAACTTGCAGGCCTTCGCGCGTGATTCCGGAAGCAGCCTGTGGCGCAATACATCACTCAGCTGGCGAGGACTTTCGTCCCCGGTCTCATTTGGTCGTGCGGTAGTGGTTGGAGATCGTCAGGGCTATCTGCATTTCTTCTCCCGGGAAGAAGGCGCCTTGCTGGCACGTGTGCAAACTGATGGCAGCGCGATCCGCGCGACGCCCGTTGTAGCTGGGTCCACGCTCATCGTACAGTCACAAAATGGTAGCTTGCTTGCAATCGCGACCGAATAAACGCCACCGCAGAGGCGCACAGCATCAGGATGCCCGATGAAGCCGGTCATAGCCCTGGTCGGCCGCCCTAATGTTGGCAAATCCACGCTCTTCAATCGTTTGACCCGCTCGCGTGATGCGCTGGTCGCGGACTTGCCGGGGCTGACGCGCGATCGTCATTATGGCGAAGGCCGCATGGGCCTTCGACCGTTTCTCGTCATCGATACTGGCGGCTTTGAGCCTGTCGCCAAAGACGGCATCTTGCATGAGATGGCGAAGCAGACGCGTCAGGCCGTGGCGGAAGCGGATGTGGTGATTTTTATTGTCGATGGCCGTCAGGGGCTCACGCCGCATGACAAAACCATCACTGATTTTCTGCGCAAATCCGGTCGTCAGGTCATGCTGGTCGTGAACAAGGCCGAGGGCATGAAATACACCACCGTTTCGGCAGACTTCTACGAGCTGGGCTTGGGTGATCCCTATGTGATTTCTGCAGCGCATGGTGATGGTGTGGCGGATCTCGTTGACGAAGCGCTCGATAGCGCACTGGCTGGCAAGACAGAAGAAGTCGATGAAGCACCCGGCGTACGGGGCGTGCGCATTGCCATCGTCGGCCGTCCCAATGTCGGCAAATCAACCATGGTCAACACATTGCTTGGCGAGGAGCGGGTGATTGCCTTCGACATGCCCGGCACGACACGAGATTCTATCGAGATTCCATTCGAACGTTCTGGTCGTCACTACACACTGATTGACACCGCAGGCATACGCCGCAAGGGTAAAGTTTTCGAGGCAATCGAAAAATTTTCTGTTGTGAAGACCTTGCAATCGATTTCGGAAGCGAATGTGGTGTTGCTTTTGCTTGATGCTCAGCAGGATATTTCCGAGCAGGATGCTCACATCGCAGGCTTCATTCTGGAGGCTGGCAGAGCGCTGGTCGTGGGTGTGAATAAATGGGATGGATTGACCAGTGACGAGCGCGATCACATCAAGCGCGAGATGGATCGCAAGCTCAGTTTTTTATCCTTCGCAAAATTCCATTTCATTTCCGCACTAAAAGGTACGGGTATTGCGCCGTTGATGAAATCCATCGATGCGGCCTATGCTGCCGCCATGGTGAAACTGCCGACGCCTCAGCTCACACGCGCTCTGCAAGAAGCACTGGATCATCAACAACCGCGGCGCAAGGGCTCGGTTCGCCCCAAGCTGCGCTATGCGCATCAGGGTGGCCAAAATCCCCCCGTCATTGTCATTCACGGCAATACACTCAACGCAATTGATGACAGCTACAAACGGTATCTGGAGAAACATTTTCGAGAAAGTTTCTCTTTGGTTGGTACACCGCTGCGCATAGAGTTGCGCTCAGGAAAAAACCCTTTTTCCAAGCAGGAATAGCACATATTTTCTGCGTTGGTGTTTGCCAGTGTGTGGCAAAATCGATTACATTCTCGACAGGCAGTGATTTCTGGCGCTTGTTTTTTTTCGCGCCGACCCCATCTCCCGAACCTGACAAAAAAACGGAGCCTCCATGAGTAACAAAGGGCAACTGCTACAAGACCCATTTTTGAACGCCTTGCGAAAAGAGCACGTTCCAGTCTCCATCTATCTGGTCAACGGAATCAAACTGCAGGGACACGTGGAATCTTTCGACCAATATGTTGTATTGCTTCGCAACACCGTCACCCAGATGGTCTACAAGCATGCGATTTCCACCGTCGTACCCGCGCGTGCGGTGAATCTTCATTCGGAGTCCGAGGCTGAATAAGTCATTTCCTCCTGCCAAGGCGGTGTCATGCGCGCAGTCCTGGTAGGTGTTGATTTTGGCAAGGGTGACTTTCTGGCTAGTCTGGAAGAACTCGCGCTGTTGTCAAAATCTGCCGGCGCCGAGCCGGTCGCCAGTGTAACGGGCCGGCGCGCGGCGCCGGATTCTGCGCTTTTCGTGGGGTCTGGCAAAGCCGAGGAAATCCGGGACACGGTCGCTGATCTGTCGCTGGATCTGGCCGTTTTCAATCACGCGCTGTCCCCGGCGCAGCAGCGAAATCTCGAGCGCCTGCTCCAGATACGCGTAATCGACCGTACCAGCCTTATTCTGGATATTTTTGCCCAGCGCGCCCAGAGCCATGAGGGCAAGGTCCAGGTTGAACTTGCACAACTACAGCATTTGGCGACCCGCCTGGTACGCGGCTGGACCCACCTTGAGCGCCAAAAGGGTGGTATTGGTCTGCGCGGCCCTGGTGAGACTCAGCTGGAAACCGACCGGCGACTGATCGGCGATCGGGTCAAGGCACTGCGTGGCAAGCTCGATAAGCTCCAGCGCCAGCGCAACACACAGCGGCGCTCCCGCGAGCGCAACCAGACGTTCTCGATTTCTCTGGTCGGCTATACCAATGCTGGCAAGTCCACGCTGTTCAACAACATGACCAAAGCCGGGGTTTATGCGGCCAATCAGCTGTTTGCGACCCTCGACACGACATCCCGGCGCATGCATCTGTCCGGCGCCGGGAACGTGGTCATATCGGACACGGTCGGCTTCATCCGCGAATTGCCCACACAGCTGGTGGCGGCTTTTCGCGCCACGCTGGAAGAGACGGTGCATGCCGATCTGCTTCTGCATGTAGTCGATGCGGCAAGCCCGGTCAGGGACGAGCAAATCGAGCAGGTCAACGCAGTTTTGCGGGAGATTGGTGCAGATCATATCCCTCAAGTTCTCGTCTGGAACAAGATCGACCTGGCGGGTGTTCGCCCGGCAATCGAGCGTGATGAATATGATAAAATTCACCGCGTTTTTGTGAGTGCACAGACGGGCGAAGGTATTGACTTGCTCAGGCAGGCGATCGTGGAATTTGCGCAAGCCAATGGTGGATCCGAAGGCCGCAATGCGCTCCAGGACCAGTATGACGATCTGCCACTGCCGAACGGTGCGTAGAGATTCTCTCGGCCATAATGCAGTCTTGTTTGTCCATGTCATTCCGTGATGAATTGTGTTTTCCGATTTCCTTTCTTTGTTCTATGCCACCAGCGTTTCACTGACGACTAAAAATACCTAACGCGGAACGCCACAGCATGCTTGAATCAATCTTCAAAAAACTCGGTCTGAAATTTTCGCTCAACGATCCTCGCTGGGGACGTGGGTCGCAGGACAATGAGCAGGAGCCGCGGCGAAACGACAAGCGGCCCAACGATGGTCCGCCAGATCTCGACCAGTTGTGGCGTGACTTCAACCAGCGTCTAAATCGCTTGTTCGGTGGACGGGGCGGCGGTCGAGGTGGTGATGGTGGTGGCATGCCTGGCGATGCGCGAGGCGCAGGCATCAGCGCTGGCATCGTTGGGATGGTGATTTTTTTCCTGTGGCTCGTGAGCGGATTTTTCATCGTGCAGGAAGGCCAAACGGGCGTCGTGCTAACTTTTGGCAAACTGAGTCACGCCACCGCCCCCGGTTTCAACTGGCGCTGGCCTTATCCGATTCAGGCGCATGAGATTGTCAACGTTTCTCAAGTGCGTACAGTGGAGGTGGGTTACCGCAGCAATGTGCGCAACAAGCTTGCGCGCGAGGCGCTGATGCTGACCGACGACGAGAACATCATCGACATCCAATTTGCTGTCCAATATCGCCTCAAGGATGCAACCGACTGGGTCTTCAACAACCGTGAGCAGGAAGAGACGGTCAAGCAAGTCGCTGAAACAGCCATTCGTGAAATCGTCGGCAAGAGCAAGATGGACTTCGTGCTGTACGAAGGTCGCGAAAAAATCGCTTTTGATACCTTGGGTCTGATGCAGCAGATTCTCGATCGCTACCGTACCGGTGTGATGGTGACCAACGTCACGATGCAGGCCGTGCAGCCGCCAGAGCAAGTGCAGGCTTCATTTGATGATGCGGTGAAAGCTGGCCAGGACCGTGAGCGGCAGAAGAACGAGGGGCAGGCATATGCCAATGATGTCGTTCCAAGGGCACGTGGTGCGGCCTCGCGGCTGCTGCAGGAATCCGAAGGTTATCGTTCTCGCGTGATCGCCAATGCAGAGGGTGAGGCCGCTCGTTTTTCAAAAATTCTCGCCGAATACCAGAAAGCGCCCGGCGTCACGCGTGACCGCATATACATTGAAGCCATGCAGCAGATTTTTGCCAGCACCACCAAGGTCATGATCGACACCAAATCCAATAACAACATGATCTACCTGCCTCTGGACAAATTGATTGCGCAGACAGCAGCAGAGTCGGCTGCCGTTACGCAAAACGGGCCGCAGGCAGCGCCATCTCAGCTCAACGATGTGTTGCCTCCGGAGTCATCCCGACCTGAACCACGCAACCGTGATTCACGCAGCTCACGCGATCGGGAGACACGCTGATGAATCGCCTTGTTTCCTACGTTATCGCGGGTGTAATTGCGCTGACCATCCTCGCGTCCACCTTGTTCGTCGTGGATCAGCGCCAGTTTGCCATCGTGTTTGCGCTTGGTGAAGTCAAGCAGGTCATCAAAGAACCTGGTTTGCACTTCAAGTTGCCGCCACCGTTCCAGAATGTGATTTTCCTCGACAAGCGCATTCTGACGCTGGACACGCCAGAGGCTGATCGCTTTATCACCGCCGAGAAGAAAAATATTCTGGTCGATGCCTACGTCAAATGGCGTATTGTTGATCCGCGTTTGTATTTCATCAGCTTTGGTGGCGATGAGCGTCGTGCGCAAGACCGCATGGCCCAGATCGTCAAAGCAGCGCTCAATGAGGAGATCACCAAACGCACCGTGCGCGAAGTGATTTCAGGCGAGCGTGGCAAGGTGATGGACGCCATTGCTTCCAAGGTCACCGAAGAGGTCAAGCAAATCGGTGGACAAATTGTCGATGTGCGTTTGAAGCGCGTCGATTATGTCGAACAGATTAACAATTCGGTGTATGAGCGCATGAAATCCGAACGTGCGCGTGTAGCGAATGAGCTGCGCTCTACTGGCGCGGCCGAATCTGAAAAAATTCGCGCGGATGCCGATCGCCAGCGTATCGTGATTCTTGCTGAGGCTTACCGACAGGCAGAGGGTATACGCGGTGAGGGCGATGCCAAGGCTGCTCGAATCTACGCTCAGGCATTCGGACAAAATCCGGAGTTTTACAAATTTCATCGCAGTCTGGAGGCCTACCGCGAAAGCTTCAAGACGCGCAGCGATGTGCTCTTGATTGACCCGAATTCGGAGTTCCTGAGGTACTTCAAGGCTCCCGGCGGCGCCCGTAAATAAGGGCGCGTTGTGTCAACTGCCTTGTTGATGGCGCTCGGCCTGTTATTCGTGCTCGAGGGTTTGTTTCCTTTCCTTGCTCCCGAGCGCTGGCGCCAGACCTTTCTTCAGCTCGCTCAGCTGTCAGCCGGCCAGATCCGTTTTTTTGGGCTGGTCGCGATAGTGTTTGGTATCCTCCTGCTCGCCCTTCACCATTTCACTGCTGACGTCTGATTTTCATGCCTAATTGGCTACTTCCCGAGAACATCGCCGATGTCTTGCCGTCTGAGGCGCGCAAGATAGAGGAACTGCGCCGCCGGCTGCTCGATCATTTCCGGCGTTACGGCTATGAGCTGGTGATGCCGCCCATGCTTGAGTATGTGGATTCCCTGATGCCGTTCACGGATCAGGACATGGATCTGCGCATGTTCAAGCTGGTCGATCAGCTCTCTGGTCGTACCATGGGTTTGCGTGCCGATATGACCACCCAGGTCGCTCGTATCGACGCCCATTTACTCAACCGCGCCTCCGTCACGCGGCTGTGCTACGCGGGCAGTGTCTTGCACGCGCGACCCTCCGGATTCCATGCCACGCGCGAGCCTTTGCAGATCGGCGCCGAGATTTACGGTCATGCGGGACTCGAGGCGGATGGCGAGATTCAGACCCTCGCACTGGCCTCATTGCGTCTGGCAGGGTTGTCGGATGTGACGCTGGATCTTTCACATGCGGGCATTCTGAACGGCATCCTCGAGGGTGATGCGCTGGCACAGAAACAGCAGGCGCAAATCATTACGCTGTTGCGATCCAAAGATGTACCTGCGCTGCATGATTTGTCGGCGCCGTTTTCCGATCGCGTGAAAAACGCACTGCGCATACTGCCCGAGCTGCATGGCGATCTGACGGTGCTCCAGCGTGCGCGCGAGGTATTGCATGCCAGTGCTGCGGTGACTCGTGCGCTTGATGAACTTTCTCTGCTTGCAAAAGCTGCGGGGGGAGTGCGCGTTAATATTGATTTGGCTGATCTCTCCGGCTACCAGTATGAGAGTGGTGCGATGTTCGCGTTGTATGTGCCGGGTCTGCCTAATGCCGTTGCGCGTGGTGGTCGTTACGATCATGTGGGTGAAGCGTTCGGACGGGCCCGCCCTGCAACCGGCTTCTCGATGGATTTGCGCGAAATTGCGCGCTTGTTGCCATCGGCATCACCGGCCAGCGCAATCAGGGCACCCTGGGGTCGTGAGCCGGAGCTCACCACGCTCATCGCGCGTCTGCGTGACGAAGGTGAAATCGTCATTCAATCCTTGCCTGGGCACGAGAACGATCAGCAGGAATTCGATTGTGATCGCGAGATCGTTGTCGAAGGCGGAAAATTCATTATCAAAAAACAGAACTTACAAGGTTCGTAAACATCATGGCTAGAAATGTAGTTGTCATTGGTACGCAGTGGGGCGACGAGGGCAAGGGGAAAGTCGTCGATTGGCTCACCGATCATTCGCAGGGCGTTGTGCGTTTTCAGGGCGGGCATAACGCGGGTCACACACTGGTCATCGGTGGACAAAAGACTGCGCTGCAGCTGATCCCGTCGGGCATCATGCGCGCCGGTGTTGCCTGCTACATCGGCAATGGTGTGGTGTTGTCAGTGCCTGATCTCCTGCGCGAAATCGACAAGCTCGAAGCCTCTGGCATTCAGGTCGCCAACCGGCTCAAAATTTCCGAAGCTTGTCCCATCATCCTGCCTTATCACACGGCACTCGATGCAGCGCGCGAAGCGGCGCGCGGTGATGCCAAAATCGGCACCACAGGCAAGGGCATTGGCCCTGCCTATGAAGACAAGGTCGCGCGTCGCGCCATTCGCGTTGCTGACCTGTTGAATCAGCAACGTTTTGAAGAAAAGCTGCGCGAGAATCTCGACTATCACAATTTTGTGC
Source organism: Oxalobacteraceae bacterium (assembly GCA_027490465.1). Lineage (GTDB taxonomy): Bacteria > Pseudomonadota > Gammaproteobacteria > Burkholderiales > Burkholderiaceae_D > Pernthalerella. The sequence continues at coordinate 11,071 of JAIXXZ010000083.1, forward strand.
TGGTCAATTACCTCAAGGCGCAGGCAGTCCACTACCAAAAAGTTTTCGATGATGCATTAGCGACAGTCGACCGCATTCGCCCTATGGTGACCGATGTCTCCAGCGCGCTGCATGCGGCGCACAAGGCCGGTGCTAATCTGTTGTTTGAAGGCGCACAGGGTAGTTTGCTTGATGTTGATCACGGTACTTACCCGTATGTCACCTCCAGCAATTGTGTCGCGGGTAATGCTGCGGCTGGTTCGGGCGTGGGTCCCAACATGCTGCACTATGTGCTGGGTATTACCAAGGCCTACACCACACGTGTCGGCTCGGGACCTTTCCCCTCCGAGCTATCCACCGAAAACGGCGTTGGCAAGCATTTGTCGGCAGTCGGTCATGAATTTGGTACCGTCACCGGTCGTGCGCGTCGCTGCGGCTGGTTTGATGCCGCATTGCTCAAGCGTTCGGTACAAATCAACGGCGTCTCGGGCATGTGTCTGACCAAGCTCGATGTATTGGACGGCATTGAATCTCTGAAAATCTGCACCGGCTATCGTCTCAATGGCAAGCAGGTCGATATCTTTCCTTCCGGTGCCGAAGAAGCAGCGGCTTGCGAACCGATTTATGAGGACATGCCGGGCTGGAAAGAGCCTACCGTTGGCGCAAAATCCATGAAGGATTTGCCGGCGGCTGCAAGAGCGTATGTTGAGCGTATTGAAGCTTTGGTGGGTGTGCCTATCGATATGGTCTCTACAGGGCCGGATCGCGAAGAGACCATCGTATTGCGCCATCCCTTTGCCTGAAAAATTGGTCGGTCATGCCCGCCCATCAAAACGCACATCGCTGGGTATCATGGGATGACTATCATCATTCGATAGAATCACTGGTCAAAATTGTCCATCAATCAGGATGGCAATTTGATCAGGCCTTGTGCCTTGCCAGAGGTGGGCTGCGTCCGGGCGATGTGTTCTCGCGCCTCTTCAAAGTGCCGCTCGCCATTCTCTCCACCAGCTCTTACCGTGAGGCTGCCGGCACACGGCGTGGTGAGCTGGACATTTCCAACGGCATCACCTCGACCGCGGGTCCACTGGCCGGCCGCATATTGCTGGTTGATGATTTGGTGGATTCCGGTGTGACCTTGCAGCGCGTGCAGGAACACCTGCGCATTCATTTTCCAGAGGTGACTGAAGTACGTTCGGCCGTTATTTGGTACAAGGCCTGTTCGGTCATGCGGCCGGATTATTTTGTCGAATACCTGCCCGACAATCCCTGGATACACCAGCCTTTCGAAATCTACGACGACATGAACGTCGAGCGGCTCTAGTCGCCAAGCTGACGAAAAGATTTCCTTGTGCGGGCGAATCAGCGGCGAATCGGAAGCTGGCTTTGCTTCAGGCGGCGCAGCACGAAGCTTGATTTGCTGTGGCGAATGCCAGGAATCTTGTACAAACGCTCTCTCAGGAAGCGCTCATAGCCGCGTGTACCTTCAACAGCCACGCGAATGTAGTAGTCATAATCGCCCGAGACCAGATAAGCCTCCAGTACCTCCGGAATCTCTTCCAGGGTTTTGCCGAATTCAAACAGCGCTTCATCCGAATGACTGTCCAGCGTCACATGCAGGATCACCGTCTCGCTGAGGCCGACTTTTTCGGGATTGACTCGTACCGCATAGCCTTCAATTACCCCAGCGTCTTCCATGCGCCTGATCCGCGTCCAGCAGGGCGATGCTGTCAGGCCAACTTGCTTGCCCAGCTCCTGCAGGCTCAGGCGCGCATCCTTTTGCAGGGCCTCCAGAATCGCGATATCGAATTTATCCAGTTCCATTCTGAGAAAATTTAGATTTACGAAAGAATCTTCTGAATTATAGGTAGTTGCATCAATAATCAAAAGCATTTTCTGCAATATGCAGACTATATTGATGCCATGAATACCGTACACGGACCGCCGATACTGAGCCTTTCGCAGGCAGATGCCGCCCACGGCCTTGCTCCAGCCCCAGCACCTAATGGCGCTGCGGTGCTGATCCGCACCTTGCTGGATCTGGGCGCCGATACCGTCTTTGGCTATCCTGGAGGCGCGGTCCTGCCGCTCTATGACGCGCTTTATGCGGAACCGCGTCTGAGGCACGTACTCGTGCGTCATGAGCAAGCTGCCGTGCATGCAGCACAGGGCTATGCCCGTACCACCGGCCGGCCCGGTATCGTCTTTGTGACCTCCGGCCCCGGCATGAGCAATACCACCACGGGCTTGCTGGATGCGATGTCGGATTCCGTGCCCGTGATTTGTATCAGCGGTCAGGTGGCCACCGCCGTGATTGGTACGGATGCATTTCAGGAATGCGATGCGCTCGGTATTTCGCGCACCATCACCAAATGGAATGTCCAGATCAGAGATGCCGCTGCGATGGAGGCGACCGTGCGCAAGGCCTGGCGCATTGCCACTGAGGGTAGGCCGGGACCGGTGCTGATGGATGTGCCCAAGGATATTCAGTTAACACCAGTGACCTCCGATGCCACTTTGATCGAGAGATCCACGCCTGTGCGTGTCAAAGCCAAAGGTCGTATCGCTGATGCAGCCGAAGCGATTCGTACCGCGCGGCGTCCGATCTTTTATGGTGGTGGTGGTCTGATCAATTCTGGTGTGGATGCCTGCGAGCGATTTCGACAGTTGGTGGAGCGATCTGGCGCGCCATGTACGCTGACACTGATGGGACTGGGTGCGTTTCCGGCGTCGAGTCCTCAGTGGCTGGGCATGTTGGGAATGCATGGCACGCTGGAGGCCAATCTCGCCATGCATCACTCGGATCTGGTGATTTGCGTAGGCGCGCGCTTTGATGACCGCGTTACCAGTCGGCTAGATGATTTCTGTCCTGAGGCCAAGATCATTCATATCGATATTGATCCCGCGTCCATTCATAAAATCGTGCATGCCGACATACCTCTCGTGGGTGATTGTGCCGATGTGCTGGGTCAGTTACTGGAACAATTCGATTACATACCCGTAGATGCCGCGCGTCTGTCTGGTTGGTGGTCGCGTATTGACGCCTGGCGCCAGCAACAGTCACTCGCGTTTGACGATACATCCGAATCGATTGCACCGCAGGCGCTCATGCGCAGTCTGCAGCAGCAGATCGAGGGCCGTGACGCGATTGTATCGACCGATGTAGGCCAGCATCAGATGTGGGCCGCACAGCATTTGAAATTCGAGAAGCCCATGCGCTGGCTGACTTCAGGTGGTGCAGGCACCATGGGATATGGTCTGCCTGCGGCGATCGGCGCGCAGATTGCGCATCCCGATAAAATCGTCGTTTGCGTGAGCGGTGACGCCTCGATACTGATGAATATTCAGGAGCTATCGACCGCCATGCAACACCGCACGCCGGTCAAGGTCATCCTGAGCAACAACGGCTACATGGGCATGGTGCGTCAATGGCAAGAGCTGATTCACGGCGGCCGTTACAGTCACAGCTATACTGAGGCCTTGCCGGATTTCGTTGCCGTGGCTCGGGGTTTTGGTTGGCAGGCGCGCACGGTGAGTCGGCGTGAAGATCTTGATGCTGCGATCGCTGAGTGTCTTGCGAGTCCGGGGGCTTTTTTTCTGGATGTGCATGTCAGTGCAGAAGCAAATTGTTTTCCGATGATTCCGGCGGGCGCGGGACATCATGAAGTCAATCTGGGTCCGCGGTAATGAGGGGTAATAAAAAGCAGGGATTTGTTCAGTATCTCCCTTAGATAGAAAATTAAAATGAAAAAAATACCAAAGCTCACACTAGAGAGTGTCCACATCCGCGCTGTATCCGTACCACTGCGTCGTCCCATCGTCGCCAAGGTGGGGCAATTCGATGAATGGCCATTCATTCTGATTGATGTCAAAACCAGCGAGGGCATCATCGGCCGCAGTTATCTTGAGCCGTATCTGAAAAATGCTGTTCGTTATATCGGTCCCGCGATTGAAGATATTGTCGAATCATTCAAGGGTAAGCCGCTGGCGCCACTGGATATGTACCGAGACGCGATGAGTACGCTACATTTGATCGGACGTCAGGGCGTTTCCCTCATTGCGATGGCGGGTCTGGATATGGCGATCTGGGATGCATTGGCAAAAGCCGTGGATCTGCCCCTTGCCGAGTTACTGGGTGGTTCCACCGGGAAGATCCGTACTTACAACACCAACGGCTGCTGGTTGCTGCCGACCGATAAATTGGCAAAAGAAGCCGAAGAGTTGGTCAAGGAAGGTAATTTCAGCGCAATCAAAATCCGACTGGGCCGTCCCAAGCTCGCTGATGACCTGAAAGCGATTGCCAATGTTCGAAGCGCCATTGGTGACGACATTCATTTGATGTGCGATTTCAATCAGGGGCAGACACTGCAAGAAGCGATTGCACGCTGTCATGCGCTGGATGATCAGGGTTTGTATTGGTTCGAAGAGCCTATCGTGTATGACAACTATGCACAAAGCGCACAACTGACTCGCGAATTAAAAACACCTGTTCAGATCGGTGAAAATATCTACGGCCCACGCTCTTTCTTCGACGCTGTACAGGCGAAAGCGGCCGATCTTTATATGCCGGATCTCATGCGTATTGGCGGTGTCACCGGCTGGATGCGCGCAGCGGCGATTGCCGGTGCTGCTGGTCACCCTCTGTCCAGTCATTTGTATCCCGAGGTCTCCGCACATTTGCTGAAGGCCTCCGAGTCGGCAGACTGGCTGGAGTGGCGCGATTGGGGTAATCCTCTGATCGCCGAGCCGTTTGAAGTGAAAGACGGTTACGCGACTATTCCATCGCGGCCGGGTAATGGCATTGAATGGGATGAGGCGGCGGTGAGGAAGTACGCTTACTAAAGCGGAAAGGGACTCGGTCACGTACCGCGACCCCGGCCGCGCTTGCAAGCGCGGCCTTTCGAGTCCCTCGCGCAAAGCACGCAGGTGCTTTGCTCGTGGGCGGAAAGAAAAAAGGGAGCTTGCTTGCGCAAACTCCCTTTTGTATCTGGTGCCCACGGGGACTCGGTCACGTACCGCGACCCCGGCCGCGCTGGCAAGCGCGTCCTTTCGAGTCCCTCGCGCAAAGCACGCAGGTGCTTTGCTCGTGGGCGGAAAGAAAAAAGGGAGCTTGCTTGCGCAAACTCCCTTTTGTATCTGGTGCCCACGGAGGGACTCGAACCCCCACACCTTGCGGCACATGGACCTGAACCATGCGCGTCTACCAATTCCGCCACGTGGGCCTAAAGAAGGCGAG
>JAIXXZ010000024.1 GCA_027490465.1 Oxalobacteraceae bacterium
ATAAAGAACTTGAAGAACTTGAAGCAGGTTTGACACAGGCATACGGCTTACTCGCGCCGTACGGGAGATTGGTGGTGATCAGTTTTCATTCGCTTGAAGATCGCATCGTCAAGCGGTTCCTGGCTTCCAAAGCCAGCGTGCCGCAGCCTGACCGTCGGCTGCCGATTCGTGCTGTCGATCTTCCCAAGCCGGCGATGAAGCTGCTCGCCCGCATTAAGCCCTCTGACGCTGAAATCGCTGCCAACCCGCGTGCGCGCTCGGCCGTCATGCGCAGCGCAATGCGCCTGCCTGAGGTGGCGGCATGAATCAGCGTTCACTCATTCCCATGCTCGCGCTGCTGGTGCTGTGCTCGCTCCTGCTCGTCAATTCCCAGCATCAGGCGCGCAGACTGTTTATCGCGCTCGAGCAAGCGCAGTTGCGTCAGCAGCAGCTTGAAACAGAGTGGTCGCAGCTCCAGCTCGAGCAATCCAATCTCGCCAAGCACGCTCGCATTGATGCGATGGCGAAGTCCATGGGTATGACGGTGCCCACGACGGATCGCACGCGTTACATCACGGTGGGAGATCGCTGATGCGCGCACCCAGCCGCAAGGCCGCCGCACGAGGTGTTCCCTTCTCGCCGAGCCCCATTCTGGCCGTGCAGCTGCCTGCGTGGCGTTCGCGGTTTGTATTGTTCCTGATGTTCATTGCTTTTGTCGGCCTTGGTTTGCGTGCATTCTGGCTGCAGGCAATGACGACGGACTTCCTGCAAGAAAAGGGAAGAATGCGCTACGCGCGCACGCTGGAGCTGCCAGCAGTACGCGGCAAAATTTTCGATCGCAATGGCGAAGTCATGGCGACCTCGCTGCCTGCCAAAGGCATCTGGATCATTCCCGATGCAGTCGAAGTAACACCCGAGAAGCTGAAAAAGCTCGCGCAACTGCTGGAAGTCAGTGTGCCCGACCTGCAGAAAAAACTCGATGCCAGCGGTAATTTCGTGCCTATCAAGCGGCAGGTGGAGCCCGAGGTGGCAGATCAGGTACTCGCTCTTGGCATTCCTGGCATTTATGCGCGCAAGGAGTACAAGCGTCACTACCCGTCTGGCCCGATTGCATCGCATATTCTGGGTTTTACCAACGTCGATGATGCTGGCATCGAAGGTATCGAGTACTCCCACCAGGATGAACTCGGTGGGAAAACGGGCAGCCGCCGCGTGATTCGTGATGGCAAAGGCCGCGTGATTGAAGATATCGCCTACATACGCGAGCCGCAGGACGGTCGCGACCTCACGCTGTCGATTGACAGCAAGATTCAGTACATCGCATTCACGCATCTGAAAAAAGCTGTCGAGGAACACAAGGCCAAGGCCGGTGCGATTGTGGTGCTCGATGTGCAGACCGGCGAAGTTCTGGCGCTGGCAAACATGCCAACCTTCAATCCGAATGTGCGTGAGGGACGTAACGTCAATCATGTTCGCAATCGCGTGTTTACAGACACTTACGAGCCAGGTTCCACACTCAAACCATTCACGATTGCGCTGGCTATGGATCGAGGGCTGGTCAAGCCTGAAACCATTTTGGATACGCCCAACAAATTAACCTTCGGCTCGAAGTCGATTGGCGATTCGCACGGTCACGCATCCAGCATGTCAGTGGCACAAATCATTCAACAATCCTCGAATGTCGGCACCATACGCGTAGCGCAGAAACTGGAAGCGCGGCAGATGTGGGATATGTTCACTGCAGTGGGCTATGGCCAGGCGCCGCCGCGTACCTTCTTTCCCGGCGCTGTCGCCGGTCGCCTGAAACCCTACAAGAACTGGCAGCAGGTCGATCAAGCGACCATGAGTTTCGGTCATAGCATCGCGGTCTCGCTGATTCAGGTTGCTCGCTCGTACATGATTTTTGCGCGCAACGGCGAGATCATTCCATTGTCGTTCCAAAAGGTCACGCAACCACCTCAGCCACAGCGCGTCATTGCTGAAAAGACGGCAATACAAATGCGCGAGATGATGGAGCGTGTCGTTGGGCCTGGCGGTACAGCACCGTACGCGCAAGTGCGCGGCTACCGCATTGCTGGCAAGACCGGTACCGCGCACAAGGTCGAAGCGGGTCGCTATGTGAACAAATACGTGGCTTCTTTCGTTGGTCTTGCACCGGCATCCAATCCACGCATCATCATTGCCGTGATGGTTGATGAGCCTACCGCTGGCAAGCATACCGGTGGCCATGTTGCCGCCCCTGTATTTGCCAACGTCGCATCCAGCACGCTGCGCTCACTCAACGTCGCGCCCGATACCTCGGTGGCCAATGTCATCATGCCGGCGACACCGGTGGTGGAGAACATGTGATGGCTGCCGCCATGATCACGACAGCCGACATCCATCAGTGGATGCTTGAGACCGTACCCGGCGCTCAGCTCACCACGGATTCCCGCCGAGTGCGAGCCGGGGACGTGTTTCTTGCCTTCCCCGGCGAATCGGGTGATGGCCGCGACTATATTGCGCAGGCTGTCGAAGCCGGTGCGCGCGCCATCCTTTTCGAGGATGCCGGTGATTTTCAATGGGATGACAGCGTCATGCTGCCGCATTTGCCCGTGCATGATCTGGCGAGGACGGCTGGTCGCATAGCGCATGAATGGTATGCCCAACCCGATCGAGACATGTTGTGCATCGCCGTCACCGGTACCAATGGCAAAACATCCTGCACACAGTGGCTTGGCCAGGCGCTCTCTCTGCAGCGCATGACCACTGCAGTCGTCGGCACGCTGGGTATAGGTCAGTGGCGCAATGGCGCGAGCGGGATTTTCAATGCCACTGGCTTCACCACGCCCGACGCTGTGCAATTGCATCGTGAATTGGCGGAACAGAAAAAGCAGGGTGCAGTTGCGCTGGCCATCGAAGCATCGTCCATTGGTTTGGTTCAGCGACGCATGCATGAGTTGCATGTCGACGTAGCCGTGCTGACGAACTTCAGCCGCGATCATCTGGATTTTCACGGCACCATGGAGGCCTACGAGGCCGCAAAAAGACAGTTGTTCGACTGGCCCAGTCTCAAGCACGCGGTGATCAATCTGGATGATGCAATGGGTCAGCGTCTGCTGTCGCATGTTCGCAAACATAAACCTGATCTTGGCGTCATTGGCTACAGTACCGAGCCCGACCAACTACCGAAGACCCCACAGGACATCAGTCTGCTGAGCGCTACGGATATACGCGTGAGTCAGCACGGCACGACGTTCATGTTGCATTCGCCCTCGGGGCAGGGCTTGGTCCGAACGCAGCTGATTGGTCTATTCAATGTCAGCAACGTACTCGCGATTGCCGGCGTGATGTTCAGTCAAGGTATGTCATGGCAGTCCGTGGTGTCGGCACTCGAGTCCTTGGGAGCGGTACCCGGGCGCATGCAGCAGCTGGGCGGTGTTGATGCGCCATTGGCAGTGATTGATTACGCACACACACCGGATGCACTCGAGAAGGCATTGCAGACACTGCGTCCCGTTGCGCAGATGCGGCACGGAGAATTGTGGTGCGTGTTTGGCTGTGGTGGCGATCGCGACGCAGGCAAGCGCACCCCCATGGGCGCAGCAGCCTTGCTGGCTGATCATATGATCGTCACCAGTGACAATCCGCGCAGCGAAGATCCAGCCGACATCATTGCGCAGATCGTTGCCGGTGCTGAAGCTGCTGGCACGAAGCTGCAGGTGATCGAAGATCGTGCGAGTGCGATCCTGCATGCGATTCGCCATGCCGGGAAAAATGATGTCGTGCTGGTGGCAGGTAAAGGTCACGAAGATTATCAGGAAGTCAAAGGCCGTCGCCTTGCATTCCGTGATGCCGATCATGCTGCGCTGGCGCTGGCCACGCGTGCTACACGCAACGGAGGCCACTGATGCAGGCGAGTCTTGCTGATCTCTTGCCTTCAATTGCTGGTGCGCGCATGACCGCACCCGCACAATTTTCAGGCGTCTCGACCAATAGCCAGACCGTCGCTGCCGGCAATCTGTTCGTCGCATTGCGCGGCGAACGTTTCGATGCGCATGATTTTCTGTCGCAAGTCGCCACGCATGGTGCTGCAGCAGTCGTGGCAGAGCATGTGCCCCATGATTTTTCGCTGCCCGCACTGATCGTGCCCGATACCCGTCATGCCCTCGGACAGATCGCGCAGGTGTGGCGTAGGCGTTTTGTAATACCCGTGGTCGGTGTTGCTGGCAGCAACGGCAAGACCACGGTCAAGGAAATGATCGCGTCGATTTTTGCAGCAGCGTATGGAGAAAACAATTACCTTTCGACCCGTGGCAACCTGAACAATGATATCGGCGTACCGCTCACCTTGTTTCGATTGGAAGCCCATCACCGCGCTGCCGTGATTGAAATGGGCATGAATCATCCGGGTGAAATCGCGCGTCTGAGCGAAATTGCCGAACCCAGCGTGGGTCTGGTGAACAACGCACAGCGCGAGCATCAGGAATTCATGGCCAGCGTCGCTGCCGTTGCTGAAGAAAATGGTGCCGTCATTCGCGGACTCGGCGACGCAGGTACTGCTATTTACCCTGGTGATGAAGAATACACACCGCTCTGGCAGCGCTATGCCGGCAAGCGCAAGGTCTGCAGCTTCGGTCTGGATGCGTCATGCGATATCAGCGCGCAATGGCAGGCGGAAGATTTTGGCAGCCTGATGACCATCAGCACACCGGATACGCAATTCAAAGTTCAGCTGTCCGCCGCCGGTGTGCATAACGTACGCAATGCGCTCGCCGCTTGCGCAGCGGCGATGTCGGTCGGTATTGATGCCGACAGCATCGCGCGTGGTCTCGAGAACTTCGCACCGGTGGCCGGCAGATTGCAGCGCAAGACAGCAGCCAATGGCGCCTTGATCATTGATGACACCTACAACGCCAATCCCGACTCAGTGCGCGCCGCGATTGATGTGCTGGCCGCAGCACCCGCACCCCGCACGCTGGTGCTGGGTGATATGGGTGAAGTCGGCAGCGAAGGCATTGCATTTCACGAAGAGATCGGTGCTTACGCGCAAGCGCATCACATCGATAGCCTGTTTACTCTCGGCACACTGGCGCGTCACGCAACGCAGGCGTTCGGTCAAGGTGCCGTGCATTTTGACGACATGGATAAACTCACCGCAGTCATTACCGGCGTGCCTGCTGGTGCCAGCATATTGGTCAAGGGCTCGCGTTTCATGCAAATGGAACGTGTAGTCAGTCATCTGACCGGACAAAACGCGGGAGGCCACTGACATGCTGCTCTGGCTCGCCCAACATTTTCAGGATCAGATCGGCGCACTGCGGGTCTTCAACTTCATTACCTTCCGCGCGGTGTTTGCAACGCTGACTGCTTTGCTGATCGGCCTCATCGCGGGCCCAGCCGTCATTCGCATACTCACCACACTCAAGGTAGGTCAGGCAGTGCGTACCGATGGTCCTCAAACCCATCTGATCAAATCCGGCACGCCTACCATGGGTGGTGCGCTGATCCTGATTGGTATTGCAGTCTCTACTTTGTTATGGGGAGACTGGAGCAATCGTTTTATCTGGCCTGTATTGATCGTGACGCTAGGTTTTGGCGTGATCGGCTGGGTCGATGACTATCGCAAGGTGGTTTACAAAGATCCGAATGGCATGGCCTCGCGCGAGAAGTATTTGTGGCAATCACTGATTGGACTGCTCGCTGCGTTCTATCTGGCGTTTTCCGTCTCAGGACCTACCAACCTCAAAGTCTGGGCCTTGTTTACCGAGTGGGTGCAATCCGGCTTTGCGATGGAATTACCTCCCAAGACGGATTTGATTGTGCCGTTCTTCAAAACGATTACCTATCCGCTGGGTGTCTGGGGCTTTATTGCATTGACCTATTTTGTGATCGTTGGCACCAGCAATGCCGTCAATCTCACCGATGGGCTGGACGGTCTGGCCATTATGCCCACGGTGATGGTGGGCACGGGGCTGGGTTTGTTTGCTTATCTCACGGGCAGCGCAACGTATTCGAAATATCTGCTGATTCCGCATATTCCCGGTGCGGGTGAGCTGCTGATTTTTTGCGGTGCGATGGCGGGTGCTGGTCTGGCGTTTTTGTGGTTTAACGCTTACCCCGCGCAGGTCTTCATGGGTGACGTCGGTGCATTGGCGCTCGGTGGTGCCTTGGGCACGATTGCCGTCATCGTGCGTCAGGAGATCGTGCTCTTCATCATGGGTGGCGTGTTTGTCGTTGAAACCTTGTCGGTGATGCTGCAGGTGGCGTACTTCAAATACACCAAGATGCGCACCGGGGTCGGCAAGCGCGTATTGCTGATGGCACCTCTGCATCATCACTTTGAACAAAAAGGCTGGAAAGAAACCCAGGTCGTCGTGCGTTTCTGGATCATCACCATGATGCTGGTACTGGTCGGACTATCGACCCTGAAGTTGCGATAAAACGATATGGACTATCAGAACAAACAGGTATTGGTACTCGGACTCGGTGAATCCGGTCTGGCGATGGCGCTCTGGCTTGCGCAGGCCGGTGCACGCGTTCGCGTGGCCGATACGCGTCCCGGCCCTGAACGTTTGTCTGTACTCAAAGACGCTTGTCCGCAGGTGGAATTCATTAGCGGTGAATTTAATGACGCCTTGCTTGAAGGCGTGGATCTGGTGGCTGTCAGCCCGGGACTGTCGCCGAGTAATGAACTCGCAGCGATCTTGCCCGCAGCGCAGGAAAAAAATATTCCGGTCTGGGGTGAAATCGAACTCTTCGCCCAAGCGCTCGCCGCATTGAAGGCCGAGCGTGATTATCAGCCCAAGATCATCGCCATCACGGGCACCAATGGTAAAACCACGGTAACCAGTCTCACCGGTCAGCTGTGCCGTGCTGCGGGTTTGTCCGTGAAAGTCGCTGGCAATATCAGTCCTGCAGCGCTGGACGTGCTGCGCGATGCGATTGCGAACGATGAATTGCCACAGTGCTGGGTGCTGGAGCTGTCCAGCTTTCAGCTGTTCACCACATTCAGTCTCAATGCGGATGCGGCGACGGTACTCAATATCACGCAGGATCATCTCGACTGGCATGGCGACATGAATGCCTATGCCGATGCCAAAGCCCGTATCTTCGGCCCTGATACCGTGCGTGTACTCAATCGCAACGATGCACGCAGCATCAAGATGGCCAGCCCGAAAGCGCATTGCGTCAGTTTTGGTAACGATCTGCCGGCAGAGGCTGACAGTCTGGGTTTGTCAACCGAGCATGGCATGCAATGGCTGATGCTGGCGGTAGGCACTGAAGAAGGTGAAAAGAAAAAGCGCGGCAAGGCCGCAGCCGAGACCGAGTTATTCATGAACCGTCTCATGCCTGCGGATGCCCTGAAGATTCGCGGCCAGCACAATGCCACCAATGTATTGGCAGCGCTCGCGCTCTGCCGCGCCATAGGCTTGTCGCTCGCACCCTTGCTGCATGCAGCGCGTCAGTATCGTGGCGAGCCGCATCGCGTTGAGTTAATTGCCACGGTCGGTGGTGTGGATTATGTCGATGACAGCAAAGGCACCAATGTTGGCGCGACCGTCGCTGCCATCCAAGGCCTGGGGCAGAGCGAACGTGCGCATCTGATTCTGATCGCAGGCGGTGACGGCAAGGGTCAGGATTTCGCGCCGCTGTCAGCGGCGGTGAAACAGCATGTACGTGCCGTGATGCTGATCGGCCGTGACGGACCTGGTATTCGCGCGGCACTCGCTGATACCGGCGTCACACTCACGGATTGCTGGACGCTGGAGCAGGCCGTGCAACGTGCCGCAGACATCGCAAGCGAAGGCGATACCGTCTTGTTGTCCCCTGCCTGCGCAAGTTTTGACATGTTCAAAGACTATGCTCATCGCGCGCAGGTATTTGCAGATGCCGTCCATGAACTGGCTGCCAGCCGTGGTGAGGTACTGGCATGAAGATGACACTGCCTTTTTTCGGTGAGAGCGAGCAGAACAACGCTGAACTGAAGCTGGGGCAGCGCTCGAGCATGCTCGAGTACGATCAGGCGCTGGTTTGGGTGACGCTGTTATTGCTGTTGATCGGATTGGTGATGGTTTACTCCGCCTCGATCAATCTCAGTGAAACCAAAAAATACAAAGATGCGTCGAGTCATTTTTTCCTTTTTCGACAGTCTGCCTATATTGTGATCGGGCTTATTGCCGGCTTGCTCGCCTTCCGCATTCGTGTCGAGCAGTGGGAGAAAATCGCACCCTATCTGTTTCTGGGTTCCCTGTTTCTGATGGTCGTGGTGCTGATACCCGGCCTGAGTAAAGATGCTGGCGGTGCACGTCGCTGGATCAGTATCGGTCCATTGCGATTGCAGCCTTCCGAAATACTCAAGCTGATGATGGTCATCTATGCCGCCGACTTCACCGTGCGCAAGCAGCAGTACATGCACAAGCTGACCAAAGGCTTCTTGCCCATGGCGGGGGCGGTCGGACTCGCCGGTGGTTTGCTGATGCTGCAGCCCGATCTGGGTGCGGCAGGCGTCGTGGTTTGCATCGCGATGGGTATTTTGTTTTTGGGTGGATTCAATATCGTCTGGTTCGGTGGCATCGCCGGCGTGCTGGCTTCGGTATTCAGTCTGATCATTCTGTTCTCGCCATGGCGTCGCGAGCGCCTGACCGCCTATCTTGATCCCTGGGCTGATGGCAACGTACTCGGCAAGGCCTATCAACTTTCGCATTCACTGATTGCCTTTGGGCGCGGTGAATTGTTTGGCGTTGGTTTAGGCGGCAGCGTAGAAAAGCTGCACTACCTGCCCGAAGCACACACCGATTTCCTGATGGCAGTAATTGGCGAGGAACTCGGACTGGCTGGCGTTTTGCTCGTGACCTTCCTGTTTTACTTCATCGTCCGTCGTGCATTCGATATCGGCAGACAAGCCATCGCCACCGAAAAATTCTTTGCAGGTCTGGTTGCCAAAGGCATCGGCATCTGGATCGGTGTGCAGGCCTTCATCAACATGGGTGTCAATCTCGGTCTGCTGCCCACCAAAGGACTTACGTTGCCGCTGATGAGTTTTGGTGGTTCGGGCATTGTCACCAATTGCATCGGAATCGCGATTTTGCTTCGGATAGATTACGAGAACAGAATTCTCATGCGAGGTAGCCGCGCATGAAACACCTCATGGTCATGGCAGCGGGTACGGGCGGGCATATTTTTCCTGGCCTTGCGATCGCTGACACCATGCGGGCGCGCGGCTGGCAGGTCTCGTGGCTGGGAACACAGCGCGGCATGGAGGCGGAGATCGTGCCACGCCATGGTCTTGCATTTGATGCGATTGATTTCAGTGGTTTGCGCGGCAAAGGTGTGATGCATACGGTGACCGGTGTTTTCAAACTGGCGGCAGGTTTTTTGCGCTGCAGAGCGATTCTTCGTTCGCGCGCACCTGATGTGGTGCTCGGTATGGGTGGTTATGTGACGGTGCCGGGCGGGATGATGGCTGCGTGGTTGGGCAAGCCTTTGGCACTGATGAATGCGGATGCAGCATTGCTGATGTCGAATAAGGCCTTGTTGCCATTTGCGCGAAAGATTTTATTTGGTTTTGATGCGGATACGACGGTGGCAGGTAGCAGGGCGCAAGTTACCGGCAATCCTGTTCGTCGCGAAATCAGTCAGCTGCCTGCACCGGCTGAGCGTTATCGTGCGCGATCGGGTCCGCTGAACGTGCTGATCATTGGCGGCAGTTTGGGTGCGCGAGTCTTGAATGAGGTCGTGCCAGCAGCGCTTGCAAAACTGCCGACAGAGCAGCGGCCGCGCATCGTGCATCAATCAGGCCGCGCACACATCGCTGCGCTCAGGGACAGTTATGCACAGGCCGGTGTCGATGCCGAGGTGGTGGACTTTATCGATGACATGGCTACGCGCTATGCAGCAGCCGATCTGGTGATTTGCCGCGCCGGCGCGATCACTGTCACGGAATTATGTGCGGCTGGCGTTGCCAGTGTGCTGGTGCCTCTGGTGGTGTCGACGACTTCGCATCAGCGCAATAACGCGCAGTGGGTAGATAACGCGAAGGCCGGTATTCACTTTCCGCAAACTGAATTGACACCCGCGACCCTTGCCGACCTGCTGCAAACCCTCACGCGCGAGCGTTGCTTGCAGATGGCCGAAGCCGCGTATGCAAACGGACGGCGTGATGCGAATGAAGCGATTGCGCAAGTGTTGGAAGCGCTTGGAAAATCATGAAGCATAAAGTCAAACACATTCATTTTGTGGGCCAAGCAGCGTGGTCATGCTGCGCTTGTACGTGGACGGCGCAGCCGAAGCCGCCGGCAAATACGGTTGCGCGTATGGAGTGGTTTGCATGAAGCACAAAGTTAAGCATATTCACTTTGTTGGCCAAGCAGTGTGGTCACGCTGCGCTTGTTTGTGGGCGGCGCAGCCGCGGCCGCCGGCAAATACGGTTGCGCGTATGGAGTGGTTTGCATGAAGCATAAAGTCAAACACATACACTTTGTAGGCATAGGCGGGTCCGGTATGAGCGGCATCGCTGAGGTGTTGCTTAATCTTGGCTATACCGTGTCCGGCTCTGATCTGAGCAGCAATGCAGCGAGTCGGCGTCTGGCTGATCTTGGGGCTTGCATACGTATTGGTCATTCGCCTGAAAACGTGGAGGGTGCGGACGCGATCGTTACATCGACTGCGGTACAGCCCAGCAATCCTGAAGTGCTCGCTGCCCGTGCGCGTCATGTACCTATCGTGCCGCGAGCGGTGATGCTCGCTGAGTTGATGCGGCTCAAGCGCGGCATTGCCATCGCGGGTACGCATGGCAAGACCACGACCACCAGTCTGGTGGCCAGCATTCTGGCTGAAGGTGGTTTGGATCCCACCTTTGTGATTGGTGGCCGTCTCAATAGCGTGGGCGCAAACGCCAAGCTTGGCGCAGGCGATTTTATCGTCGCCGAAGCAGATGAATCGGATGCGTCTTTTCTGAATCTGTCTCCTGTTATCGAAGTCATCACCAATATCGATGCCGATCACATGGAGACCTACGATCACAGCTTCGCGAAGCTCAAGCAGGCCTTCATCGAATTCACGCAGAGGCTGCCGTTTTATGGTGTCGCCATCTTGTGTATTGATGATGCGAATGTACGTGAAATCATGCCCTTCATTTCCAAGATGGTGATGACTTACGGCTTCCATCCTGACGCCAATGTGCGCGCCATCGATGCACGCGCCGTCAATGGCCATATGGAATTCACCGTCGTGCAAAAAGATTATCCGCCGCTATCGGTACGACTCAATCAGCCAGGTATGCACAACGTTCAAAATGCTTGTGCGGCGATTGCGATTGCGCGTGAACTCGATGTCGCTGATACGCACATACAAAAAGCGCTGCAGGAATTTACCGGTGTCGGTCGACGCTTCACCAAGTACGGCAAGCTGCCGCTGCCTTCCGGTGGCAGTTTCTCGTTGGTCGATGACTACGGTCATCACCCGGTAGAAACCGCAGCAACGATTGCAGCAGCGCGCGGCGCATTTCCCGGTCAGCGATTGGTGCTGGCGTTTCAACCGCATCGCTATACCCGTACGCGTGATTTGTTCGAAGATTTTGTCAAAGTGCTTTCCAGTGTGGACGTACTGGTGCTGGCCGATGTCTACCCGGCGGGCGAGCAACCTATTCCCGCCGCAGATGGCCGCTCGCTGGCGCATGCGCTGCGGGTGGTGGGCAAGACCGAGCTGGTGTTTGTTGAAGATATCGCCGAGATGCCAGAAACACTACTTAAGATGGCCAATGACGGGGACATCGTGATGACTATGGGCGCAGGTTCGATTGCGAATGTACCCGCACAGCTGCAACAATTGACGGCACAGGTGTCGGCATGACTGCATCACTGAACAAAGAATTTGGCAAGGTGGGTGTCTTGTTTGGCGGTCGCTCCGCCGAACGGGAAATCTCGCTCATGTCGGGCGCGGGCGTACTCGAGGCACTGCAGTCGCAGGGGATTGATGCGCATCCCTTCGATCCGGCACAACGTTCACTGGCTGAACTCGCCGCAGAAAAATTCGATCGTGTCTTTATCGCGCTGCACGGCCGTTATGGTGAAGATGGCACGCTGCAGGGTGCGCTTGAGCAGCTCGGTATTCCCTATACCGGGCCGGGTGTGCTGGCATCGGCGATAGCCATGGACAAGGCTATGACCAAGCGCGTCTGGCTGCACAACGGTTTGCCGACGCCCGATTTTGTGATGCTCACCGCCGACAGCGACTGGGATGCGATTGCAAAACGTCTCGGATTGCCTCTGATCGTCAAGCCCGCTCACGAAGGCTCAACGCTGGGCCTCACCAAAGTCACCACAGTCGAAGCATTGCCACAAGCGTATGCCCAAGCAGCGAAATTCGACAAGGCCGTGATGGCAGAAGCCTTTATCAGTGGCATGGAGCTGACGTGTCCAGTGCTCGGCACAGGTGTAAACGCGCGTGCGCTTCCCGTGGTGCGCATCGTTGCACCCGATGCGAACTATGACTATCAGAACAAATATTTTTCCGATGACACGAAGTACCTGTGCCCGAGCGAATTGCCACCGGTGCAGGAAGCGCAAATACAGCAGCTGGTACTGGAGAGTTATCGCACGCTGGGATGTCGTGGCTGGGCGCGCGCTGATGTGATGGTGAACGCGAAGGATAACCAGCCTTATCTGCTGGAGATTAATACTTCGCCTGGCATGACCAGTCACTCGCTGGTGCCCATGTCGGCTGCGGCTGCGGGTATGTCGTATGAAGCATTGTGTGTGGAACTGCTGCGTATGGCGGCGCTGGATTTGCAGCCCTCGCCAGACTGGAAAGTGTAGAAAGACAAGCCAAGGGAACGATGCAACATGTGGAATGACATCAGGACATTGAACACGATCACCCGAGCCATGCTCGGTGTGCTCATGCTCTGCCTGCTGTATGGCGGCTACAAGTGGCTCGCACGTCAACCCATGTTTGATTTTCGTGTGGTGCAGGTGCGTGCAGTGAAAGGTGCATCGCTGCGTTATGTCGATGCGGCCACGGTACGCAGTGCAGCGCTGCCTCGCATACGCGGCAATTTCTTCACTGCCGATTTGCACGCCATTCGCTCTGCATTTGAAACTGTACCCTGGGTGCAGCGCGCATCCGTGCGGCGAGAGTGGCCGAACAAGCTGGTGGTGACGGTGGAGGAATACAAGGTGCTCGGCATCTGGGGTCAAGATGGACGGTTGATCTCGGCGGATGGTTTTGTCTTTACTGCCAATCTTGAAGAAGCGGAAGTGGAAGGCAAATTACCCGAGCTGGACGGGCCAGACGATAGCGCGCATGAGGTTGCTGCAAGGCTGGCAGATTTGCGTCACTGGCTTGCACCGCTGCGTCTTGCACCGCGATCGCTGTCGCTGTCGCAGCGCTATGCATGGACGGCGCATTTGAGCAACGGCATTACGCTGCATCTCGGTCGTGCAGCCGAGCGTGATTTGCTCAAGGCGCGGATTGATCGTTTTGTCACGGTGTACCCGCGGCTGTCAGTGGCGATGGCAGGACAGATAAGCAGCGTTGATCTGCGCTATCCCAATGGCCTGGCTTTGCGCCGACGAGGACAGAGTCTGCCGGTGGCAGAGCCGGTCACCGATGCAGAGAGTGCGACATGATGGATCTGATCATCAGCGTTAAGCGTAAAGACGAAAGAGCAATGCGGTACCAAAATGAACAAGCACGTGCGTAAATACGAACGAGACAACACATAACAAGCCAGAAAATCTATGACGAAAGACGCAAAAAACCTGATCGTAGGTCTCGATATCGGCACATCGAAAGTGGTGGCAGTCGTCGCCGAGGTGTTGCCGGATGGCCGCCATGAAGTTATCGGCCTGGGTCAGCACGAATCCAAGGGTCTGAAAAAAGGTGTGGTGGTCAATATTGAGTCTACCGTCGAGTCCATACAGCGCGCGCTGGAAGAAGCCGAGTTGATGGCCGACTGTCAGATAAGCAATGTCTGGATCGGCATTGCGGGCAGTCACATCCGCAGCTTCAACTCGCGCGGCATGGTCGCGATCAAGGACAAGGAAGTCACTGCTGCCGACGTAGCAAGAGCGATCGAAACTGCAAGGGCAGTGAATATCCCTACAGATCAGCAACTGCTGCATACCATCCCGCAGGAATTCATCGTTGACAGTCAAGAGGGTGTTCGCGAACCAATCGGCATGAGCGGCGTGCGTCTTGAGGTGAAGGTACATATCGTCACTGGTGCAGTGTCGGCGGTACAGAATGTGATCAAGTGCGTGCGTCGCTGCGGACTTGAAGTGACGGACTGGATCTTGCAGGGTCGTGCCTCAGCCGATGCCGTGTTGACCGCGGATGAAAAAGAATTGGGTGTGGTGCTGGTCGATATCGGTGGTGGCACCACCGATGTGGCGATCTTCACCGAGGGTGCGATCCGTCACACCACGGTGCTGCCGATTGGAGGCGACCAGATCACTAACGATATTGCGATGGCATTGCGCACACCCACGGCAGAGGCGGAAGAAATCAAGGTGCTCTACGGCGTTGCCAAGCAGGTGCTGGCAGATCCGGGCGAGACCTTTGATGTGCCCGGCCTGGGCGATCGCGGCCCGCGCGCCTTGTCACGCCAGGCACTGGCCGCCGTGATCGAGCCCCGCGTTGAAGAATTGTTCGCGCTCGTGCATGAGGTGGTTCGTGAATCCGGTTTCGAGGAAGTGTTGTCTTCCGGCATCGTCATCACCGGCGGCAGCGCGCTGATGCCGGGCATGTGTGAGCTGGCTGAAGACATTTTCCTCAAGCCCGCGCGTGTTGGTGATCCGGATTATCACGGCCAGTTGAGTGATGTAGTGCGCAGCCCACGCTATGCGACGGTGCTGGGCTTGCTGATGGAAGCCAAGCGTCAGTATTTGCGCGGCCAGGTCGTCACGCGTCACGGTGGTTCAGCGAAGGCGGTATGGGAAAGAATGAAGGAATGGTTTATGGGGAATTTTTGAGCTTGGGAGCATGAACGTTATGCGCCGTTAGTTAAGTAAAGACGCTGGATCCCGGCTTTCGCCGGGAGGACGTTTCAAAAGCTGGTGGAATAAAACTAGTGCGATGTTTGAAGATGCTATCGCCTTCAAAATCGTCATCCCGGCGAAAGCCGGGATCCAGTGTCGTTCTGTACGCATCAGTTGATTCTGAAAATGAAACAGAAACAGAAAGAGAATGAATCGTTAGTAGCTTGCAGCAGTAAATATTTTTAGTAAGCAGTAAAAGAAGCAAATAAAACCAGTCATCAAGTGTTTGTTTAACCACGCAGTTGTTAGTTGCTAGCCGTCACGCCATGTGGCGGTTAACGACTAGAAACTGCACCACAAAGGGAGTCATCATGGAAATCGATATG
>JAIXXZ010000059.1 GCA_027490465.1 Oxalobacteraceae bacterium
CACGAAGTGTGCAGTTCGGAATACGGGTCTCAAACGAAAAACGGATGAAAACTCATCCGTTTTTACAATACGCCTGATCCTTGCGTAATCTTCCGGGCGTTTGCCGGACACGCTATCAGGACCGCGTGCGTAACCGGCCTTAGACTGCGAGACGCTTGCGGCCTTTCGCACGGCGGGCATTCAGAATCGCGCGACCGCTACGGGTAGCCATACGCGCGCGAAAACCATGAGTGCGCTTGCGGCGTACAACGGAAGGTTGGTAAGTACGTTTCATGTTGGGTCTCGCTCAATCAGCAAAAAATCGGTAGGAATCCGGAACTTGTCCGGCCAGTAAAAGCTTGTCGCAGCACCCGCTTTAACTTGAGTCAGCACGCGGCGCGCAGAACCCTGAATTAGACAGTATTTTCCGTATATTTGTCAATTACTTACAGGACAAAAGCTCGGGCTGGTGATGACCGGGCGGCTGTAAAGAAGCGATTACCGCCTCTGGCCCCAAACCATTAACCGATTGACAATCATCGCTGCAGATAATCCGTCAGCGATGTTCGGAAAATCCGGGCCAGCCTGTGGATAACTTTGCCCGCGGGGAGTAAAATAGGCGTCACCGCGGCAAGCTTCGTGCTGGGCCATCAAACCAACAATGAACCCGAAGTGCGCCTCCACCCGCCGCTTCATACCAGACCAATCGCATGGAAGAATTTTGGCAGTCCTGTGCTACGCAGCTGCAGCAGGAACTGACGCCTCAGCAGTTCAGCGCCTGGATCAAACCGCTGGCTCCCCTTGATTTTGAAGAGGGCCGCCTGAGGATTGCCGCGCCTAACCGTTTCAAGCTCGATTGGGTGAAAACCCAGTTTGCGGATCGCATCACCAGCATCGCCGCAGAGTTCTGGCAGGGGCCAATCGATGTGCAGTTCGTGCTGGACCCCCGCAACAACATCGTCAAAAAACCGATGGCGCCGCAGCCCACGCCCGCAGCGGCCGTGCAATCCGAAGCGGCGGCCCTGCCTGCCGGGCACGGCAGCGAGGGTGGTGCCCGACGTGACCAGAGCAAGATCAATTCGGCGCTGACCTTTGACAGTTTTGTGACCGGTAAAGCCAATCAGCTGGCCCGTGCGGCAGCGATTCAGGTCGCCAGCAATCCCGGCAGCTCGTACAACCCGCTATTCCTGTACGGCGGCGTTGGTCTGGGCAAGACCCACCTGATTCATGCGATTGGCAATCAGGTTCTGGCCGACAACCCTTCCGTCAAGATCCGCTACATTCACGCAGAGCAGTACGTGCGCGATGTCGTCACCGCCTACCAGCGCAAGGGGTTTGATGATTTCAAGCGCTATTACCATTCGCTCGATTTGCTGCTGATCGATGATATTCAATTCTTTGGCGGTAAAAGCCGGACACAGGAAGAGTTCTTTTATGCGTTCGAGGCGCTGATCGCAGCGAAAAAACAGATCATCATCACCAGTGACACCTATCCGAAAGAAATCAGCGGCATGGATGATCGCCTGATTTCGCGTTTTGATTCGGGTCTGACCGTTGCTGTCGAGCCCCCTGAACTGGAAATGCGGGTGGCAATTCTGCTGAAAAAAGCGTCGCAGGAAGGCGGTGCCTTATCGGACGACGTGGCTTTTTTCGTGGCGAAGCATTTGCGCTCGAACGTACGTGAGCTGGAAGGCGCTCTGCGCAAGATACTTGCCTATTCACGTTTTCATGGCAAAGAAATCACCATCGATGTCGTCAAGGATGCGCTGAAGGATTTGCTGTCGGTTCAGAACCGACAGATTTCGGTCGAAAATATTCAAAAGACCGTCGCCGACTTTTTCAATATCAAAGTCGCTGACATGTATTCAAAGAAGCGCCCGGCAAATATCGCGCGTCCGCGCCAGATTGCCATGTATCTCGCCAAAGAGCTGACGCAAAAAAGTCTGCCCGAAATCGGCGAGTTGTTTGGTGGCCGCGATCACACCACGGTCTTGCATGCCGTACGCAAGATCAGCGCCGATCGTAGCAAAAACCCGGAATGCAATCACGAGCTGCATGTGCTCGAACAAACCCTGAAAGGCTGAGCCAGCCGCAAGGCGTAACAGGCCAGTAGCCTCAGGAAGCGAATTTATAGATGAAAAAGTTTTGCGAAAGGACCACACCATGCAATTGGTAAAAACACACAGAGATGCGCTGCTGCGGCCTCTGCAGATCGTGAGTGGTATTGTCGAGCGTCGGCACACCTTGCCGATTCTGGCCAATATCCTCATACGCAAGGAAGGCGATGAGCTTTCTCTTCTGTCCACGGATATCGAGGTCCAGATCAGCACGCATGCAGCCATTGGGTCAGGCAAAGAGTCTGCTGCCACGACGGTGGCGGCGCGCAAGTTGCTGGATATTTTGCGGGCGTTGCCGGACGAAGAGGTCACACTCTCGCTGACGAACAAGCGCATGACGGTCCAGTGCGGCAAGTCGCGTTTTGCCTTGCAAACTTTGGCGGCGGAAGAATTTCCCACCGTGGCCCAGGCCGAGCACTATGCTGCAGAACTGAGTTTGCCGCAGAAAACACTCAAGCACCTTTTCAATATGGTGCATTTTGCAATGGCGCAGCAGGATATTCGCTATTACCTCAATGGTCTGCTGTTGGTGGTCGATGGCAAGAATGTGATTGCGGTTGCCACGGATGGTCATCGTCTCGCTTTCAGCCAGATCACGACGGATCAGGAGTTTGCTCGCCAAGAGGTGATTATTCCTCGCAAGACCATCATGGAATTGCAGCGTCTGCTTGAAGAAAATGATGATCCGGTCAAATTGCAAATCGCGACCAATCAAGTGAAATTCAATTTCGGCGAAATTGAGCTGATTTCCAAGCTGGTCGAAGGCAAATTCCCTGATTACACACGCGTCATTCCGAAAGCTTATAAAAACAACTTTGCGATTGGCCGTGAATTGTTGTTGCGTGCGCTGCAGCGAACCGCGATCATGACCTCCGACAAATTCAAAGGCGTGCGCTGCGTGATCGCGCCAGGCAGCCTGAAAATCAGCTCTACCAATGCCGACCAGGAAGAGGCGACCGAAGAGCTGGAAATCGACTACGGCGGAGACAGCGTCGATATAGGATTCAACGTCACCTATCTGCTCGACGTACTCAACAACCTCAAGTGCGATCAGATCAGCATCTCCCTGGGCGATGCCAATTCGTCCGCTTTGATTACCTTGCCTGACGATGCAAGTTTCAAATATGTTGTCATGCCGATGAGAATTTAAAGAAAACTCAGCGTGATACGAAGGGGCCATGATGGCCCCTTTCTATCATTGTTGATCGACTGTTTTTTATAGCAATTGTTTTTTAAGGTAGCCATGTCAGCCATTCCGTCAGAAAACGCCAGCCAATCCAATCAGTATGGCGCGTCATCGATTCAGATTCTTGAAGGTCTGGAAGCTGTCCGCAAGCGCCCGGGCATGTATATCGGTGACACCTCCGATGGCACCGGTCTGCATCATCTGGTGTTCGAGGTGCTCGACAATTCCATCGACGAGTCGCTGGCAGGTCACTGTACAGAAATCCACGTAACAATTCACTCCGATAATTCCATCTCCATCACAGACAACGGCCGTGGTATTCCTACTGGCATTAAATGGGATGACAAGCACGAGCCCAAGCGCAGTGCTGCCGAGATCGTGATGACCGAGTTGCATGCCGGCGGCAAGTTTGACCAGAATTCTTACAAAGTGTCCGGCGGCCTGCACGGCGTGGGCGTCTCTTGCGTGAACGCCTTGTCCAAGAAACTCAAGCTTACGGTGCGTCGCGATGGCAAGCAGCATTACATGGAGTTTGAACGAGGTATACCGCAGCATCGTGAAATCGAAGTGCAAGATGGTGTCGAGATTTCACCGATCAAGGTGGTCGGCGATACTGACAAGCGCGGCACCGAAGTACATTTCTGGGCTGACGAAGAAATTTTCAACCACATTGAATTTCACTACGATATTCTGGCCAAGCGTATTCGTGAGCTTTCATTCCTCAACAATGGTGTACACATTCGGCTGACGGATCAGCGTACCGGCAAGGAAGAGAGCTTTGCTTTTGAGGGCGGTACGCGCGGCTTTGTCGAATACATCAACAAGAGCAAAAGCGTCCTTCATCCGAATATTTTCCAGGCAACCGGCGAGCGTATATCCGAACAAAATACGACGATCTCGGTGGATGTTTCAATGCAGTGGAACGATGCTTTCAATGAGCAAGTCCTCTGCTTCACCAACAATATTCCGCAGCGCGACGGCGGAACACACCTGACCGGTCTGCGCGCTGCGATGACGCGCGTGATCAACAAATACATCGAGGAACATGATTTCGCCAAGAAGGCCAAGGTTGAAATCAGCGGTGATGACATGCGTGAAGGTCTGACCTGCGTGTTGTCGGTCAAAGTGCCCGAACCAAAATTCAGTTCACAAACCAAGGACAAGCTGGTGTCGTCCGAAGTGCGTGGTCCGGTAGAAGAAGTCGTCGCCAAGACCCTGACTGACTACCTGATGGAGCGGCCGAATGATGCGAAGATCATTTGCGGCAAAATCGTCGAAGCCGCACGCGCACGTGAAGCCGCGCGCAAGGCGCGCGAGCTGACTCGCCGCAAGGGCGTGATGGATGGGCTGGGCTTGTCGGCCAAGCTCGCCGACTGTCAGGAAAAAGATCCCGCCTTGTGCGAGTTGTATATCGTCGAGGGTGACTCTGCGGGCGGGTCGGCCAAACAAGGGCGCGACCGCAAATTCCAGGCGATTCTTCCGCTGCGCGGCAAGGTGTTGAATGTCGAAAAAGCGCGTTTCGAAAAAATGCTGTCTTCGGAACAGATCACGACGCTGATTGCGACTCTGGGCACGTCGATAGGCGCGGATGAATTCAATATCGACAAACTGCGCTATCACCGCATCATCATCATGACGGATGCGGACGTTGATGGTGCCCACATCCGCACCTTGCTGCTCACGCTGCTCTATCGCCAGATGCCGCTGCTCGTCGAGCGTGGTCATGTCTACATTGCCCAGCCGCCCTTGTACAAGGTCAAGCATGGCAAGGACGAGCGTTATCTGAAGGATGATCTGGAAGAAGCCGGCTACATGATGCAGATCGCGCTGAATGATGCAGCGCTGGTGCCCACAGAAAACGGCACGCCGATTTCCGGCGATGCGCTTTCCGAGCTGGTACGAAAGTACAACACCGCGAACGCCATCATCAAGCGCTTGTCGCGTGCGATTGATGATGCTGCACTGTCGGCGATCATGACAGGCGTGACGCTCAATCTGGATGCCACCGAGGCTGCTGAGCAGTCAGCGGCGGCCTTGAGCGCTGAAGTTAACGACCCTGCAGTTGAGATCAGCGTCAGTTCGGATGCGCTGTCGGCTCGCCATTTGTTGCGCATAGCGCGCCGTCATCACGGCAACCTGAAAGTGAGCGTGATTGATGCCGAATTTGTGCACGGGCCCGATTACGGCGTACTGGCTGAGGCGGCGGCAACCTTCAAGGGGCTGATAGGCCCCGGTGCGGTGGTACGTCGCGGAAGTGGCGAGAAGATGCGTGAATCTGCCATCGCCGATTTCCATCAAGCGATGGGCTGGCTACGCGATGAGGCTGAGCGTAATGTGTCCAAGCAGCGCTACAAGGGCCTGGGCGAGATGAACCCGGAGCAGCTATGGGAAACGACCATGGATCCGACGGTACGCCGTCTGTTAAGAGTCCAGATCGAAGACGCGATTGCTGCAGACCAGATTTTCACGACACTCATGGGCGACGATGTCGAGCCGCGTCGGGCTTTCATCGAGTTGAACGCGCTCTCGGCGGGCAATATCGACGTATAAAAGGTCTTTCATGACCAATCCCGGCGCCGGAGAGCCAGGCTCGGGTTTGGTCGTTTGCCAGCGCCTCAGGCCCCTAACTTGTGACTAAAAAGCACAAGTGAAGCGACTTTTGTGAGGGTTTATAGCTTTTCTGACTGAATATACTTCGAGGGCACTCCTTCAGGGACTTCCCCATGTCTGTTCAGGCCATTGTTTTTGACGCTTACGGTACGCTTTTCGATGTGTATTCCATTGGCGCGCTGGCCGAACGCCTATTCCCCGGCAAGGGGGCTGCGGTCGCTGAATTGTGGCGCGACAAGCAGATCGAGTACACGCGCCTGCGCACGCTCTCAAATACTTACAAGCCTTTCTGGGAAGTGACTCAGGATGCGCTGGTATTCACTTGCCGCAAGCTCGGGCTGGAACTGACACTTGATGCGCAAACCCGGATCATGGGTCAGTACGCGAGGCTCGAGGCTTTTCCCGAAAACCTCGCCGTGCTGAAGTCGCTCAAGGGCAAGGGTCTCAAGCTCGCGATTCTTTCCAACGGCAATCCGGAAATGCTGGAAGCCGCAGTGCAGGCGGCCGGCATGAGTGATTTATTTACTCAAGTGCTCTCGGTTCATACCGTCGAAAAATTCAAAACAGCCCCCGAAGCCTACCAACTCGGCCCCGACACGCTGGGCGTGTCTGCCAAAGATACTTTGTTCGTGTCCAGCAATTGCTGGGATGTCTGTGGCGCCGCCTGGTTTGGTTACCGCACCTTCTGGGTAAACCGTTCGAACGCACCCCTGGAAGAGCTCGGCATAACACCGCATGCGCAGGGACGAACCTTGAACGACTTGGCGCTATATGTTACGTAAGCTTTTCAGAGAGATGTAAAAAGACAATGCCCGCTGTGGGGTGCCTTGCCCTTCTTACAGATTGCAGAATTATTTTTAACCACGCTATTTTTTTAAACAGGTAAATCACCATGACAGCACGCACTGAATGCCACGGATTGCAGGTGGCAACCGTTTTGCATCAGTTCATCGAGAACGAAGTCCTTCCCGGGACTGGAATTAACAGCGACAACTTCTGGAAAGGTTTTGCGCAGATTGTGAATGATCTCGCGCCCAAGAACGCAGCGCTGCTGGCCGAGCGTGATCGCCTGCAAACCGAACTCGATCAGTGGCATCGTGCGCACCCAGGGCCGATCACCGATGTCGCAGCCTATCGTACATTTCTCGAATCGATCGGTTATCTCCTGCCTATGCCCAAGGAGGTGAAAGTCGTCACCGACAACGTGGATGCAGAACTTGCGCTCACCGCCGGTCCGCAATTGGTTGTGCCCATCCTGAATGCACGATATGCGCTGAACGCCGCGAACGCGCGCTGGGGCTCGCTGTACGATGCGCTGTATGGCACCGATGTGATTCCTGAAACTGACGGCGCAACGCGTGCGGGCAGCTATAACCCGGTGCGGGGCTCAAAAGTCGTTGCTTTCGTTCGCAATTTTCTTGATCAGTCCACACCACTGAACCAGGGCTCGCACGTTGATGCGACGTGTTATGCGGTGAGCCAGGGCAAGTTAGTCGTCACACTGAAGGATGGCAGCCATGCTGAACTCAACGATGCAGCGCAGTTCATTGGTTACCAGGGCCAGGCTACGGCGCCTTCGTCAGTCCTGCTGAAAAACAATGGCTTGCATATCGACATTCGCATTGATCGATCCACGCCAATTGGCAAAGCTGATGCCGCTGGTGTCACTGATGTCGTGATCGAATCCGCACTGTCGACGATTCTTGACCTGGAAGATTCGGTCACCGTCGTGGATGGCGATGACAAGGTGGCAGCTTACGGAAATTGGTTGGGCATTCTGAAAGGTAGCTTGTCCGAAGCAGTATCCAAGGGCGGGAAGTTTTTCACACGTATGCTCAATGCGGACCGTGAGTATACGGGCGCTGATAATCAGCCAGTCAAGTTGCATGGACGCTCCCTGCTCTTCGTCCGTAATGTCGGTCATCTGATGACCAACCCGGCGATTCTCACTGTAGACAACAAGGAAATCCCTGAGGGCATTCTGGATGCCGTCGTGACAGTGACCATCGCGCTGCATGATCTGAACCGGCCCGCGAGCCAGAGCATAGGCAACACGCGCACCGGTTCTGTGTACATCGTCAAACCCAAAATGCACGGACCCAAAGAAGTCGCCTTTGCGGTGGAATTGTTCGGTCGTGTGGAGGCTTTGCTGGGCCTGAAAGAAAACACGGTCAAGCTAGGGATCATGGATGAGGAGCGTCGCACCTCAACCAACCTGAAAGCCTGCTTGCATGAAGCTGCTGCGCGCGTGGCCTTCATTAATACCGGTTTCCTTGATCGCACCGGCGATGAAATGCATTCCTCGATGACCGCTGGTCCGATGATGCGCAAGGGCGACATGAAATCATCGACCTGGTTGTCAGCGTATGAGCGCAGCAATGTGCTCACCGGTTTGTCGTGCGGTATGCGCGGCCGCGGTCAGATTGGCAAGGGTATGTGGGCGATGCCCGATCTGATGGCCGCAATGCTGGAGCAGAAAATCGCTCACCCCAAGGCCGGTGCTAACACCGCGTGGGTACCTTCGCCTACTGCGGCGACCTTGCACGCACTGCATTACCATCAGGTCAATGTGGCCGAGATTCAGAAGCAACTCGAAAAAAGCGATACCGCAGGAGAAATCCAGCGTTTGCGTGATGAACTGCTGATGATCCCCGTTGTTCCGCGTCCTACTTGGTCGGCGGAAGAAATCCAGCAGGAGCTGGACAATAACGCTCAAGGGATTCTCGGTTATGTGGTGCGCTGGATCGAACAGGGCGTGGGTTGCTCCAAGGTGCCAGATATCCACAACGTCGGTTTGATGGAAGATCGTGCAACGCTCCGTATCTCCAGCCAGCATATCGCCAATTGGCTGTTGCACGGCGTGGTCAGCGAGGCGCAGGTTCGCGAAACATTCAAGCGCATGGCAACCGTTGTCGATGCGCAGAACGCCGATGATTCGTTCTATCGCCCCATGTCGAGTGAATTTGCACACTCCTATGCATTTCAGGCGGCCACGGATCTTGTGTTCAAGGGCTTGGAGCAACCCGCAGGTTATACCGAGCCCCTGTTGCATGCCTGGCGCCTCAGGTTCAAGACGGAGGTCACGGCGCTCCCATCGTAAAGGATTGTAAAAACACGCCGGCTCATGTGCAGGCGTTTCCCATTTTGAAGCCCCCTGCTTTTTCGGAAACAGGGGGCTTTTTTCAGCGATGTGAGTTGATACGTTTGAGCCAGAATCAGGCGGCTATCTTTTCGATATAACCAGATGGTACTGAGGTTCGAATCAAGTGATCAAATGCGCCTAGTGCTGCTTTCGAGCCTTCACCCATCGCGATGATGATTTGTTTGTACGGCACTGTGGTCACATCGCCCGCAGCGAAGACGCCTGGCAGGGAAGTCTGACCGCGTGCGTCGACTTCAATCTCGCCTCGCGCCGACAGCGCAAGAGTGTCTTTTAGCCACTCGGTATTCGGCAGCAAACCAATCTGAACGAAGATTCCTTCCAGCGCAATCAGTTTTGAGGTACCCGTCGTGCGATCGATGTAGCGCATGCCACTGACCCGACTATCATCGCCAACCACTTCGGTCGTTTGAGCGCTGGTGATGATGCTTACGTTCGACAGGCTGTGCAACTTGCGCTGCAATACTGCATCTGCACGCAAGGCGCTATCAAACTCGACCAGAGTCACATGACTAGCCATACCTGCCAGATCGATAGCGGCTTCAACGCCGGAGTTGCCGCCGCCAACGACAGCGACGCGTTTCCCCTTGAATAGCGGACCATCGCAGTGAGGGCAGTAGGCAACGCCACGATTGCGGTATTCCCGTTCGCCCGGCACATTCAACTCACGCCAGCGCGCGCCAGTGGCAATGACAACCGATTTTGCCTTGAGATTAGCACCACTATCGAGCTTTATTTCAATCACCTCACCGGGTATCAAAGCACGAGCACGCTGCAAATTCATGATGTCTACGTCATAGGACTTGACGTGTTGTTCGAGTGCTGCGACCAGCTTCGGCCCTTCCGTTTCTTTGACAGAGATGAAGTTTTCAATGCCCAGAGTGTCCAGCACCTGACCACCAAAGCGTTCGGCTACGACGCCCGTGCGTATACCTTTGCGCGCTGAGTAGATCGCTGCAGACGCACCTGCGGGTCCGCCGCCCACGACAAGAACGTCGAAAACTTCCTTTTGCGCGATCTTTTCAGTCTCGCGTTCAAGCATACGGGTATCCAACTTCACAAGGATTTCTTCAAGCGCCATACGTCCCTGACCAAAATTCTGACCGTTGAGGAAAACGGTGGGCACGGCCATGATCTGACGCGTCTGCACTTCCTGCTGAAAAAGTGCACCATCAATCGTGGTATGGCGAATTTTCGGATTGATGACAGACATCAGATTTAGCGCCTGCACAACATCCGGACAATTCTGACAAGACAGCGAGATATAGGTTACGAACTCATACTCGCCCTCAAGCTGTCCTATCTGCTTAATGATCTCGGTACTTGCCTTTAAAGGATGGCCACCTACCTGCAGCAACGCGAGTACCAGCGATGTAAACTCATGACCCATTGGCATGCCCGCGAACCGTATGCCCGTGTCCTCACCCTGCCGGCTCAGAGCAAAGGAGGGCTTGCGCTGATCATCATTGTTTTCGGTGTAGGTGATGCGCGTCGACAGAGAAGCAATTTCTTGCAGCATCTCGCGCATCTCTTGCGACTTCTCGCTGTGGTCAAGTGAAGCACGGATCTCAATAGGCTGCGTGATTTTGGCGAGATAGGCTTCCAATTGACTTTTGATTGCTGCGTCCAGCATGATGGCCTCGAATTCAGTAAGGGTTGATCGAGTACCGATTTAGGGAGGCGCTGAATAAATCCACGTTTTATGGCGAGCCGGCGGCGCTCTTCGACGCGGGGACCAGCAAGATCCAGGGCTGGGTGTCATTGACCTTGCCACAAAAGCCTCTGGGTTTATTTCATCAGCGCTTCCCTAGCGGTACTCGTATTTCATTGCAAATTGCCTTCAGATTTTGCCGACCAGATCCAATGAGGGAGCCAGCGTCTCTGCGCCCGGTGTCCACTTGGCCGGACAGACCTGACCAGGGTGTGCTGCTACATATTGCGCCGCTTGCACTTTGCGCAGCAGCTCTTTGGCATCACGACCGATGCCGTCATCGTGAATCTCGCAGATCTTGATCTGACCTTCCGGATTGATGACGAAAGTGCCGCGTAGGGCGAGACCCGTGCTCTCGGTCATCACACCAAAGCTGCGGGTGATGGCACCCGTCGGGTCGCCGAGCATGGGGTAGCGAATCTTGCTGATAGTGTCTGACGAGTCATGCCAGGCTTTGTGGGCAAAATGCGTGTCTGTTGAGACTGCATAGATTTCCACTCCCAATGCTTTAAACGTGTCATAGTGATCTGCCAAGTCGCCGAGTTCTGTCGGACAAACGAAGGTAAAGTCGGCCGGGTAGAAAAATACGACCGACCACTGTCCCATTAGGTTGGCGTCGCTGACAGGGACAAACTTGCCATCGTGATAAGCGGTGGTGTTGAACGGCTGAATACTGGTGTTGATGAGTGACATCGTGTTTCTCCTTGGGTTGTTGAACGGCAGGGAACGAATAATAGCCCTCGACTATTGATATTTGAATTTGATAGTTTTTATTGATTTCATAGTGGGTGACTATCCTTGATCGAAAATCAATAGGAATTTTTTGTGGGGGCTCGCTGTGGCGGGTAAAGAGAGTCAAGTAACAAGAATCGGTTCGATTTATCCCCAGATGATGGGGCCCTTGACTTCGGTTTTCCCGAAGTTTCTCTCTCCCCTACCTGGGTTTGATACGTCGACATCTTTCCTTACAATGCGGTCTGCAATAACGTTTGGAGCAGACGCTTTCTGCTCGTAAAGCTTTCAGGAGGACATATGAAAAAGTTTTGGATGGCGCTGATGGTGGCAATCATGGGCGTCACAGTCGTAGTCTCCAGCGCCGAAGCGAAGCGTCTCGGCGGTGGCGGGTCGTTTGGCAAGTCGTCACCGAGCTACAGCCGTCAGGCGCCGGCACAAGGTCCGGGTCAGTCGGCTGCTGCTGCGCGCCCGACACCACCTGCTGCTGCACCTGCCAGCCCTTGGCGCGGTATCCTTGGTGGCGCCTTGTTGGGACTCGGATTGGGTGCTCTGCTCTCGCACTTTGGTCTTGGTGGTGAATTTGCCAGCATGATCGGCACGATACTAATGATCGGTTTGCTCGCCTTTGCGGCAATGGTGCTCTTCCGTCTGCTCTCGAAGAAAAGCGCAAGTCAGCAACCGACCCCCGCCTTTGCCGGGCCTATGGAAAGGAGCAGTATTCCTGAAGTTGGTTCCAATCTCGGCTCGGCACCTCAGCCTGTAAATTGGCAATCTGGATCCGCGCCGGCGATTCCGGCCGATTTTGATACGGCGGGTTTCCTGCGGCACGCGAAAACGAATTTTTTGCGTATGCAGGCCGCCTGGGATAAAGCTGATGCGCAAGATATTCGGGAGTTCACGACGCCAGAAATGTTTGCGGAACTGAAAATGCAACTTACCGAGCGCGGCGCGTCAGCGAATCATACCGATGTCGTTAGCCTTGACGCGGAGTTGATGGGTGTGGAAACGGTCGCCGACGAACATCTCGCCAGTGTGCGTTTCAATGGCATGGTGAAAGAAGACGAGCACGCTTCTGCCGAAGCCTTCAATGAGATCTGGGTGCTCTCCAAGCCGGTGAGCGGTAACGGCGGGTGGCTGCTGGCAGGTATACAGCAAGTCTGATAAAAAATGCTGGCGTCATTGCCAGCGAGAAGTACATCGTATGTTTGGCAGCAAAAGCCGTTCGCGGGTGACTGCGAACGGCTTTTTGTACATGGCTGTCTGATTTTCTCTTCCTTTTTGTGGCGAACAAGCGCATGACGACCCAGACCCGCGCCTCATTACCTGAATTGGCTTCTTACATGCTAGCCGCAGCCGGTTTGCTTCTCGTGCTGCAGGGCGGATTACTCGCTGCACTGTATTCGGGCTTACTGGTTTTTGCGCTTGTACACTTGCTCGCCCCGCGCTTGAGCGCCACATTGGACACCCAACGTTCGCGCCTGGTCGCAGTTGCGGTGCTCGGTTCCGCCATTGTCTTGCTGCTCACCGTGATGGTCTGGGGGGCAGTGAGTTTTTTCCTGTCAGACGCAGGAAGCTTGCAGGTCTTGTTAAAAAAAATGGCAGATCTGATTGATCAGTCGCGCTCTCAGATTCCCGACTGGCTGGCCGCCTACCTGCCCCAAAGCGCCGAGGCCTTGCAACAATCTTTTGCGCACTGGATCCGCAACCATGCGTCCCAAGCGACAGACCTTGGAAAGCAGATGGGCCGTTTAATTGTCCATCTTCTGGTCGGTATGGTCATAGGCGCGATGGCCGCCTTGTATGACACCACGCATATCCATCACTACAAACCCTTGTCGGCGGCATTACATCAACGCATCGTGCGCTTGCATCTGGCCTTCAAGCAGATCGTTTTTGCTCAGGTCAGAATTGCAGGCATCAATGCGATTTTCACCGGTATTTTTCTCGCGCTTGTCTTGCCTATGGCGGGGATTGATTTGCCCTTCGTAAAAACCATGATACTGATCACCTTCATCGCGGGACTGTTACCGGTGATTGGCAATCTGATTTCAAATACAGTCATTGTGGTGATCAGCTTGTCTCACTCGCTGTCGACAGCCGCTTTTGCGCTACTGTTTCTTGTCACGATACACAAGCTCGAATACTTCCTGAACGCCAAAATTATCGGTACCCAGATCAATGCAAGGGCTTGGGAACTACTCATCGCAATGCTGATCATGGAGTCGATGTTTGGCATACCGGGGGTCATTGCTGCTCCGGTTTTTTATGCCTATCTGAAGACCGAGCTAGTCGCACTGGGCCAGGTCTGAGCAACACAAAACTGCCGAGCAGTTTCATTTTTTGTTGGACTCGTCCGGCGTCGCAATCGATGCGATGATATCTACGGGCCGGGATGATCGCTTGCGCATTCGCAAATTCAGCATTTCAACAGTGACCGAGAACAGCATCGCGCTGTAGATGTAGCCTTTAGGGACATGCGTGCCGAAGCTTTCGGCGATCAGCACCACGCCAATTGCAACCAGGAAGGACAGCGCGAGCATCTTGATGGTTGGATGGGTGGACACAAACTGTCCAATCGGCCTCGCGAACACCATCATCAGTCCAACGGAAGTAACGACCGCAGCGACCATCACGGCCACTTGATCGACCATCCCGACCGCCGTAATGATGGAATCGAGCGAGAACACGATGTCAATCAGCATGATCTGCACGATGATGGAAACGAATGAGGCATGGACAATGTTTCGCTGTGTCTCATGCGCACCCTCCATAGATTCATGAATCTCGCCTACGCTTTTCCAGATCAGGAACAGTCCACCGAGCAGTAACACGATGTCACGACCAGAAAAGGGCTGCCCGAACACCGTAAACAGCGTAGCCTTCAATCCGACGATCCAAGCCAGAATCATCAGCAAGCCAATACGCATGAACATGGCCCCGAACAGACCGATTTTTCGCGCTGCCTCGCGCTGATGCGGCGGCAGTTTGTCAACCAGGATCGAGATGAAGATGATGTTGTCGATACCCAGAACCAGCTCGAGTGCCGTCAGCGTTAAAAAAGCCAGCCAGATTTGTGGGTCGGACAGCAACTCAAGCATAGGAGGTTCTCCGAAAAAGAGGTCGTCACATTGAAGCGATGAAGTTTACCAGCGGGCTTTTCCGGGCAGGCATCTGCAGGCGCTCAAAAAACCAGAGATAATCGAATGATGAGTTCGTAAAACTGGAAAGGTCCACTCCGTGAGCCTGAATTTTCGCCATCTGCATTATTTTTGGGTTGTAGCCAAAGAGGGCAGCATCACCCGTGCCGCCGAGCGTCTTGGCCTGGCCGTCCAAACCGTGAGTGCTCAGCTCTCCCACTTGGAGAAATCCATAGGCAAATCTTTGTTCAAACCCCAGGGGCGACGCCTTGTCCTGACCGAGGCCGGAGATCTGGCATTGCGTTATGCCGATCAGATTTTTCTCTTGGGTGAACAACTTCAAGACGCGCTGAGTACCAGTGATGTCGATCCTGTGATGCGCCTGACCGTAGGCATTTCCGATTCCCTGCCCAAGTTGATTGCTTCCCGGCTGCTTGAGGCAACGCTTACATTGCCTCAACGAGTCAGATTGGTTTGTTATGAAGAGCAGTTCGAGTCGCTGCTCGGCAAGTTGGCGGTACACAAACTGGATGTGATGCTGACGGACAGGCCGGTACCTCCGGGTTCGTCTCTGCGCGTGTTCAGCCACTTGCTCGTGGAGACCGAGACCAGTTTGTTTGGGATACCAGCACTTGCAGAGAAATACATGCCTGGATTTCCCGGCAGTCTGAGCGGTGCTCCCCTGCTTCTGCCGACACGCAACAATGCGATTCGCGCACGTATCGATTACTGGCTTGAAAATCATGACCTACATCCGGATCTGATCGGCGAGTTCGATGACAATGCCTTGTTACATACGTTCGGGCGTGCGGGTCGAGGCCTGTTCCCGGCCCCGTCTGTGCTGGCTGATGATGTGCTCAAACAGTTTGGTGCAGTACCTGTCGGTCCCATGTCTGAAGTGACGGAGCAGATTTATGCGATCTCCAATGAGAGGAAAATTAAACATCCTGCAATCGAAGCGATTCTGAAGGCAATGCACAAGGATGTTTTATAAGACGTCCAGCATGAGGGGAAAAAGAGCCGGCACAGTCCGGCGCCTCAGGCACAAGACCTGACGACAAGCTGTCATGTTGTCGTTAAAAATAAAATCGCCCGCATGTGCGGGCGATTTTTTTTAGTACGTGCCGGGATGAATTACTTCTTTTTCAACTCGATTTCAAATTGCGCGAACCACGCTGAAATATTGTCAATATCTTCGTCGGACAGCGGCTTGGCGATCACGTTCATCACCTCATTGTGACGTTTGCCGTCGCGGAATTGTCTCAGTTGGCTTGCAAGATAAATGTCCGACTGACCCGCCAGCGATGGCGTGCCGGGCATTCTCGAGAGGCCATTTTCGCCATGACACATAAGGCAGCTTTGAGCGGCTTTTTCGCCAGCTTTCATGTCAGCGGATGCGGGCAGGGAAACGCAGGCCAAAGTCAGAAGCGTGGTAAGTAGTGCGGCTGATTTCATGATTTGAATCTGAATGAGTTAAGTGATGAAGGTGATACGTTAAACCAGGTCGGCGCTTGAATAAAACTGCAAATCATTGCGGCAAAAAAAGGCACCAGGCCCTTGATTTTGCTGGTCCCCGCGTCGCACAGCTGCGCTGGCTCGCGGTAAAACAGAGATGGATCAGCGCCTGCTTAAAACAAAATCGCCTGCCACGTTAGCACGGGACAGGCGATTTGCATTACAGCGACCAGGCTTGTGGCCTGGTCGCGTTCAGGTACCTCTTAGTTCGCCGTGTAGGTGATGCGATAGATCGCACCAGCGTAGTCGTCGGACACGAGGATAGAACCGTCAGGCATGTTGGCAACGTCCACTGGGCGGCCGATAGCGCGCTTGGTGTCTTTGTCCAGGAAGCCTTCAGCGAAGATTTCCGCCTTGCCTGCAGTACCGTCTTCTTTCAGAGGAACGAAGTTGATCAGGTAGCCGCTAGGCTCGGTACGGTTCCATGAACCGTGCGATGCCACGAAAACGCCGCCCTGATACTTCTTCGGGAAAGCCTTGCCAGTGTAGAAGGACATGCCCAGCTGAGCCTGGTGTGCAGGGAACTCAACTTGTGGGAACACAGCATTGGCTGGCTCAACCATGTCTTTCAGCTCAGGCGCTGCAGGCGAGCCTGCAACTTTGTACTTGCCGTTCCAGTAAGGGAAGCCGAAGTGCTGGCCAGCCTTGGTGATACGGTTCAGTTCGCCCGGAGGAACATCGTCACCCAGACCATCCACCTGGTTGTCAGTGGTCCAGATTGTCTTGTCTTTCGGGTTGATGTCGATACCAGCTGGGTTACGCATGCCCATTGCATACACTTCTCTGCCGGAGCCATCGAACGGGTTCAGACGGATAACGCCACCAATACCGACTTTGTCGTACAGGTCGATCTTGTCTTTTGGCTGAACGTTGTATGGCTGACCCAGGGTCACGTACAGTTTGCCGTCATCAGCAACGCGGCATACGCGGCCAGTGTGGTTGTATGACTGCTCTTCAACAGGAATCAGGCCGCCTTCTTTAACAGCGGTGATCACTGCAACGTCCGGACCTTCGTAGAAGTACTCGGCAGCTGGGAAGTTCAGAACGCGGTTCGACTCAACGACGATCAGGAAGCCGTCTTTGGTCCAGCAAACGCCGTTCGGGTTCTTGAACTTGATCGAAGGAGCGAATGGCTTGACTTCATCAGCGGTCATGTCGCCGTTACGGTCTGTAACAGCCCAAACCGTGGTCTTGCGTGTGCCGACAAACAGCATGTTGGTCGAAGGAGCAACCGCCATGTAACGCGCATCAGGAACGACAGCGTACAGTTCGATCTTGAAGCCTTCTGGCAGCTTGATCTTTTTCAGGTTGGCCTTGAGCTGGTCAACATTCTTGCCGGTCTGTGGAACGGTAGGAATGTCGATTGCTGTGTCGGTGTTTTTCATTGCCGAGATCTTTTCCAGATTCTCGTCTTTCGCAAAGCTGGATGCGGAGAACGCAACGAGCATCGCCGATGCCAGAACGCTCTTTACAAATACATTGGATGTAGCCAAGTTTAATCTCCGATTGGTTTTTTGTTGACTGAGTGATAAACCACGTGACCCAAGCAAAACTTTCATTTATGTTTTAACAACAAAAGTTTGAAAGATTCGCACTGCTTCCTAGTGGGGCTTTGGAATATAGAGTTTGCGCTGATCAGGCCACAAGTGAATTTTTTTCACCAATGAGCTTGGCATGCGAAACTTGTGCTTTAAGTATCAACAATGTCTCAAAGCTCTCGCAATTTTGACAAAAAATCGCCTGCACGCATAACTTGTGTGCAGGCGGTTTGATCTGATCGGCAGCTTCGTTCAGTGGATCACGACGCCCCAGGGCATTTCGCCCACTTTCACCTCGCCCGATGCGGTCAGCTGCTCTGTATCAATCACCGTCACCGAGTTTGAGCGACCATTGGCGACGTAGAGCTTTTTCCCATCGGGCGTGATGGCCATATTCCATGGGCGTTTACCCACTGGGATGGTCGCAAGGATAGAGTTGTCTGCAGTGTCGATAGCCGACACAGTGGCGTCTTTGCCGTTGGAGATGTAAACCCGCTTGCCATCGGGCGCCATGGTGACGCCGTTACAGAAGTTGCCCGTCTTGATTTCCTTGATGACCTTGCGAGTGGCCACATCGATTGCATATACGGTGCTGGCAATCTCCGAGGCTACATAGGCCACCTTGCCATCCGGACGAAAGGCAATACCACGCGGACGATTGCCCACTTTCACCGAGCCGATCTGCTTGCGCTTGCGCACATCAATCACATCAACGCTATCGGCTTCCTCCGCCGACACGAACATCAGTTTACTGTCGGGACTGAATACAGCATGCTCAGGATTTTTCCCCTTGGTTTTCACGGCAAACATTTTGCGACCTGTAGCTGTCGAAATGAAATTCACCGAGTTGCTGATCTCTGAGGCGGCTGCTACCCATTTGCCGTCAGGAGAGATCGATACGCCTTCCGGTGATTCGCCCAAATCAACGGTGCCAGATATCGAGCGATCTTCGAGATTGATTTTGACCAGCACATTATTTGGCTGATCACTGACATACAGGATCTTGCCATCAATGGACACGGCCAGGCCGCGGGGCTTGTCGCCTGCCTTGATTTCGCTGACTACCGTATCGGTCTCTGTATCGATGACCGACAACGTTCCCGATTTCTCGTTAGGGACGTAGGCAAAAGGTGCTGCCAGCAAGGCAGCGGGTATGCAGAGCACTGCAAGTGCCAACGTCGACGCGGAAAGTGAAGAAAGATTTTTTTTGAATTGCATGGATATGCGCCTCTATTCAGTAAATTCAGATAAATGCCGGATTCAGGGAGAGACCGCGCAAGCCAAGCCGCTAAGGCGAGCCAGCCCAGACAAACAACGCCAGGCTATGGCCACCTAAGCGCTTGAGCCTATTTTTTCAGCCACCGATATTCCAAATTTTATGCCCGATCCGTCCCCAAGGATAAAACGGCATGCAAAGGATAACTCATGGTGCACCTTACCGCGGCCTCAAACGGCCGCCAAAAATAATTTTCAAATTCGGGTACGATGGCACGGCCATCGACGCGCGGCATTGCAGGCAAGCCCAAGCTTGCCGGTCGCGCCGCTCATCCCGTTATTTTTTGAAAGATTTTGATGTCCGAACATTTCACCGAACATGACTGGCGCCGCTTTCTCACGAGCATAGG
Organism: Oxalobacteraceae bacterium; assembly: GCA_027490465.1. Lineage (GTDB taxonomy): Bacteria > Pseudomonadota > Gammaproteobacteria > Burkholderiales > Burkholderiaceae_D > Pernthalerella. Next base: position 19,314 of record JAIXXZ010000059.1, read on the forward strand.
AGAAGATCCGGATCGGCCGGGGCTGCGGGAAACCCCGGCGCGCGTGGCCAAGGCCTGGATGGCCTGGACATCCGGTTATCACCAAGACCCGGCTAATGTGCTCAAGACCTTCGAAGATGGAGCTGAGGAATACAACGAGCTCATCGTCGTCCGTAACATTCCCGTTTACAGCCATTGCGAGCATCATCTCGCCCCGTTTTTTGGCAAGGCGACCGTGGGCTATATGCCCAATGGGAAAATCGTCGGTCTGTCCAAGCTGACGCGTCTGGTCGAATGCTTTTCACGCCGCCTGCAGGTGCAGGAACGCATGACCATACAGATTGCCAATGCCCTAATGGAAACGCTGGAACCCAAGGCCGTGGGTGTCGTCGTGCGCTGCCGGCATCTGTGTATGGAAAGTCGGGGCATACGTACAGCGGGTGAGGAAACCGTGACCTCGGCAATGCTGGGAGAATTGCAGCCCAATCTCGCCATGCGAACCGAATTCCTGGATCTGGCGCGGGAGGATGTTGGTCGCTGGTAGATTTTTACGTAGTTGCTGAACGCACTCGCGTTAAGCTTTTCTTTTTCGCGACTTTCTTCCCAGGCGATTTTTCTACAGCAGCCAGCATGGTTCCGCGACAGCTGGCTGAGCCGCAGCGGCATGCGTAAGCGGCTTTGAGCGCCTTGCTCATTTTTTCTTCAATCACCAGCCCGTAATCATAAAACAGCTCCTCGCCACGCGAGATATCGCGCAGTGCGTGAATGTAGACCCGCCCTTTCTCTTCCTGCGCTTCGCAATTGGGCTCGCATGCGTGGTTGATCCAGCGCGCATCATTACCTTGATCGCCGCCATCGATCAGCTTTCCGCTTTCCAGGCTGAAAAAAAACGTGTGATGGGGATTATTCGGATCCAGTCCGAAACGTTTCTCTGCCTGTGCTTCGGTAATTCGCTTGCCCGCATACTCAACAATCCTAGCGCCAGCAGGAATTTTGCGAGTCGCAAACACACCATTGCCATGAATGGCCGAGTGCCTGACGCGTATGTGGGTATCTGCAAGTAGTGATTGCAATGGTGTCGATGGGCTGCCTGATTTCATGGAGCGAGGTAGATGCCTGGGTGATGGTCACTGTTGGTTTTGTTTCGACAACAACTTGGATAAAGATCTTTGTTGGCGTAAGCGCCGGATGATAGCTTGTGATGGCCAGATGACACAAGGAATGCCTTTGCGTCAGCACCTGCAATGCTTGTAGAGTGGGCATTTTTTCCTCGCAAGCGGTATTTTTTTCTAACCCTGTGGCCTCATTTTGCAGATGGGTCTTGTTGTCTGATCGTGGCATGTGATTTGCAGAGCAGTGCAGGCTTTTTCCATCAATAGCAAGGAGAAATCTATGCCCATGCATCAAATCAAGTCCGGTGTCACCGGAATTTTCTTTGGGTTGGTCAGTGCCGCACTTCTGATGAACTCCCTGACCGTTCATCCCCAAGAGAAAGCAAGCAAGCCTTCCGCATCGCAAGGTAAGGAAACTTCATCCGGCGCATCATCTTCACCCACTGCAAGTGAATCAGCCGGTGCATCGCAGTCCAAACTGAATCAATCCGATGAACGAATGATGAAGCAGCTCGCGCAGATACAGCTCTCCGAAATTGCTCTGGCCAAGCTGGCGAAGGAAAAAGCGCAGAGCAATGAAGTGAAAAGCTTTGCCAACAATATGCTTGACGATCACACGAAGGCGCATGATGAGCTCAAGCAGCTCGCCCAGTCCAAGGGAGTGAGTTTGCCTGCCGAGGCAGACCGCCAGCTGCAATCAGCAGAGAAAAAACTGGCAGCGCTCACGGGAGAAAAATTCGACCGCCAGTACATGAACCATGAGAGTACGCGAGCTTTGAAGGACACTCACCGACTGCTTGAGCGCATCCACAGCAAGTCAGAGGATGCGGACTTGAAGACCTATGCCAGCAAAATCATCGCGACCGTAAAAACCCAACAGCAGCTGGCGAACGATACCCGTAAAAACCTCAGGCCGACCAGCGAGGGTAAAAGTGGTGTGGGCAAATCGGAATCATCAGGATCGCCCGCATCTTCAGGGGCATCCGGTAAATCTGGTGGAGCGTACGATTCAGGTGCTCCAGGCGGTGACTCCGGCGGTGCTCGCACGCCTCGCCAGTAAGCCCTGCGCAGGCCGGGACAGGGCGCTTTGGGTACAATGGCGGCCTTCCGGCTGCACGGCGATGAGTTTGCATCGCCGGCTCTGCCCACTTTTTTACCGGGCCTGCCTTCATGCTGCGACTCACCGATGTACACCTTCCGCTTGATCATCCCGAGCACGCATTGAAAGAAGCCGTGCTCGGCAGGCTCGGCATTGCTGCCGATCATCTGCGGGCCCTGCATATCTTTCGTCGTGCGTTTGATGCGCGAAAAAAATCGGCCATACAGCTGGTGTACACCGTCGATGTCGACGTCGATGATGAGCCTGCGCTGTTATCGCGCCGCTTGCCCAAGCTGGGGCCTGCGCCCGACCTGAATTACCAATTCGTTGCGCAGGCACCGGCTGGCGCAGGCCTGCGTCCGGTGGTGATTGGTTTCGGACCTTGCGGATTGTTTGCGGCACTCATTCTTGCGCAATCAGGATTCCGGCCCATCATTATCGAACGCGGTAAACCCGTGCGGGAGCGAACCAAAGACACATTTGGCCTGTGGCGCAAGCGCGAGCTGCATCCGGAATCCAACGTGCAATTCGGCGAAGGTGGTGCCGGTACTTTTTCTGACGGCAAGTTGTGGACGCAAGTCAGCGATCCGAGGCACTACGGTCGTAAGGTACTTGAGGAATTCGTCAAGGCCGATGCGCCGCCCGAAATTCTGTATGTCAGCAAGCCGCATATCGGCACTTTCCGTTTAGTCAAAATGATAGAGCAGATGCGTGCCAGCATTATCGCGTTGGGCGGTGAGTTCCGATTTGAGCAGAAGCTGGATGGCCTCGAGATTGTGAATGGAGAAGTGCGCGGCCTGCATTTGTCGACGGGCGAACAGATCGAGGCAGATCATGTGGTGCTCGCTATTGGTCACAGTGCGCGTGACACGTTTCAGATGGTGCATGACGCGGGTGTTTACATCGAAGCCAAGCCTTTCTCGATCGGCTTTCGAATCGAACATCCGCAGTCGCTCATTGATCGGGCACGTTTTGGTGTCCATGCCGGAAATCCCATCCTTGGCGCAGCAGACTACAAGCTGGTTCATCATGCGAGTAACGGGCGCTCGGTGTACAGCTTTTGTATGTGTCCCGGCGGTACCGTGATCGCTGCAGCATCTGAGCCGGGGCGAGTGGTCACCAACGGCATGAGTCAGTATTCGCGCAATGAGCGCAACGCGAATGCAGGCATCGTTGTGGGTATCACCCCGGCGGATTATCCGGGCGGACCGCTGGCCGGTATTGAGTTTCAGCGGCAGATCGAGTCACGCGCTTTCGAGGTTGGGGGCGCAGATTACGATGCGCCTGGCCAGCTGGTTGGTGATTTCATTGCCGCGCGGCCGTCGACCACCTGGGGCTCAGTAATGCCTTCGTACCAACCCGGTGTCAAGCTGGGCAGCCTTGATCCGGTATTGCCAGCGTATGCGATTGAAGCCATTCGTGAAGCCTTGCCTGCATTTGACAAACAGATTCGTGGTTTCGCCATGCATGATGCGGTACTGACGGGTGTCGAGACACGCACTTCATCGCCAGTGCGCATACGTCGTGGCGAGAATTTTCAGAGCATCAATACCGTAGGTCTCTATCCGGCGGGTGAAGGCGCTGGTTACGCCGGCGGGATCATGTCAGCTGCCATTGATGGCATTCGTGTGGCCGAGGCAGTCGCCCTGTCGATTTGCGCACGCCACAAATAACAAGGGCCGCTTGACGCGGCCCTTGATCAAATCGTCATGACGACGACGATTTTTTAGTGCTTCTTCGAGCGAGCTGGCTTTTCAGCGGCTGGTACGAAATGCTTGGTGGCTTCGTTCATGCTGTCTTCCATCGTTTCTGCTGCATGCTTGCCAGCTTTGACGAGTTGCTCGTAGGCGGCGTTTGCATTCGCAACGCTGGCTTTGAGCATGGAGACGGCGTTTTCGGTACCGGCCGGCGCTGCTTTCGACAAATCGTCGATCAGCTTGTTGACCTGGCGCGACGTTTCGCTGATGCGAGCTTCGGTGACTTTGGTGAATTCAGCTTGTGCACGCGTTGCGATGCTGGCCACATGACGGCCGTAGGCGAGCACTTTCTCGGCGTTCGGTTGGGCTTGTGATGATGTCAGGGCAATGATTTCCTGCGGATCTTTTGCAGAAAGAATTTGTTGCGCGGCAGCAGAGCTGTGCTCGAGCGAAGCTTTTGCGGTGGCGATATTCAGTTCAACCAGCTCAGCCATGCTGTGCAGCGTCTTGTTCGCGAAATCATTCATTGCAGCAATTTGGGCGTCGAAGGATGCCTTGGTGGCATTGGAAAACTGATCAGCGGTAGAAAACATGGCGTTTCTCCTTGTTGTTGGGGTTAATTTTGGTCGGCGCCGTCGCTTTGTGCGCCGCAACAAGCCGGATTTTACGAGCTTCCACTCTGCTGTCAAGCACTTTTTTGTGCGGCACAGCAAAAACAATCTCAATTCCACGCCGACGTTGCCATTTAAAAAATATTTCCTGTAAAAAAGCCAGCGTTTGGACGGTTTTCCCCAGGAATTGACTGGCAGACTCCTATAATCCGTGACCCGTCTACGAGTGCGACCCAGAATGAATACCGCTCACTATGCTCAGTGGCCCGCAGGACTGCCCCATGAGCTCAATCCGCCAGAGACCAGCGTTTACGTCAACCTCGACATTTCTGCGCGTCGTTATCCCAACAAAGCGGCGCTGATTTTTTATGGTCGGGAAATCAGCTATCGCCAGCTGCAAGAAGAGGTCGATGCGCTGGCAGGCTATCTGCAGCAGGTGTGCGGCCTTAGTCGAGGCGACCGGGTGCTGCTGCACATGCAGAATTGCCCGCAGTTCGTTATCGGGTTTTACGCCATCCTGCGCGCAGATGCCGTGGTGGTACCGGTGAATCCTATGTTGCTGACCGATGAATTGCGTCACACCGTCGAGGATAGTGGCGCGCGTGTCGTGTTGTCTGCACAGGAATTGCTGCCGCAACTTCAGCCGTTGCGAACGGAGGGCTTGATTCGGCACGCGATTATTGCGCGCTATGCCGATTACATTGGCGACAGTGACGATCCTATGCCTGACTGGGTAAAAAACGCTCGCCCGCCTGTGACTGATTTGACCTTCACGCAATGGGATCAGGCGGTCGCAGCAGCGAAGCAGCCAGCCCCGCACCAGGCGGGCCCCGACGATCTGGCTTGCATGCCCTACACATCAGGTACCACTGGTCGACCAAAAGGCTGCATGCACACGCACCGCAACATGATGTTTCCAGTCGTCAGTGCCGCGCTGTGGTCGGGTGGTTCGCCCGACCATAATGTACTTGCCTGCCTGCCGATGTTTCATGTGACGGGCATGCAGATCAGCATGAACACCGCCATCTACACCAGCGCGACTCTGATCATCATGCCGCGGTGGGATCGCGATCTTGCCGGCCGCTGGATTACGCGCTATCGGATCACTAGCTGGACCAGCATCCCGACGATGATGATCGACTTCCTCTCCAACCCGAAGCTTGAGGAATATGACATCAGCAGTCTCAAGCGCGTCTCGGGTGGTGGCGCAGCGATGCCTGCCGCTATCGCTCAAAAATTGCTCGACCTCACTGGTCTGCGCTACATGGAAGGCTATGGTTTGTCGGAAACCATAGCCACCACGCACTCCAATCCCATCCAGAATCTGAAGCAGCAATGCTTGGGCATACCGATTTTCTCGGTAGATTCGCGCGTGATTGATCCTGAAACGCATGCGACATTGCCAGCGAATGAGGTGGGTGAAATCATCATGCACGGACCGCAGATTTTTCAGGGCTACTGGGGCGATGAAGAAAAAACCCGCGAGGCCTTCATTGAGATCGATGGTAAATCTTTTTTCCGTTCGGGTGATCTGGGCTATGTGGACGACGACGGTTTTTTCTTTTTTACGGATCGCCTCAAACGCATGATCAATGCCAGTGGTTACAAAGTCTGGCCCGCCGAAGTGGAAGCCATGATGTACCGCCATCCGGCTATTCGCGAATGCTGCATCATCGCGGCCAAAGATGATTATCGTGGTGAGACGGTCAAGGCCGTCGTCGTCCTGAAAGACGGCGCGAGTTTGACAGCAGACGCTCTCATACAGTGGGCGCGCGAACAAATGGCGGCATACAAAGTACCGCGTCTCGTCGCATTTGTTGATGCATTGCCGAAATCGGCCACGGGCAAAGTCATGTGGCGTCAATTACAGGAAGCCGAGCAGCAGAAATGAGTGTCGTGTTGTGCACGCTGAATGCGCGTTATTCCCACACCTCGCTTGGGCTGCGCTATCTGCTCGCCAACATGGGCGAATTGCAGCCGCAAACACAGATACAGGAATTCGTCATTGGCGTGCGTGCCGCCGATGTCGTCGAAAAGCTGCTCGCGCTACAACCGCGTCTGATCGGTTTTGGTGTCTATATCTGGAATGTCGACGAGCTCACGCACATCGTGGCGTTATTGAAGCGCGTCGCGCCAGAAATTACCATTGTGCTGGGTGGCCCGGAGGTCTCTCACGAGACAAATGAGCAGCGCATCATTGCACTGGCAGATTACGTCGTGACCGGTTGGGGTGACACGACCTTCCCCCGATTGTGCTCAGAGATTCTGAATGGTCCAAAGCCCCTGATGAAAATTCACGCGGGCGAACAACCTGCCATGGATCAGATCGCTTTTCCCTATGCGCATTACAGTGCCGAAGATATTGCACAGCGCACCGTTTATGTAGAAGCTTCCCGAGGTTGTCCGTTCAAATGCGAATTTTGTTTATCCGCGCTCGACAAAACGGCGTGGCCATTTCCGCTGGATGATCTATTGCGCGAACTCGACACGCTGCATGCGCGAGGTGCGAGAGTATTCAAATTTGTTGATCGCACTTTCAATCTGAACATCAACAACAGCCTGCGTATTCTGCAATTCTTCCTTGATAAGCTCCGTGAGTTTCCGGACGACCCTGTATTTGCGCATTTTGAACTGGTGCCAGATCATTTGCCGGATGCACTGAAAGACAGCCTACGAAAATTTCCGCCCGGCGCCCTGCAATTCGAAATCGGTATCCAAAGCTTCAATCCTGAGGTGCAGGCGCGCATCAGCCGCAAGCAAAACAATGAAAAGGCGATGGCCAATTTGCGCTGGCTTCGGGAGGACACCCACGCCCATTTGCATGTCGATCTGATCGCAGGATTACCCGGCGAAGACGTCGATAGCTTTGCGCGCGGCTTCGATCAGCTGGTCGCTTTGCAGCCGCATGAAATTCAGTTCGGCATACTCAAGCGTCTGCGTGGTACGCCCATCATCCGGCATACACAAGCCTACGGGATGGTGTTCGATCCGGCACCGCCGTATCAGATTCTTGCGAACGACGGTATTGATTTCAATACGATGCAAAGACTGGTGCGATTTGCCCGCTATTGGGATCTGGTGGCGAACTCGGGTCGTTTTTCTGAACGTCTGCCCGAGATTTTGGGTGATGCACCTTTCGCCCGATTTCTTGCGCTGTCAGACTGGTTGTATGCGAATACAGATGCGACGCATCGTATCTCGCCCGAGCGACTTGGTCGTTTGTTGGATGCGTGGTTGCAGACACAGTCCGCGGGCTGGGCTGAAAATCAGGAAGAACAGCAAGAGCGGACGCTAGAGACAGCGGACGATGACAAGCCTTCATCCGCCAGCGAGAAAAACAAATTGTCAGCGACGCGCCGACAGCAGCGACATCAGGCAGCGGTGCCTTCGGCGGTTGCGCGCCAGGCCTCGATTAGCGATCGCGCCTCATCACTCAGCGAGGACAACGGACGCGTGCGCGCACGCTCGAAAATCATCAGCGCATAAGCATCCGCGAGCGCGTTCACTTCGGGCGATAGTGCGCGCTCCTCGCCCGAGGCAGGTCGCACTCTCCGCCAGTAATTGATAGCGGATTCCAGTTCAGTCAGTGTCAAGTCCATCGCGCTATTGTACCGTTGTAGCGTTGATCTCTCCGCATCAGTCCCGGCGGCCAAGGCCGCCGGCAACCGAATCAGTTAAGCCCCAATTCCTTGCTCAGCAAATCCGCACCAGCGGCCAGTGCGCGCAGCTTGGCGGTTGCCACTTCTCGTGGCATGGTGACCAGACCGCAATTCGTGCAACCCTGTATGTGCTCCACATCGGCGTACTGCATCGCCTTGCGCAGCACATTCGCGACTGCCTCGGGTGTCTCAACCTGATGGGTGCCGACGTCGATAGCGCCCACCAACACGTCTTTACCTCTGAGCATCTCGATAAATTCCATGGGCACACGCGAGTTTTGGCATTCCAGACTCACCTGATCAATGTGGCTCTTGGCCAGTAGCGGGAAGACGTGCTCATACTGACGCCACTCTTCACCCAGGCCTTGTTTCCATTTGATATTCGCTTCAATGCCATAGCCATAGCAAATATGTACGGCTGATTTGCATGACAGGTCCTGGGCCGCACGTTCCAGTGTTTTGACGCCCCAGTCGCGCACTTCATCAAAAAATACATTGAATGCCGGTTCATCAAACTGCACCACATCAACACCCACAGCCGCGAGTTCTTTTGCTTCTTCATTCAGGATCTCGGCAAAGGCCCAGGCCAGCTTTTCACGGCTCTTGTAGTAATCGTCGTACAACGTGTCGATCATCGTCATCGGGCCGGGCAGCGTAAATTTGATAGGCCCCTGTGTGAGCGCGCGCAAGCGCTTGGCATCCTCCACGAAGACTGAGCGGGTGCGAGTGACTTTATCAACGACGACGGGCACTTCGGCGTCATAACGGTTGCGGATGCGTACGGTTTTGCGATTGACGAAATCCACGCCACCCAAATGATCGATGAAGGTCGTCACGAAATGCTGACGCGTCTGCTCCCCATCACCAATGACGGTAATGCCCGAGCGCAGCTGATCATCCACGGCCAGTCGCATTGCATCCGTCTTTGCCTGTGCCAATGCTTCTCCCTGCAATTGCCAGGGTGCCCAGAGTTTTTCGGGCTCGGCTAACCAGGCCGGTTTGGGCAGGCTGCCGGAAATAGCTGTTTTGATGCGCTTTGACATGGGGTCTCCCGAGATGGCGTCTTGTTATGTGTGGGACTGCAATGAGCAGACTATTATGCCGCAGTCGGTTGTCAGCGGGACATCGGGCTCGGGATAGCGGGCTGATCTCAGCGCTTGCCGATGAACGCTTCCAGTCGCTGCACGCCATGTGACAGGCGTTCAATGGCACTCGCAAAACACCAACGGATAGCACCCTCGCCCTCTGGACCGAACGCGCTTCCGGGCGCAAGACCCAGTCCGGCTTCACTCACCAGTCGCTTGCACAGGGCGAGTGAATCTGTTTCGCCTTCGATGCGGAAGAACAGATACATCGCACCCGCAGGGCGCGGAGCAACGATGCCCGCGTCACGGAAAACGGGCCTTGATAGCTGTTCATAAAGATAATTGCGTGCTTCGGTGTAGCGGGCGATGGAATGCGCGACGATATCTTCACCGCGCTCGACGGCGACGATGCCGGCTTTTTGCACAAAGCCTGGCGCGCATGAGGTGTTGTATTCGATCAGTTTGCCCAGATCAGCCATCAGCGAGCTGGGTACTTGCATCCAGCCCAATCGCCAACCCGTCATCAGCCAGGACTTTGAAAAGCTGTTGGTCGAGACCACGCGTTCATTGGTGTCAGCAATGTCAAGAAACGAGGGTGCACAGTTGCGCGTGCCGGCCGGGACATCATAGACCAGTCGCTCATACACATCGTCTGCCAGTAACCAGATACCGTGTTTGCGGCAGTGATCGAGAACGACCTGCTGCTGCGATCTCGGCATGGTCCAGCCAGTGGGATTATTGGGCGAGTTGATCAGCAGTGCTTTTGTATCCGGTGTCAGTGAATCCAGCAGCTGATCAAGATCGAGTTCCCAGAGGGGGTCGGCGTGCTGTGTCGATAATTGCAAGGGTACGGAAATAACCTCAGCGCCCAAAATCTTTGGTATCTCGATCAGATTGGGCCACAGGGGTGTGACGATCACAACCCGGTCGCCAGGATTGAGCAGGAGCTGCGCCACCAGCATCAGTGCAGAGACACCGGACGAGGTAACAGCGATATACTCCGCGCTCACTGGCTGATGCAGCGCTGAAGCGTAGTGAGCGAGTGCCTCGCGCAGTGCCGGTATGCCGAGATTGTGTGTGTAAAACGTGTCACCCGTATCCAGCGCCGACTTGGCCGCTTCTCGAATGAAATCAGGCGTGACTTCATCGGGCTCGCCAAACCAGAACGGCAGTACATCCGTGCGACCCATACCTGCATTGGCGACTTCGCGTATGCGCGATGCGACCAGCGATTGCACGGCAGGACGAGAAAGGGTGTCGTGTGTCTTCATCACATGCAAAGTAACAGACGGTTGGCGAGGTCGAGCATGAATGCGGGTCGAAGATAAGCAGAAAAAATCAGCGCGACCAGAGCAGCGCTCAACAAGAGCAGCATAACCCGAGTCCAGCGTGATCGCATCATGCCGCTGCTGCTTGTGCGCGCACGATCGCGCCTTCTCTGATCGGCAGATTGACCAGTCCGGCAAACACGCCCAGCACAATCGTGATCATCCATACGGTGTTGTAGTTGCCGTCTATCGTGTACAGATAACCGCCCAGCCACACCCCGAGAAAGCTGCCGATCTGATGAGAAAGGAATACGAACCCCGACAGCATGGACAGATAACGCATGCCAAAAATACTGGCGATGACGCCATTGGTCAGTGGTACCGTCGACAGCCACAGAAAACCCATCGCCGAAGCGAAAATATACACAGACGTCGGAGAGAGCGGCGCAAGCAGGAAGGCGGTAATGAATGCGGCCCGCGCAAAATAAATACCCGACAAAAGATAGCGCTTGGGCAGTACATCACCCAGCTTGCCGGCATAGAAAGAGCCGAAAATATTGAATAGCCCAATGAGCGCGAGCGCCATTACGGCCACCATGGGATCATCAATCCCCTTGTCGCGCAGATAGGCCGGCAGATGCATGCCGATGAACACCACCTGAAAGCCGCAAACGAAATAGCCGCACACCAGCAACTGAAACGGCCGATAAGAAAACGCTTCGCGCGTTGCTTCCAGAATGCTTTGCTGTTGTGCTGATACCGGCGCCGGTGCTGCAGGTTCGCGTAACAGCCAGGCCAACGGGATCATGGTCAGAACAATGAGTGCGGCGAGCATGAATAGCGCCTGTTGCCAATCCGTCGCCGCAATCATCTGCTGCTCCACCGGCACCATCGAAAACTGGCCGAATGAACCTGCTGCACCAAGGATCCCGAAGGCCCACGAGCGTTTCGCTGGCGATGCCGTGCGCCCTACGATGCCCGACAAGGCACCGAAAGCAGTACAGGACAGCGCGCCACCCATCAGGAGTCCGGAGCCAATAACAAAGAGGCCGGGCTGATCGATCAATGCCATCCACAGCAGACCGGCCATGTACAAGAGCGCGCCAGCGATGACGACGCGTGCCGCGCCCAGTCTGTCAGCAGCAATGCCCGCAAGCGGACCGAAGACGCCCCACATCAGATTCTGGCCCGCCATGGCAAGCGAAAAAGTTTCGCGCGTCCAGCCATGCTGCAGCGACATCGGCTGCAGCCAGAAACCAAAGCCGTGTCGAACGCCCATCGCCAGCGACACAATGATGCCGCTGGCAATCAGTACAGTAGAGAGTTTTGGCGCTGCGGCGGTTTTGAACATATCGGACAGCGAAGGGGAAGCGGTCCGAGAGTGTAACGCATGCAGCAAGCACCTAAGTGGCCACACACCCTGCATGTATCAGAGCGCGCCGACATGCAGGATGGGTCTGCATTTACTGACCCGTGCCAGAGCCGGTAGCGGGTGCTGGTGTTGAGCTCGGTGCCGGGCTCGTGGTGCCGGGCATCTCGGACCCAGTACCACCCATGCCACCCATGCCCGAGCCTGAAGGCGCACCGGAGGAGGATCCGCCGCCCGTTGAGCTGCCACTGCCGGCATCGGAAGGCATCGTACTTGTGGCGCCGCCTGAGGTACCCGAGCTGCTGCTCGTGCCCGATCCCGAGCTTTTCTCTTTTACTTCACCTGAACTGCCGCCCGTTGTTCCTGCACAAGCACTCAGTAGCGCGGCGCAAGCCATGGCTATCATCCATTTGGTCATAAATCACTCCCGCAAAGATAAGAAGGCAGTACGTATAACGACGACGTACTGGAAGACTGCATGAACATGCAGTCAGTAGAAGCGGAATTGATCGTGAAAGTTCGGGATAGCGCTGGCAGCATTGAGTTCACGCAAGGCGACTAGCCTTGCGTGATACTGATCAGAGAGACTGATTGAATTTGCGGCGCGTGTTCAGGCCGCTTTTTTAGCGCTGGATTTTTTGGCCACTGCTTTTTTCGCAACCGCTTTTTTCGCAACGATTTTTTTAGCGACGGCTTTTTTAGCGACCACTTTTTTGGGCGCCGCCTTCACCGGAGTTTTTGCAGCCGCTTTCTTCGCAGTCTTTTTTGCCGGCGTCGATGTAGCCTCATTGTCACCGTCTTCAGCACCGGTCTCTTTCGCACCCGCCTTGCCTTTGCGCGGCTCGAATTCAAAACTTACCTTGCCATCTTTGCCTTTGGCCAGATAGGCCTTGAAAGGGCGGCGCGTGCGTTGAGAAACAAAACCGGGCAGCAGGTCTGTACGTCCTTCATTGAGCAGCTTGACCATCTGCTCAGGCAGAATTTCCTGCTGCAAGATAATGCGGCCACTACGGAAGTCACAGGCTTTGGGTTTGGCCAGCGCTTTTTCGCAGAAATAAGCGAGGCCCACCTCATACACACCACTGCCGCATTTCGGGCAAGCGCCGAGTGACGTTTGCCCACTGAGATCGACCGGCTCGGCATTTTCGTCATCCGCAGCGCTCTGGCCAAAATCGAATTCCAGTTTGTAGTTCTTGATTTCCTCGTCGTGCGATATCTTCAGTATCGCTGCAAAAGGCCGGCCCATCTTCGATCGGAAACCCTGCAGCGGTCCGATGGTGCGCTCGGTTAGCAGCTCTTCGACTTCAGCGACTTCGAACTGACGACCACCCGGTGTTTTGCTCATCGAGAATTCACACTTCGTACAGGCAAAGCGACGGTAGTTTTCTTTCACCACGCTGCCGCAGTTCGGGCAGGGCGTTTTGAGTGTTGCGTAGTCACCAGGGATGGTGTCGTTGTCATATTCCTTCGCGCGCTTGACGATGATCTGGGTCATTTGCGAAATTTCGCGCATGAACTCGTCGCGGCTGATGTTGCCACGTTCCATTTGCGCGAGCTTGAATTCCCATTCGCCGGTCAGCTCTGGTGCGGTGAGCTCGGATACACCCAGACCGCGCAACAAGGTCATGAGCTGGAAGGCCTTGGCTGTTGGAATGAGCTCCCGCGCTTCGCGCACCAGATATTTTTCGTTCAGCAGGCCTTCAATGGTTGCTGCCCGTGTGGCCGGTGTACCCAGCCCCTTGCCGGCCATCGCATCGCGAAGTTCTTCATCATCGACCAGCTTGCCAGCGCCCTCCATCGCGGAGAGCAGGGTCGCTTCCGAGTAGCGTGCGGGTGGTTTGGTAACGAGGCTTTGTGTTTCGACTTTGTCGGATTTCACCTTCTCGTCTTTGGCGACGGGCACCAGTGTGCCTGTGGTCTCGCCTTCTTTCGCGTCTTTGCTGGGCTCAATCGCTTCCTTGCCATACACCGTCAGCCAGCCAGGACTGGTGAGAATTTTTCCTTCGGTTTTGAACTGATGGCCAGAGAACTCGGTATAGCGCGTCGTGATCAGATATTCGGCAGCAGGGAAAAATACCGCCATGAATCGACGGGCAACCAGATCGTAGAGCTTTTGCTCCGGCTCGGACAGATTTTTCGGCGCTTGTGTGGTCGGAATGATCGCAAAGTGATCGCTGATTTTCGTGTTGTCGAAAATGCGCTTGTTCGGCTTTACCCATTTGCTGTTAAGAATTTGCGCAGCAAACGGGTAGTAATTATTGCTTTCACTCAGGTTTTCCAGTGTTTCAGTCACCGTCGGCAAATAATCTTCGGGCAGATGACGCGAATCGGTACGAGGATAGGTCAGTACCTTGTGCCTTTCGTATAGTGCCTGTGCCAGACCCAGCGTATTTTTGGCCGAAAAGCCGAAGCGTGCATTGGCTTCACGCTGCAGGCTGGTCAGATCAAACAGCGCCGGTGCCATCGATGTGCTGGGCCGCGACTCTTCGGTGACTACACCTGTCTTGCCCCGACATGCAGCGACGATGGACTCGGCAGCCGCTTTGCTCCACAAGCGTTCTGCACGCTTTTCAGGATCGGTTTCATCTTTTTTGAACTTGGTGTCGAGCCAGCGTCCTTCATACATGCCGGCAGCGCAAACGAATTCAGCACGGACTTCCCAATAATCTCTGGGAACGAAGCGTTTGATTTTTTCCTCGCGCTCGACAACGATGGAGAGCGTCGGTGTTTGCACACGACCTACCGTGGTCAGATAAAAACCGCCCTCTTTGGAATTGAAGGCCGTCATTGCGCGGGTGCCATTGATACCGATCAGCCAGTCAGCTTCGCTGCGGCAGCGCGCGGCATCGGCGAGGGGCAGCATTTCGGTGTCATCGCGCAAATGCTGAAAGGCATCGCGGATCGCGCCCTGAGTCATGGACTGCAGCCACAAACGTTTGACGGGCTGCTTGGCTTTCGCGTATTGCACAATCAGCCGGAAAATCAGTTCGCCTTCGCGTCCCGCGTCACAGGCATTGATGACGGCACCGACATCTTTGCGCTTGAGCAGCTTGTTGAGCAGCTTCAGCCTCGATTCGGTTTTTTGTATCGGGTTGAGTGCGAAATACGGCGGAATCATTGGCAAATTGGCAAATGACCACTTGCCGCGTTTGACGTCATGCTCCTCTGGCGCAGCAATTTCTACCAGATGGCCAACAGCCGATGACAGTACATAGTCATCGGACTCAAAATACTCATCGTGCTTGGTAAAGCCTCCGAGGCTCTTCGCGATGTCGTTCGCGACAGAAGGCTTCTCGGCGATGATGAGAGTTTTGGTCATGTTTAGTCCGGTAATCGGGCATGTCTGCTTGGCAACTTTCGCTGCCTGTGCGCATGCCTTGGGGGTCAGCACCTGATAATTGCCGGGAAATCGCTGATATTTTGGCAATTATTGGCTAAATGCGGCCAATGATAAGCGGGTTGTCCAGAAATTCGCAAGGAGGGTCTTGCGGCGGGTGAGGCGCAAACGCGACCGGAATCAATGGTAGATCGGCGGTCCGGCGTCTTCTTCGTCGATAAATAACTCGTCGAGGATCAGCCCGTCAGGCTCCTTGCCCTGACTCCAGAGCACCATCAAAACGATGACTTTGAGCTTATCGAGCTGGATAGGTGATTCGTTGATCGCACAGGCACGCTCGATGACGATTTCACGCTGGATTGCGTTGATAACTTCAGCAGACTCCAGAAATTCAATGAAACCGATCGCGGGCGTCCCCAGCGCTTCGTACTCTTGCTCGGCGTAGACGCGAAATCCGAAAGAGAACGCGGTCTGGCGCGCCTGCTGGCTGAACATCTCGTTGGTGGTTTCGGCGAGATCAGTCAGCCAGCCAAGTGCGCTGGAAATTTCTTCATCTTCGAAACCCACCGCCGACAATTTTTTTGCGAGCGCCGCTGAATCCGGGCAAGCATCTGGTCGGTAATAAGTTTCGTAAAGGTAAACGAGCACCTCAAACATGGACGTAATGTAGCCGCATAAGGCAACTGACACAAGCGCGACCCTCAAAATCTTTGCGGGAGATTTATTGGGAGGCCGGCATCTTTAATTTACTGCAGGCTTTTTTCTTTTAATTTCAGCAGCTTAGGGAATGTTGTCAGCTCCGGCGCATTCGTTTGCAAATAATTCAGAGATCAGAAGAAATAACCCGTCAAATTGGGTGCCCTGAATAAATTGGTGCTCTTCGGTGACGCAGCGCAGTTGTTTAACTGCGCGCGAAGGAAAATCAAGAAATTGATGCCAGTTTCGCAGCGATAAAATTTTACGGCTTTGTTCATTCAGCGTATCCCTTGCTTTCTTTTCTTTTTTATCAGCACCTCCTTAGCCAATACGACGATATTGCCCACCTGCCAGTAATTCAAGCTTTCCATTCAGTTCCAGCGTCAGTAAGCCCGCCTGAACTTCTGCGACAGATAAATTGGAACGTTGCAACAGTTCATCCACGGAAACCGGATCGTAACCGGCGAGATCGAGTAAATGTTGCAACGATGGATCGGTTTCCATGCTGGCTTTGGGTACGAGCTCGAGCAGGTTGCAGGGATGCCAGTTCAGTTCTTCCAGCACATCTTGCGCAGACTCGACCAGCTTTGCGCCTTGCCGTATCAGCGTATGGCATCCCTTCGACAGAGGTGAATGAATCGACCCCGGAATCGCGAATACCTCGCGGCCTTGTTCCAGTGCGCTGCGCGCCGTGATAAGTGAGCCCGATTGTGCAGCGGCTTCAACGACCAGAACACCCATCGCCAAACCACTGATGATGCGGTTGCGACGCGGGAAGTTCGAGGCTATCGCGGGCGTCCCCAATGGGTATTCGCTGAGCAGGCAGCCTCCATCGGCGATTCGGTGGGCCAGTGCTTTGTTGCGTGCCGGGTAGACCAGATCCAGACCTGTGCCCGTCACCGCTACCGTAGACCCTCCCCCCAACTCTGCCTCGGTACGAATCAACGCGCCGTGATGCGCGGCCGCATCAATCCCCAGAGCCAGGCCAGAGATCACGGTTAATCCGGCTGCAGTGAGCACCTGAGCGAATTGCTCTGCGTTCTGCGTACCTTGTTTGGTTGCATTTCGACTGCCCACGATGGCGATCGAAGGACGCGTTAGAAGCGAGATATCACCTTTGGCATAAAGCACCGGCGGCGGGCCAGGGGTGTTCAGCAGTGATTTAGGGTAGTGATGGTCGGCGAGGGTCAGCACATAATTGTCCGGATGGGCTGTCCATGCCAGTGTGCGGTCTATTCTGGCTTGCAATGCATCAGAAACCGGTGAGCAAAGCACATGGGCGATTTTTTCAGGAACGCATTTTTGTAATGCAGAAAAGCCCGCATCGAAAATCTCCGACGGCGAGCCAAAATGCACCAGCAGTTCGCATGCGGTCTGCGGACCGACACCTTCTGCGTCCATGAGCCTGATCCAGCCCGCCAGTTCTTCAGCATTCGTCATCGCACATCCCCGTCGGCAGACTCGATCGTATCCCCAATCGTAAAGGTATCTTTGGCGCGCATGACCACGGCCAGTGCTGCTTCATCGGCCACATCGAAGACCAGCAGGGCGGCGATTTGCTCGGGCATGAAAACATGTCGGGCGCTTGGGTGGGCGTCGTTGTGAATTCTAACGTGCCGTACTACGGCGACGACGCTGCCTGCGTCCAGCCCTTGGCGCAGGCCCCGGTTGATCGCAACCACATCGTTCACGCTTGCCCAAGTCGCGCCCCGCAGCACGGATGCCACACGTCCCGAGACAGCCTGTGCCGGATGAGGCAACCACCGTTGCTGTTCGAAGTTTGCCAATGGAACAAGCCGGTCGCCAGCCAGAATTTCGGTATCGGATGAGGCCACCTTAAATTGATGCATCGCATCGCTTCCCGCTCGCAGAAGGTGGGCCGTGCCAACGCGCAGACTGGTCAGTGCCAGCGGTTTGCCCGTGTCGGGATCGATGATCGTTTGCAGGGGACGGATCACCTGGAACAGGGTGTGACTATTCAAGGTGCCGGACACAAAGATCGCATCGCCTATCGCAGCCATTCGCCGCCCATCTGCCAGACCCGCGACCTTGGGTGCCATTGCCAGCGTATCGGCTGGCACCAAGCTTGTCTTGTTCAGCCGTTGTCCGAGCTCGGGTGCGATGAGAGGCAGAGGCGCGGCGCGCAGACTTTCCGTGCGTACCGTGGGTGAGCGGTGGACCACGGAACCGACGTCGCCCTGCCGCAAACTCAGTTGCTGCCGTTCGCGGTCAAAGTAGATCGTCTGACCCGGATAAATCCAATGGGGATCGCGAATCTGTTCACGATTGCGTTCCCAGACAGCGCTCCAGCACCACGGATTCTCCAGGAAGGTGGCGGCGATTTGCCACAAGGTGTCACCTTCTTTCACCTTGTGGCTATCAGGCGCAGCCTTTAAAAACTCGCAACGCGCCTTGGCGACTGCCTGCTGAACCAGAACGAACAGAAGCAACAGGGCGGCTGTGCTAAACTTTTTCATCAGATTTCACTCTTGTTTGTGACTATCGAAACAGACTTGGCCATCACAAAATGCGTTGTGGATTTTGCACGAACATGAATGGCCGCTGTTTTGGAATCACTGATTTTTTTGTCTTTGTTGCGCAAAAGCTGTATGCCTCTACGAACAATCCTCCGTTACCCAGATAGTCGCTTGCACAAGATCGCCAAACCGGTGACGGTGTTTGATGATCGCCTCAAGCAATTGGTCACCGACATGGCAGAAACCATGTACGAAGCGCCGGGAATAGGCTTGGCTGCCACGCAAATTGATGTGCATGAGCAAGTTATCGTGCTCGATGTTTCCGAAACGCGCGATCAGTTACAGGTGCTCATCAATCCCGAAATCCTGTGGACCAGCGAAGAGAGACGTGTTTACGACGAGGGCTGTCTATCCGTCCCCGGCATTTTTGATGGTGTCGAGCGCCCGTCGCACGTAAAAATTCGGGCATGGAATGTCGACGGTGTGGCCAGCGAGTTCGAGGCTGACGGCCTGCTCGCAGTTTGTGTTCAGCATGAAATGGATCATTTGCGCGGCAAGGTCTTTGTGGAGTACCTGTCGCCGCTCAAGCGCAATCGCATCAAGAGCAAACTGCAAAAAGAAGAACGCGAACTCAAAAAAGATCGTCAGCCCGTACCGGTGCGTTAATCAATGAAAGTCATTTTCGCCGGCACGCCCGAGTTTGCTGCCGTCGCCCTTGCCGGTTTACATCAGGCGGGTTTCGATTTGCCACTGGTGCTTACCCAGCCCGATCGTCCCGCCGGGCGCGGCATGCAGTTGCAAGCCTCACCCGTCAAACAGCTCGCGCAGCAATATGGCATTCCCGTGGCGCAGCCAGTTTCGCTGAAAACCGATGGCAAACATCCTGAAGTCGCGGCACAAGCACAGGCCTTGCTGCACGAAACGCCGCATGACGTGATGGTGGTGGCTGCTTACGGACTCATTTTGCCCGCATCGGTGTTGCAGATACCGCGGCTGGGCTGCATCAACATTCACGCATCACTGTTGCCGCGCTGGCGGGGTGCCGCACCGATTCATCGCGCGATCGAGGCGGGCGATACCCAAACTGGTATCACCCTGATGCAAATGGATGAGGGTCTGGACACTGGCGCGATGATTGCTGTTGAATCCGAAGCGATTTTTCCGAGTGACACGACTGCGAGCCTGCACGATAGGCTGGCCGCCCTGGGCGGGCGCATGATGGTGGATGCGCTGACCCGGCTGGTGCAAGGCACCGCGCTCAGTCTCGTGCCGCAACCCTCAGAAGGCGTCAGCTACGCTGCCAAAATATCGAAACAGGAAGCCGTAATCGATTTTCGCCAGCCGGCCGCGGTGCTTGAGCGACGCATACGTGCCTTTCATCCATTTCCCGGTGCTGTCGCGCAGATGGGCGATGTGGCCATCAAGGTAAGCGCTGCTCGTCTGTCGACGGCGCGCGGCGAGGCCGGTGAAGTGCTTGCTGCCGATGCCTCGGGTGTGACGGTCGCCTGTGGTGAGGGAGCGCTGACCTTCACCGAAATGCAAAAATCGGGTGGCAAACGACTTTCTGCCGCCGCGTTTCTGCAAGGATTTCCCATCGCCGCAGGGCAGCGCTTTCAGATGATTACTTGAATTACCGCTATAATTCGTGAGCGCCGATTTGATGAATCAAGTCAAAACCAGCTTGCGGGCGCCGGGGAGAAAGTCCCAGCACAAATACTGCTAAAGCGGAACGCGCACCCGGCTTCGCTTTGCAGGCCGGGTTTTTTTATGTGCGCATCAAGAACCTGTGTCGTGATCTTTAACGAGACAGGCTCTGAAAACATACTGTATTCACACAACCGTACTCGATGAAACGCGACGCCATTTCCTCTACCGAAGCCCAGCTGCGATCACTGCTGGCACAGCGAATTCTGATTCTCGATGGTGCGATGGGCACCATGATTCAGCGTTACAAGCTGAGCGAGGAAGATTATCGCGGCACGCGCTTTGCCGATTTCTCGGTGCCGGGTAAAGAGGTTTTCGTCAAAGGCAACAATGAATTGCTAACGCTGACCCAGCCGCAGATCATTCAGGAAATTCACGAGCAGTATCTGGCGGCGGGCGCCGATCTGATCGAGACCAACACCTTTGGCTCGACCAGCATCGCCCAGGACGATTACCACATGGCGCATCTCGTCTACGAGATGAATGTGCAGGCTGCGCGAATTGCGCGTGCCGCTTGCGACAAATACGCCACACCTGACAAGCCGCGTTTCGTTGCCGGTGCATTGGGGCCCACGCCAAAAACGGCATCGATCTCGCCGGACGTGAATGATCCTGGTGCGCGCAATGTGAATTTCGATCAGCTCGTCACGGCGTATCTCGAGCAGACCCGTGCGCTGGTGGAAGGCGGCGCTGACGTGCTGCTGGTCGAAACCGTATTCGACACCCTCAATTGCAAGGCAGCCCTGTTCGCCATCGATCAGTTCTTTGAAGAGAGCGGACAGCGTTTACCCATCATGATTTCAGGGACGGTCACCGACGCATCGGGTCGCGTGCTGTCCGGGCAGACTGTCACGGCGTTCTGGAATTCAGTAAGGCATGCCAAGCCGCTCACCATCGGATTGAATTGCGCGCTCGGTGCGGCCCTCATGCGCCCCTATGCAGAAGAGTTGTCGAAAATCGCCGAGACTTTTGTCTGCATTTATCCCAACGCCGGTCTGCCCAATCCCATGTCAGACACGGGCTTCGACGAGACACCTGATGTCACTTCTTCGCTGCTGAAAGATTTTGCCGACAGCGGTTTTGTGAATATCGCTGGCGGCTGCTGCGGCACGACGCCCGAGCATATTCAGGCGATTGCCGAGACGGTAAAAACGATTGCCCCACGCAAGATTCCTACGCACCTGCATCAGATGCGGCTCTCGGGTCTTGAGCCCTATGTGATTGACGAGGACTCGCTGTTCGTGAATGTAGGCGAGCGCACCAATGTCACTGGCTCGAAAGCCTTCGCGCGCATGATCCTCAATGAGCAATACGAGGAGGCGCTCGCAGTCGCACGCCAGCAAGTAGAAAACGGCGCGCAAATCATTGATGTGAACATGGATGAGGCGATGCTCGATTCAGTCGCCGCTATGTCGCGCTTTTTGAATCTGATCGCGGCCGAGCCCGATATTGCGCGTGTGCCCATCATGATCGATTCATCAAAATGGTCCGTGATCGAGGCCGGTCTGAAGTGCGTGCAAGGCAAAGCCATCGTCAATTCCATCTCGATGAAAGAAGGCGAGGCCGAATTCCTGCGTCAAGCCACGCTTTGCCGGCGCTATGGCGCCGCCGTGATCGTGATGGCGTTTGACGAGCAGGGGCAGGCCGATACCTTTGCGCGCAAGCGGGAAATCTGCGAACGCGCCTATCGGCTGCTAGTCGACCAGATTGATTTCCCGCCCGAGGACATCATCTTTGATCCGAATATCTTTGCGATTGCGACCGGCATCGAAGAGCACAACAATTATGCTGTCGACTTTATCGACGCCACGCGCTGGATACGCGAGAACCTGCCGCATGCCAAAGTCAGCGGTGGCGTATCCAATGTGAGCTTTTCTTTCCGCGGTAATGATCCTGCACGCGAAGCCATTCACACCGTCTTTTTGTATCACGCGATTCGCGCTGGCATGACCATGGGTATCGTCAACGCCGGCATGATTGGGGTGTACGACGATCTGGCGCCTGAGTTGCGCGAGTGCGCGGAAGACGTGGTGCTCAATCGCCGCCCGGATGCGACCGAGCGCATGATCGAACTGGCCGCGACCCTGAAGGCCGACGGCAAAAAAGAAGAACAGAATCTCGTCTGGCGTGATGCCCCAGTTGAAAAGCGGCTCTCGCATGCGCTCATTCATGGCATCACGCAGTGGATTGTTGAAGATACTGAAGAGGCGCGTGCGCAAGTCGCCAGCAGCGGTGGCCGTCCGATTCATGTGATCGAAGGCCCGCTGATGGATGGCATGAATATCGTGGGCGACCTTTTCGGGCAGGGCAAAATGTTTTTGCCTCAGGTGGTCAAGTCAGCGCGCGTGATGAAGCAGGCCGTCGCGCATCTGGTACCTTATATCGAGGAAGAAAAGCTGGCAGAAGAACGGCGTACCGGCGTTGCGGCCAAGCCCAAGGGCAAGATCGTGATCGCTACCGTCAAGGGCGATGTGCATGACATCGGCAAGAACATTGTTTCTGTCGTCCTGCAATGCAATAACTTCGAAGTCGTGAATATGGGTGTGATGGTGCCCTGCTCCGAGATTCTGGCCAAAGCCAAGGCAGAGAATGCCGACATCATCGGCTTGTCTGGACTGATTACGCCCTCGCTGGAAGAAATGGCACACGTTGCGAAAGAAATGCAGCGTGACCCGCATTTCCGCATGCTGAAGATCCCGCTGCTGATCGGTGGCGCCACCACCAGCCGTGCACACACGGCGGTCAAGATTGCGCCGAACTATGAAGGCCCGGTGGTCTACGTGCCGGATGCGTCCCGATCAGTCTCTGTGGCGCAGTCTCTGCTGACGCCTGAGTCGCGCGATAAATATGTGGACGAGCTGGCGACGGACTACGAGCGCATACGCGTTCAGCACGCCGGTAAAAAAGCTTTGCCCATGCTGACGCTCGAAGCGGCGCGCAAAAACAAGATGCACGTATCGTTTGATGGCAAACATGCGCCGCACAAGCCGCGCTTCGTGGGCAGACGTCATTTCCGCAATGTCGATCTGGCCGCACTGGCCAATTACATTGATTGGGGTCCGTTTTTCCAGACCTGGGATCTGGCTGGCCCCTTTCCGGCGATCCTGACCGATCCGGTCGTGGGCGAATCTGCGACGAATGTCTATCGCGAAGCACAGGCCATGCTGAAGAAAATCATCGATGGCCGATGGCTGACGGCCAATGGCGTGATGGCGATTTTGCCAGCCAACAGCGTCAATGATGATGACATCGAAATCTATACCGACGAGACTTGCAGCGAAATCGCCTTTACTTACTACGGATTGCGGCAGCAGACGGAAAAGCCGGTGATTGACGGCGTGGCCCGACCCAATCAATGTCTGGCCGACTTTATTGCCCCCAAGGCCTCGGGTGTTACGGACTACATTGGTTTATTCGCCGTGACCTCAGGCATCGGCATCGAAAAGCACGAGAAGCGTTTTGAAGACGCCAATGATGATTATTCATCCATCATGCTCAAGGCATTGGCGGATCGCTTTGCCGAAGCCTTTGCCGAGTATTTGCATGAGCGGGTTCGCAAAGAGTTATGGGCCTATGCGAGCGATGAGCATCTCGATACCGGCGCGCTGATTGCCGAGGCTTATCAGGGCATACGGCCAGCGCCTGGTTATCCCGCCTGTCCCGAGCACACCGTGAAGGCGGATATGTTCCGCATTCTCGAAGCCGAAGACATTGGCATGAGTCTGACAGAATCTTTTGCCATGTTCCCCGGCGCAGCGGTCTCAGGTTTTTATTTCGCGCATCCGGAGTCCAAGTACTTCACGGTCGGCAAAATCGGTGAAGATCAGTTGCGCGACATGGCGCAAAGACGGAAGGTATCTGTCGAGCAGCTGCAGAGCTGGCTGGCGCCGAATCTCTGATCTGCTGCGTGAAGCCCGCGGTGCCTTTTAGATTGAATTCAGGCGTGCTTCGACGTTCTTAGTGTCTGTTTGAAAATTGTCGCGTAGTAGATTTTCAAACAGACACTTAGACGACTGCGTCTTTCATGCGGGGGGCAGAGGCGCGCCATCCACAAAAACTTTGAGCTCATTGGCGTTAAATGCTTGCCAGGTTTCGTTGGTGGTCAGTGGCTCCGTGACGATGAGCGCGACGCGATCGTTGGGTGTCGTTACCTCTGAAAAATCCACTGACAAATCCTGATCCGATAATCTGGCCTGCGTAAAAGGATATTGCCTGACAAGGTAGTGCAAGCGCGTTGAACAGTGCGCAAACAGCGCAGAGCCATCCGAGAGCATCATATTGAATACCCCATGGCTTGCGATCTCCTGCGTGAGTTCGCTGATGGCCGCACGCAGCAGCGACATCGTCGGCAAACTGTCGCCGAAGCGCTCATGCAGCGATTGCAGGAGATAACAAAACGCCTGTTCGCTATCGGTGGTCCCTACCGGGCGGAAAGTACCCGTCAAATTCGGCGAGAAATTTTTCAGGTCGCCGTTATGTGCAAACACCCAGTAACGGCCCCACAGCTCGCGAATGAAGGGATGGCAATTCTCCAGAGCGACATGGCCCTGAGTAGCTTTACGGATGTGCGAGATGACGTTTTTTGATTTGATCGGATAGCGCTTGATCAATTCGGCCACGGGCGAGGCAATCGCCGACTCATGATCAACAAACAACCGCACGCCCGCACCTTCAAAGAAAGCAATTCCCCAGCCATCTTTATGTTCATCGGTGTGGCCGCCGCGCGTTGCAAACCCGGTAAAGCTGAACACAATGTCGGTCGGCACATTGCAATTCATGCCCAGTAGCTGACACATGGGAGTAACAAGAAATAGTGAGTGGTGCGAACAACGGTATCACGAATTCATCAAAGCCTCTGCCAGCCCGGGGCTGGGCGGCAGTTCAGTACCGCATCGCCAGAGTGTATGACCCGAGCTCGCATATTTCGCTTCAAAGGGGGTGAGAGCTTCCGCGGGTGCGCTGTCATGCATCTCGGTGTGCACAGCAATGCCACTCAGTTGATGCAGCGATGACGCGAATTCATCGATGTAGGTTTTCCAGTTGCTGCGGCATTCGATACGACCACCCAGCGCCACCAGCACTGGGAAAATCGCATGGCCATGCCATCGTCTTCCCAGCTGCGATTTCTTGGGCCAGGGATTGGGATACAAGAGATAGTGCTGTTGCGGATAGATGCGCTCGGCGAGCATCAGCCGCCAATAATCCACCAGATCGGCGCGCACCGTGACGAAATTATTTGGTAGATCTGCAGCCCATCGTATATCGCGGCTCAGTCGGTCTGCCGACTGATCGACGCCAATGACGAAACTGTCGGGGAAGGCCTGCGCGAGCTTGCGGGTCGACAGACCAACGCCACAACCGGCGTCCAGTATCAGTGGCACGTCGCCGTGCGCTTTCCAGGCAGCGATGCTATTGGCGAAAGCTTCAAGATTGACCGCAGAAACAGGCTTGCGGAAAGCCGTCGCTGCGTGTTTTGCGACGACGGCCTGCAGCTGTTCATGCACGCCGGATTGATTGCTTTGAACCGGTCGTGAATTGGCGTACATGCGATTAGAGAATACAGCCCGATCTGCAGAGGTCAGGCTGGCGCAAATGTGCGCCTAATGAAGCACGACCGGTTGTCCCATCAGGGAACCATAGCCGCCGAGGAATTCATCTATCTCCTCAATGCTGGGTTCGCTTGCGATCAGCTCGCGTACATGCTGACGGAAGGCCTCGGCCAGTGGCCCCGCGATGAAAGTTTCGCGCCGGGCAGGCTTGTCCAGTATTTCATAGCCACCAAAACGCATGGTTTCCATACCGGCTTCTGCACCGAACTCAACGACGCTATAGTGTTCGCTGTTGTAGATCAGGTTCATGGGTGCTCCTTGATTTGATACACCGAAGATCAATTTTCCTGTCCTTCCAGATGGCGCTGCGAAGCGATTTTTCAATAGCAGCCTGTCGCAAATCTCGTACCCGCTGCGGGCAATGACGGGCAGCATCACTGACTGCAGTCGATTTCGGTGCCCAATGACAGCCTTTGCTGATATTGATCTTCTTGCAAAAATTCACGAATGGCTGGCAGGTGCGATGCATCTGCGATACCAAGGTAGATAGTCTGTGGCGCCTGTCGCAGCATGCGATTCAGCGTGACTCGTACGGTCAGATTACCATGGCAGCAAGGACAGCCCGGTGCAATCCGCTGCAATTGCAGCTGGCTCGTCGCGGCCAGTGCTTCCAGCACGCCGGTGCCATCGGGCAGGCCTTCCATGATCACACTGGCACCGGTGTTCGGGGCAACGGAAGCGATGGCCTTTTCCCTGTCGTTCGGACTGCCACCGTAGACCAGCGTCATCCGTGTCATTCGCTGGCTTTTTTAGGGCCCTTGCTTGACTCGACACCGAGCTGCTTGAGCTTGCGGTAAAGGTGCGTACGCTCGAGGCCTGTGCGTTCGGCGACTCGGGTCATGCTGCCGCCCTCGCGCACCAGATGATGCTCGAAATACGCGCGTTCAAAGGCATCACGAGCTTCTCGCAGAGGCAATTCAAAAGAAACCCGGAATTCATTTTCTGCCGAACCAAATGCGCTGGCTTGCAAGGCACCATTGAAATTTTTGCCGTTGCCATTGAGCGCGTGCGCGACTGGCGTCAGTTCGGTTTTTTCCTGCAGCCCCATACCGCGCATGCTTTGTGAAATCAGACTGCCACGGGCATGATCTGATCCACGCGAGAGACCTTGTTGCACGGTTTTGAGAAGTTTTTGCAGCGAGATGGGTTTTTCCAGGAAGTTCATCGCGCCGATGCGCGTGGCCTCGACGGCCGTATCAATCGTGGCGTGACCGGACATCATGATGACGGGCATGGTCAGCAGGCCATCGCGTTGCCATTCTTTGAGCAGGGTCACGCCATCGGTATCGGGCATCCAGATATCCAGCAGCACCAGATCGGGCGCACCCGAGAGGCGGATTTCCCGTGCGTGATTGGCATCCTCGGCCGTCGTGACCACATGTCCTTCATCGCCCAGAATCTCGGAGAGGAGCTCCCGGATACCCATTTCATCGTCAACCACCAAAATATTTGCCATCTGCCTGCCTTTTCATATCGATGCAAGGGAGTCGTCGCACAGAAATTGTATTTTTTGCAATTAACAATGTCAAACAGTTAAACATTCGGTCCTGCAAGTTTCCGGAGCAAGATCAGAACTTTGGCGCCCGGCCCGTCTTTGCGGTTTTGCAGTTCAATCGTTCCACCATGCTCTTCGATAATTTTCTTAACCACCGGTAATCCGAGCCCGGTCCCACGGCGCTTCGAGGTGGCGTAGGGCTCAAACGCCCGGGCCAACATGCGCGGATCGAAACCCGAGCCGTTGTCGGCGACGGTCAGGCGAACGGCGGTGCGGGTGCTGCCTTCCGCTTCGGCGTAGCGCACGCTCTCTGTGGTGACGTCGATGCGCACACTGCGTGGGCTGTTGTTACTTTCCGATGTCGCGTCTTGGGCGTTTTGCAGTAGGTTGTGTACCACTTGTCGCAATTGAGTTGCATCCCCAAGGATGCGGGGCAGATCATCGGATAGATGCGCTTGTATGGAACGAAGGTCCTTGCCGTCGGGATACAGCTCAAGGATCTCTTCAATCAGTGCATTGAGATCCAGCGGCTGTAACTGGGGTGGTGGCGTCTTCGCATAATCCCGAAAATTGTCCACCATTTGTTGCATGGCCAACACTTGATTAACGATGGTATTAGTACCGCGTTCAAGCAATGCGCCGTCGTTCGTATCCAGTTTGGGCTGCAACTTCATCATCAAGCGTTCAGCGGACAACTGTATTGGGGTCAGTGGATTCTTAATTTCATGGGCCAGGCGACGTGCTACCTCTGCCCACGCGATCGAGCGTTGTCCCGAAATCAGGTCAGAGATATCGTCGAACACCACCACATACCCCGAGCCCGACCCAACCGGCAGCCGACCACCGCGCGCCAGCAGCGTGATATCGCCGTCGCCATCTTCGCCCATCATGCGTCGTGGTATCTCGATCTGCTGTTGCCAGTACTGACCCACAGGATCGACGTTCTCGCCTGCTGCTTGGGCATTCTGATTGGAGAACGCATCCACAATCGGCTGGCTGAAGGCGGCGACGCTGTCGATGGATGCAAAGATGTGGCCCTGGAACACCGCCAGATCCTGATGCAAAATGCGGCTAGCCGACGCATTGAAGGTAACGAGTCTGAGCTGCTCATCAAGCACCATCACGCCTGCAGACATGTTGGCCAGCACGGACTCAAGATAGGCCTTGGCGTCTTCCAGTGCCTGCCGGTTACGTTCAACGGCAGCGCGGGCGTCCGCCAGCTGCATCGTCATCGTATTAAAAGATTGTGTGAGCGTACCCAGCTCGTCCGAGGTCGCCACAATCGGACGCGGCGAGAGATTGCCCTCTGCCACAGCCTTCGTGCCTTCGGCCAGAAGCAACAGCGGCTCCGCAAGATCGGTGGCGAGCAGGAAGGCGCTGACCATGGCGGCGAATACAGCGAGCAGCAAAACCAGCGTGAGTGTGATCAGATAAAAGCGGCGAAGCCCCTCTCTGGCGAGCGCACTTTCCTGGTAACCGCTATAGGCATCGCGAAGCGCTCCCGCATTTGCTGCCAATTGTTCCGGCACGGGTTGCAGGACTTGCAGATAGCGCATCCCGCTGCCCAGTGACTGAAGCGAACCGTCACCCAGGATGGCCACCACAACGCGCAATCTGAAATCACCTGCTGCAGTTGGCCCTGTGCCGTATTCTCCTTCGATGATGCCGAAACCATCAAAGGTCTTTGCGCGAGCGATGATGGCTTGCGTTGGCAACTCTGGTGCCAGTCGGGTAAGCTTTCCACCTGCTGTTGCGATCAGACGCCCATTTTCCGAGACCACCAGCACATCTTGCAATTGCTCGCGTTCGGCAATTTTCGCCAGTTGCGAGACCATTGCAGCATCGGATACATCAGTCAGCTCAGAAGCCACTCGACGCGAACGAGATCGCAGGTCAGAGAGCGAAGCTTCGAGCGCACCACGACTGAGTTTCAGGCCGGACTCCAGCGCTGATTCCACTTCCACGTTGAACCAGGATTCGATGGAGCGAGAGACGAACTGCACCGATACCATGTAAATGATGATGCCGGGCACAATGCCCATGACCGTAAAGAGCAGCACCAGTCGGGTCATGAGCTTGGACCCGAAGCGGCCGCGACGATATCGGCTGTATAGCCGGGCGAGAAGGAAGGACACCAGCACGAACAGGGACGCGCCTACTGCAAGATTCGCACCGAAAATCCAGGAATAATAGTCTTCAAAGAGCCGCGCATTCTCGCTTGAGGCCGCCAGCAGGAACAGCAGCACGCCTACTGTCAGCGCCGCGGCGAACAGCAGGTAGCGAAGTGCGCGCTTCACTTGCCCTCAGCCTTGTAGTTGAAGTTCGACCAACCCGAGGACAGTCGCCATTCCGTATTGCTCATCGCACTGACCTGAATGGGCTTGGGAAGCTGGGCGACGTCCAGGCCGAACTGAACCGATACTGTGTAGACACCATCGCGTGCGAGCGCATTGCTGTCACCAATCACCCAGCGACCGGGTCGGCGCAACAGAGCGAGCATGTCATCCATGCGCGAGAAATTGCGGTGCAGATTGCCATCAATGGAGACGCGATAACGCTCTGTCAGCAAATTGTAGGAAAGCCTGAACGTGCGGGTTGATTTGATGGCTACCTCATCAAACCAGTACCAGCGTGGCCGCGACACCTGAACCTGCAAAGTGAAATAGAGAGGCACGCCGCGCATCAGCGCTTCTTCGAGCGTACGTGAAAGTTCAACCGAAAAGCTGGACGCAAGGCGATAGCCCTCATCGCTCGCCTCGATGTTGGCGTCAATCAGCTCAATGCCCTCACTCGCCAGCGCTGTCGGTGGGGACAACAAAACCAGCGAGGCCAGCAAAAAGCTTATGAAAAGTCGATGAATCACACAGGCAGGCGGAGCGATGCCCCACGGAAAATTTGGTGAGATGGTATCAAACTGGGGGCTTTTGGAGTAGCGCGAAAAACAGCCCGTCATGGTCTTGATCTGGCCCTGCAACGGGCAGCAGCTGCCCGGGCGCATCAAGCGCAATGGCCTGATGGCGTTCAACCAGGCGTTTTGCCTGATCTTCGGATTCTTCCGGCCATATCGAGCAGGTCACCAGCAGCAGTTTTCCGCCCGGCCGCAGCATGCCCCACAGATTGTCGAGGATCGCAGCCGAATGCGCTGCCAGGCTCCCCGCATCCTCAGGCCGGCGCAACCAGCGGATATCAGGATGGCGCCGCACAATGCCCGAGGCCGTGCAGGGCACATCGGCAAGAATGCGGTCAAACAAACCGCCATCCCATCCCTCTCGTCGGCTTGCATCGGCGCAAAGCAGGCGCGCCGACAAGCCGAGTCGATCGAGATTCTGCGCCACACGTTCAAGTCGCTCCGGATCCTGATCGATTGCGGTCAGATCGATATCGGCCAATTCGAGCAGATGGCCGGTCTTGCCGCCCGGAGCCGCACAGGCGTCCAGCACACGCATGCCGGCTTTCACATCCAGCAAGGGCGCTGCCAATTGCGCCCCCGCGTCCTGCACTGACACCAGCCCTTGCATGAACCCCGGTATCTCTGTCACCGGCATCGGTCGCTTCAGTCGTACAGCCGATGGGCCAATCGCTTCAGCCGACAACCCATGCTGCGCGAGCAGAGTCAGATAGTCCGCCAGACTGCTCTTGCGCACATTGACGCGCAAGCTCATGGGTCCCTGCAGATTGCCCGCTGCCAGCAGCGATTGCCATTGCGCTGGCCATGCTTTGCGTGTCTTGTCGATCCACCAGCGCGGATAATTCCATTGCGCCGTTTCGTCATCTTGCAGTTGCCGCAGCAAGTGCTCCCGTTCGCGCGTATAGCGGCGCAATACCGCATTAACCAGACCTTTGGCCTTGGCCAGTTCACGGTCTGCGCCGCAGGCCGTCACCGTCTGATCCACCAGAGTGTGTTCACTGTAAGCGGGTTCGGCATCAGACAGCAGTGCAAGCGCACAGCACAGCAGGCTGTGCAGTCGCGCTTGCTGCAGAGGCTTATCGGTCAACAGCGCAAGCAATGCCCGACCCCGACCCCAGTGACGCATGCTGCGATAACTGAGATCCTGTATCGCGCCACGTGCTGGGCCAGTGGCACGCATCGTCTCAAAGCTCGAAGACAGCGCGCGCGGCAGCGCATTGCCGGCCTCGACCTGCGCGAGTGCGTGCGCAGCGCCCGTAAGTGCAAACGCCAGTGATTCGGGTCGTAATTTCAAAACGATACTTTGGGCAGTTCACACATATTTCGCATGAATGAGGTGAACAAAGTGGTGCTGACAACGCCTGATATCGGACGGTCTGTGAACATCAGATACCCCACATCACGAATTGCTTGTCACGCTGTGCTGCTCGTAACATTTCCAGCAGCGGAAAAGCACGTGCGCCGAAGCTCACAGCCGAACCAGCCACCGGATCGCCGAATTCCTCATCCGCATTATCGGATGCGACGCTTTGTTTGTTGGTATCAGGCGATCGTTTGCTCTCGGTAATTGCAGCCTCGATACGTGCGATGGCCTCAGTGATTTCTTCTGCAGTAATGACGCCGCGGTGCACGTCTTTACCCAAAAGGTCGAGAAGTGGTTTGGCGTGTATTTCATACATCAGTACATCGGCAGCAGATTTGGAGGTAAATGTAATCAACATGATGGTGGCATCTTTCGTCGTGTAATGCGTCAAGCGGATGGCGACGCTGAAAATTTGTGTTTCATGACAAGCCATCACAGCATCGCCGTGCGAGGGCTTGGTAAATCAGGGGCTTGAAGACCCTTTAAACGCCATAAAAGTTTCCAGCTTTGTTCGCTCAGTGCCCTACCCGCATGAGCCTCGTCATGCCATCGTTGCCAATCACGCGCTTGCGGGCTTTTCTGTAAATGGTGCGACACGCGATCCGGTACTCACGAAGAAAATCAGCGCACTGAGTTGAAGCAGCAGATAGACCGCCCATGACATTCGGATGGCCAATGACTGAGACCAGCCCTGCGACATGAACACATCAATCAGTAATCCCATGCCCCATTGCAAGCCAAAAGCGCCAATGAAGAGCGTCAGATTGAATGCACTGTTAGCGCGCCCTGCTTGCGAGGACGGAAAAGACAAACTGACATGCGTTTGTGCCAGCGTCGTCACCGTCACGACCAGCGCAAAAATCAACCAGAACACCCACGCCCAGGTATACGGGAAAAGCAGCATGGCCAGTTGTATCAGCATCGACAGGGCCAAACCATAGGTCACGACCCTCAGCGCAGGTATGCCTGGTCGGCCGCCATAGGACACGTAACGCGGTGCCCACCAGGACAGTCCAACATAAGAAAGCATGAGGAAAAGATTGAATAGAAAAAGAACCCGCGACGTCTCATCCACCGACAGCCCCAGCACATTGACCATCCACGGTCCGGCCCACAGTGTCTGTATCGCCATGAAACCACCTTGGTACACACCACTCAGCAAGGCCATGCGACGAAAATAAGGATCCGCAAAAATCGCCCGATATCCTCCCGGCGCTGCGGGTGGTGCGGGCATGCTCGATTGCTGCTGCAGCATGTCCTTTTCCACGGGTTTGAGACGCAAGAAAAGCAGGGTCGCCGCCAGAATTATCATGGCCGCCATCGCCCAGAAAACGCCGCGCCATCCAATCACAGGCAAGAGCATGGCGACAGGCACCGTCGTCGCCAGCGCGCCGCAAGTACCGAATACCAGCATCCAGCTTGCCAGCTGACTCTGCCGCTCTGGGGGATACCAGACACGATAGGCTTTGAGCGGCGCCATCAGACAGGCAGAAACACCAATGCCTATCAAAGCCCGGCCCAGCCACAAGCCAGCCAGCGTGTCGCTCGAGGCAAAGATGGCCGCGCCCAGTGCGGCAAAGGCAAGCAGTGCCGACTCTGTGCGTCGTGGGCCGTACTTGTCCAGCCACACGCCTAGCGGTAACTGCAGGCAGGCGAAGCCTACAAAGTACGCCGACGACAACAGACCCAGATCAGCGTTCGACAGCTGCAAGTCCGCCATCAGCGCGGGCGCGATCACCGCATTGATCGCACGAAACGCATAAGACAGAAAATAGGCAGCGGCGAACACCAATACCACGCGCATGCCCAGTCTGCCCTGCAGATAGTGGGGGGCGTCGCTCATCTCAGTTGAATGCAAAAGAACTCAGAAAGGTATCGGCAATTTCTGCGCTCAGCTTTCCTTTCGGGCCCAGTGCAATGACCTGGAATACCCGAGTTTCGTGCGTGACGAAACGCGCGAACAGCGCCACCCCTGCCTGACCTGCCTTGCCCGTCGCATGCACCTGAATCGCTGTGGCGCCACCCTTCACAGTCACGGTCTTTTGTTCCACGACCTCGCCCTCGATGTTGCGCATCATCGCTGTTTGCATTGCGATCAGCGCCTTGGCACGCTGCGTTTCATCTTCAATTACAGCGGTGGCGACGGCAAAGTTAACGCCATCGGCTTCCGCTGCGGTCATCGTCATCATGACCTGCAATCCATCCAGATTGACTGTGCGATCAAACGAGGAAGGTTTTGCCGGGAACAGCACGGTGTAGCCCGCGTCATTGCTGCGCACCTCACGCCAGTTCAGCGCAGGATCGCAGCCGGCCAACAAACTGGTGAGCACGCAGAGTACGAAAAATGCCAATAGTCGCGAAGATCGCAACAACGAAGAAAGTTTGATCATGGACGAGATGGTAACAGCAGCCCGAGACTTCACGATCGGTTCGAACTCAGCGCGCGTCGGTATTGGATGGCTTCCGATACATGTGCTGCGCCTACCGTGGGCGCATTGGCCAAGTCGGCGATCGTGCGCGCAAGCCGCAACACACGATGATAGGCACGTGCCGACCAGTTCAGTCGATCAATCGCAGTACGCAACAGTGATTCGGCGGCTGCTTCCGGCCGACACCATTCATCGATTTCCTGCACGCTCAGTCGTGCATTGGCTTTTTGCTGTCGCATCTGTTGCCGCTCGCGTGCGATGGCGACGCGCTGCGCGATGATGGCCGATGCTTCGCCGGGGGCGGTACTCAGCAGTTCTTCTGTGGTCAGCGCGGCAACCTGAATCTGCATGTCGATACGGTCCATCAGCGGGCCAGAAATTTTACCCTGATAGCGTGCAATCGCATCGGGTGTGCAGCGGCAGGAGCGGGTCACATCGCCCAGATAGCCGCAAGGGCAGGGATTCATCGCAGCGATCAATTGAAAACGGCAGGGAAATTCGGCTTGTCGGGCGGCGCGTGAAATCGTGATGTGGCCGGCCTCCAGTGGTTCGCGCAAGACTTCCAGCACCTTGCGATCAAACTCCGGCAACTCATCCAGAAACAGCACACCGTGATTGGCGAGCGAGATTTCACCGGGGCGAGGCACGCTGCTACCACCCACCAGCGCAATGCCCGAGGCCGTGTGATGCGGCGAGCGATACGGCCGCTGTCGCCAGCGGCTCATCGTAAAACTGCCGGCCAGCGATTGCACAGCAGCCGTTTCCAGTGATTCGGCGTCGCTCATCGGCGGCAATATGCCGGGCAGTCGCGCGGCGAGCATGGATTTACCACTGCCCGGCGGACCCACCATCAACACACTGTGGCCGCCCGCCGCCGCAATCTCCATTGCGCGCCGCGCATGCAGCTGGCCGCGCACTTCGGCGAAGTCAGGAATGCTGTTCAAAGCACCAGGCGCCGACGCTGCGTGCTCGGGGATCAGGCGCGCACTGGCATCAGCCGCAGCAAAGTGCGCGCAGACCTGCAGCAAACTATCTGCCGGATACACCCGCGCACCCGGCACCAGCGCTGCCTCTGCCGCATTGGCGCGCGGCAGAATGAAAGCGCGCCGGCGGCCGTCTTCCTGACGGTGCATCGCAAAGGTCATTGCCAGCGCCGCGCGTATGGGCCGCAGTTCTCCCGAGAGGGACAGCTCACCCGCAAATTCGTAATCATCCAATTCCGTGGCAGGCACCTGACCTGATGCAGCCAGTATCCCCAGCGCGATCGGCAAATCGAATCGTCCCGATTCCTTGGGCAAGTCGGCGGGTGCGAGGTTGACGGTGATATGCCCGGGCGGGAAATCAAAGCCGGCGTTATGCAGGGCGGCCCGCACGCGGTCGCGCGATTCGCGTACTTCTGTATCGGCCAAGCCCACGATGGCGAATGCCGGCAAGCCATTGGCCAGATGAACCTCGACCGTGACCGCGGGCGCGTCCATGCCGGACAGCGCGCGGCTTCTCAATACCGCCAGACCCACGGAATACGGCTCAGGCGCTGTGCCGGGATTCCAGCTCGGCGACCCGCGC
>JAIXXZ010000009.1 GCA_027490465.1 Oxalobacteraceae bacterium
CAACGCAAAGTACAAGAGGTGATGGTTGGTTATTCCGACTCGAATAAAGATGGTGGCTACTTCGCTGCAAATTGGGAGTTAGCCAAAGCCCAGCGCCAGATGGTGCGGGTTGGTCAAGAGTTTGGTGTCTCGATCAGTTTTTTCCATGGACGTGGTGGCTCGGTGAGCCGCGGCGGTGTACCAACCAGTCGCGCGATTGAAGCGACACCCGTTGGCACCATTCGCGGCATGTTCCGCCTGACGGATCAGGGTGAAGTGGTATCGCTCAAATACGCCAACCGTGGCACAGCGCTCTACCAAACCGAATTACTTGGCGCTTCGGTGCTTAATCATGTGCTGCTGTCGCAGCAAGCTGCCGAGAAGCTGCCGCTGCACGAGTATGAAGAGGCGATGGAGGCTTTATCTGGCACCTCCTGGACGGCCTATCGCAAGCTGATGGAGCGTCCGGATATGTTGGCTTATCTTCAGGGCTCATCGCCGCTGGAGGAGTTGTCGATGCTGAACATCGGCTCGCGTCCGGCGCGTCGTACGCAAGCACAGACACTGGCCGATTTGCGCGCTATACCGTGGGTATTTGCCTGGACTCAGAACAGACACATGGTGACCAGTTGGTATGGCGTAGGTTCGGGCATACGAGCTTTCCTCGATGTGCGCGGCCAACGCGGGCTCGAGCTGTTGCAGCGCATGTTTAAAGAATATCCCCTGTTCAAAATTGTGGTGGACGAGGTGGAGCGCGCACTGTGTCAGGTTGATCTCGATATCGCACGTGACTATGCGAATCTGGTTTCTGAGGAAGTCGCACGCGAAGAAATTTTCCAGCAGATCGTGCACGAGTATCAGTTGACGGCCGAGATGCTTAAATCTATTTCCGGCGAGACGGTGCTCGGCGAGCGTTTTCCGCAATTCATGCGGCGCTTGTCGCGACGACTGGAGACACTGAATCATGTAAGCCGGGAGCAGGTGCAGTTATTGCGTCAGCTACGTGAGGGACAGGGTGGTAGCGACGTGCGCGAGGCCTTGCTGACCTCGATCAATTGCGCCGCAGCCGGTCTCGGTTGGACAGGATAATTAACCAAGGAGGTGTCATGAGCTTCACCATTATCGAGCAGGCGACCGCGCGGCTACATCGCTCTGAACTGGCGGTACCCGGTTCCAATCCGGCCATGTTCGAGAAAGCCGCCAACTCAGCGGCAGATATTGTTTTCCTCGACGTTGAAGATGCGGTTGCACCGGATGACAAGGCACAGGCCCGAAAGAACATCATTCAAGGTCTGAATGACATCGACTGGGGCCGCAAGACCATGATGGTTCGTATTAACGGTTTGGATACGCATTACATGTATCGCGATGTGGTAGATATTGTCGAAGCCTGCCCACGTCTCGACATGATCCTGATACCGAAGGTCGGCACGCCGGCTGATGTGTATGCCATCGACATGATGGTGACGCAGATTGAAACCGCGATGGGGCGCACCAAGCGCATTGGCTTTGAAGTTTTAATTGAAACCGCGCTCGGTATGGCGAATGTCGAAGCAATCGCGCAATCCAGCAATCGGCTGGAAGCCATGTCATTTGGCGTAGCAGATTACGCCGCGTCGACGCGCGCGCGCACCACCGTGATTGGTGGCGTGAATAAAGATTCTGGTGTTCTGACTGATCGTGACGCCGAAGGTCATCGTGAATATTTCTGGACTGATCCCTGGCATGCAGCACAAACGCGCATGATGGTGGCGTGCCGTGCTTATGGCCTGCGCCCGATTGATGGTCCGTTTGGTGATTTTAGCGATACGGATGGTTATCTGGCTGCCGCGAATCGCGCTGCGGTATTGGGTTACGAGGGCAAGTGGGCGATCCACCCATCACAAATCGAGTTAGCAAATCAAGTCTACACACCTTCCGAGGCAGAAGTGACGCGCGCCCGACGCATCATGCAGGCGATGGACGAGGCAGCTAAAGCCGGCAAGGGCGCCGTCAGTCTGGATGGTCGCATGATCGACATCGCCAGTATCCGCATGGCCGAGGCACTACTGGCCAAGGCAGAGCAGATCGGTGGGCAGCAGTAAGATTATTTTGATCTGAATTGAGTTTTAGTGCCGTTTCGTATTCCAGAAACTAGGGGGCCAAGCCGATTTTTTTGTGGGAGGTATTTGGCGTGCAAAAGATCTTCCGCCTGCGGTTTCTTCAACCGCGCTTTTTTTTGTGTCAAATTCTTTAACTCTTTGACCTCGTCGACCGCCATGCCAGTACACCGCTTGCGCCAGCCATAAATACTTTGCTTGGACACGCGGTGCTGGTTGGTTGCCTCGGGCACCGCGTCTTTGTCTGCCTCTTGTGAAATCCTGACAATCTGCTCGTCGCTGTATCTGCTCTTCGTCATTGCTACCTCCTTGCTGGGAGCTGTCTTCTCTAATTCCGGCCTGTACGAGAACCTCAGGGCAGGTCAGTTAACCCGGAAATCTCTGCTTTTGAATTGTCTACTTGACGAGGAAGTCTACGGCGCCGGGTACGTTGACATAAGTGTGTATGATGTGTATTGTTCCGCGATGATCAGCAAGGAATTGATCGCATTGTTGAAGGAAGATGGGTGGACATTGCGTGGATCGAAAGGATCACACCATGTCTTTGTTCATGCATCAAAAGCTGGTCATCTAACCGTTCCACACCCTAAAAAAGACCTTGGCACAGGACTTGTTCAAAAGATTCTGAAGCAGGCAGGACTAAAATGAGGAAAGCACCATGAAATATCCCATCGCGATCGAACCCGGAGATGAGAGTAGGGCATGGAGCGTCGTCGTTCCAGATCTCCCCGGATGTTTTTCTGCAGCTGATTCTGGCATTGATGAGGCGATCGAGAATGCCAAAGAGGCGATTGAGTTATGGATCGAGACGGCATTGGACGCAGGTGCAGATGTACCCAAGCCCAGCAGTATCGCTGCGTTTCAAAAAAAACGTGAATTCAAAGGCTGGGTATGGGCAATAGCAGAGATCGATCCCGCCTTGCTATCGGATGAGATTGAGCGAGTGAACATCACGCTGCCCAAGCGAGTTCTTGCGCGTTTGGATGCGAAAGCAAAAGAGCATGGGGAGACTAGATCAGGTTTCATTGCGCATCTAGCCATTCAAGCTTGATACTGCATCACGCCCATATCGTGCAGATCAAAGGCGACGGCTACTGGCTCAGAAAACAAAGGAAAGCGGGATTCCTGGGCAGTTCAGGAAAAGCAGTGGCTCAGACTTCAGTCGCGCAAACCGGCAAAAAGCGGCTCAGATTTATATTGCGCTTGACAGGCCTCGCGTGAGTGCCTTGTTGCCCCAGTTAAAAGGGCGGATTCCAGTATGGTCTGTAAGTAAAATTTTTTATCTGACTTTAAATCGGAGTTAGCACGATGGCTCTGTAGTCGTTGCAAAATCAAAGGAGAGCGAGACCGATGTCTATCAAAAGCACAATGTCAGCTTTGTCAGTGCAGCGATGCGAGGCCTCCTGCGGCGCATTGGTACGAGGTGTTGATCTCACCCGCACGTTGGAACCTGCCACTGTCGCTGCAATTCGGCAGGTTTGGCTTGAACATCAGGTCATTGCTTTTCCTGATCAGGCTATGTCGATTGAGGATCTCGAGCGTTTTGCCCACTACATGGGGCCCTTCGGTGAGGATCCCTATATTGAGGCGATGCCGGGGCATCCGCATGTGGTGCAGGTAAAACGCGAACCCGACGAGAAGACAAAAATTTTCGCCGAGACTTGGCACTCGGACTGGAGTTTTCTGCCAACACCGCCAGCGGGCACGGTCTTGTTCGGCAATATCATTCCGCCCATTGGCGGCAATACCTTGTTTGCTAATCAGTACGATGCCTGGGATGCGTTGCCTGATGCAATGAAATCTCGCCTGAAAGGAAAAATGGGCGTGCACTCAGCGCGGTTGGGGTATGCGCGTGACGGTGCGTATGGCGCACAGGATCGCAGCGCAGGTCGTTCGATGGGGATCCGTTTTGATGATTCGGCTCTCAAGACGCGTTCGCACCCGATTGCACGTGTCCATCCGGAGACCGGGCGCACCGCTTTATTCGTCAGCCCAGGCTACACCATCGGCATCGAAGACACCGAGCCGGCTGAGGTCAAAGAACTGTTGCTGGCTTTATTTGAGCACCAGAGCCGGCCCGAGTTTGTCTATAGCCACACCTGGTCAGCCAATATGCTGGTGATGTGGGATAACCGCTGTCTGGTTCATGCTGCTACGGGCGGCTATGAAGGGCACCGCCGTTTGCTGCATCGGGTGACCATCGCCGAAAAAGCGTAACTCTCTCAATGACCTGCGTTCAAAAAGTGGTCCAGTCTGACTGAGAATCATATGATTTTTTTATTATTCGAAAGGGGGCTGTGATACTTGAAGGGATACGATTTAAAGCCCGAGCGGATTGTGGCCAAGCGGCGCGAGATTGAGATCAATATTGGTCAAGGCACAGATGTGCAGAGCTGGGCAGCCGCTCGCATTTTCCTGCTGTTGCCATTTCAGAGATTTTTCTTGTTGCCAGATGTGACCTGCCCGGTTTTTCGGACCACCTTAAGTTGGGGTAGGGTCAGGTCAGGGTCAACGTCATTGCAAAGTCTGGTACTGTCGCTCGCGGATTGCGGGTGCCACGGGGCTTTATTGAATTTGCCGCCGATGATTCGATGAGTTATTTCAATCCAGCTTTGAGCAAGGACAAAACACTCTGGCTTCTTTGTGGTGCCGATTGGCAAGCTGCCCTGGCTGGTAAAATGCCCAAAAAAATGTGCTACGCCAAGGTATTCAATATCGGTGGCTTCAGCGAACGGAAAGACGCTGGTAGACCGGTAAAGCCTCACTGATCGGCGCGAGGGTGTCCGTCGCGCATT
Organism: Oxalobacteraceae bacterium; assembly: GCA_027490465.1. Taxonomy (GTDB): domain Bacteria; phylum Pseudomonadota; class Gammaproteobacteria; order Burkholderiales; family Burkholderiaceae_D; genus Pernthalerella. Next base: position 4,874 of record JAIXXZ010000009.1, read on the forward strand.
TCTAGTTCTTCGTCTTCAACAGCCAAAAACAATTGGAAAACTTATGTCAATTTCTCATTATTCAGCTACGGTTCCTGTTTTTAAGCAGATGCTCTTGGCACTCAGCGATGTACTAAAAAAAGGCGAAGAGTACGCACAACAGCGAAAATTCGATCCAGTCACTTTATTGCAGTCACGCTTATTCCCAGACATGCTGCCACTGGTACGTCAAGTACAAATCGCCTGCGATTTTGCCCAAAGTGTTCCTTCGCGCATAGCTGGTCTTGAAGTAGCCACCTACCAAGATACCGAGCAAAGTTTCTCCGAGCTGCAAAACCGCATTTTGAAAACGCTAGAACTCATTAGCGCTATTTCCGCTGCACAACTTGATGGCAGCGCGGTAAAAGAGATAGTTTTGCGCCCAGGCACGCCAAAAGAGAAAAAGCTAACTGTTGAAGACTACGCCTTGAAATACGGTATGCCACAATTTCTCTTTCACGTTACAACCGCGTACAACATTCTCCGGCACAACGGTGTCGAGATTGGGAAAAAAGACTTCATGGGTTCCTACTAGCCTGAGTACTGTGAGCGGTTGATTTATCTTGGTGGCACGGGGCGGAATCGAACTGTTTAATTTTTGTATGTATCTTTTGCTGCCTTGACCAGCTGAAGGATCGATAGAAGGTGATCGCTTTGAGTTACTGCTCATGGTTTTCGAAGCGTATGAATCGAGGCATCACGCTATCGATACGCACGATCCATTGGATGCGAGCAGATTCCGCATGGAGCAGGCTGGGCTGCCCCCCAAGGATCTGCAGCCAATGATCGGTCGGAGCAATCGTGTCTATGAGGTTTTGAACTAAACTCGGCCGCTGACTCTGCCTATGATCCGGCGACTGAAGCAAGCATTAGGTATCCCGGCAGATTCTCTGATCGGTGAGCCCAAAAATCGTTGTGTGATCGTCAGGAAGTCTGGAAAACTTGAAAGTGTAAAGGTGATCAAACACGCAAAGCCAAACAACGCAACGAAGCTTGCATCAACGAAGTCCGCGAAGAGAGCTTCGGGGAAAAAGGTAGTGCGAAAGGCTGCCGCGCCTCGCTAGGAATTATCCTTATGGAGACGTCAGCTTTACTAAAAAATGTAAAAGCCCGCAAACTTTTCTTTGCGGGCTTTTGTAGTTTTTGGCTCCCCGACTTGGACTCGAACCAGGGATCTGCGTATTAACGGGGTAGATGGCTTGAAAATTTCTCCTTATCTTCAAGCGATTAGTGTCGCTTTTGTTGAGCGTGTAATAGAACGTGTAACAAAAAGTTGCTCGTTGATCTAATTGCGAAGATTTTTTAGCGCTTCCTGAAGGTCTGGCAAGTGGTTGGTAATAGTCTTCCAGAGAATTTCCAGATCAACTTTGAAGTAACCGTGGGCTAGGGCATTGCGCATTTCATAAGCATCGATGAGTGGCAGTGAGGGGTGTTGCTTCAGGAAATCCGGAAATTTGCGATCTATGTTTTTGCTTGCTTCACCGATTACTTCGAAATTTCTGATTACGGCATCTTGAAGCATGTCATTTTCTAGGAAGGCTAATTCATTTGAATCCGCGCAGTATCGTTGGATTCGCTCGATCGCTGCCAAGATGTGTCTGATGTAATCATCCAACAAATGCGGATCTTGGTTCATATACGCTTAGCTTCTGCCAAGACTTGGTTGCGGAAGCTATCTGGAAGCGCATTAGGCGTTAGTACATCTACTTCAATACCCAGTAAACATTTCAGTTCTCGCCTGATCGCGCCAATATCGAAAAGGGTCGTCTCTGATGTGGGATCAATCAGAATATCGAGGTCACTATCTTCTCTGTCAGTTCCGTGCGCCACTGAGCCGAAAACACGGGGGTTGAGGGCGTTATGGCTCTCGACGATCTGGACGATTGCCTGACGGTGACTCTCGAGGGCTGTGGATGGGCGCATTGCCAAATTATGCTGAGAATGCGGCTCAAGAGCAAGCAGGAAGGCTGGCTGGCCGTACATGATCTCGCATTCAAAAGCGAAAAAGCCCGCAAACTTTCGTCTGCGGGCTTTTGTATTTTTTGGCTCCCCGACCTGGACTCGAACCAGGGACCTGCGGATTAACAGCAACACGGGCTGCTTAAATATCTAGTAAACTCAATGTATTGCAGACGAAAAATTCATTTGTGCGATAACCTGTGCAATATCATATATTGTCATAAAAATAACAAGTCAGACATAATGTCCGAGTTTGGTTCTCACAACACTCGACTGATTCAACAGCAACAAAAAAGTACCTGCAAAGCAATCAACTGACATCCAAACGCGCATATCGTTTGCATGGCGCATGATTGACCCCAACCCGCAATCACATTCTATAGCGGATCAAAGCAATTTCCTTTTTATCGATCAGATCAGATATCAGCTTGCTGGTGATGCCGGTCTCATTTTCAGGAATTTTGCTGATTTGCAGTTGAGCCTCATCAAAACGCCCCAGTTCTCTGAAAAGTTCAGCAAGATCTAGTGCGTGGAACGCAGGCAGCGTCAGGCAGTGCTGATTCAACGGTGGAAGCCTTGGGAGAAGTCTACGGGAGCCAAGACACTAGAAGGGAAAGCCGCCTCCAGCAGGAATTCGCTGAAACACGGGATGTTTTCAGCTGTGAATCTGAAACAACTAGCAGAAATCCGGGAGATGCTTAGACCATGAGAATCGTATTTATACTTCTTACGCTTTTTCTGGTGGGATGCAAGCCAGATCCGATTGATGCTTGTGTTGCGGCTGAGAAAAAAGCTGAGCGTCAGCAATTTGATGAAATGTGCAAAAAGCTGAAAGAAACAGGGAATGACGGTTGCAGAGAAAAAGATTGGAATGAGTTGGTAATTACTTTTGAAAAGCACTGGTGGAAAGATTGTATGAAAGCTGCGGCTGGAAAAGAATGAGAACGAAAAACCGCGAAATGATCGAGCATCTCACTTAATTTCGGGTCATCTTGACCCGTTTTACAGACAAAAAGACTAATAAGCAGACATCAGTAAATCATTTTTTGTTGAAAATAGCTTGCCAAGGTACGCCTTGAGGACATCGAGGTGACCGATAAGGGGCTGGTTCTCACTCGTCCAAGAAGCAAGATCGATCAGGAAGGTCGAGGTCAGTAAGTCTGGACGGACAAAGACTCAAGATCAAGCAAACACAACGCCCACTTTGATGCAAGTCCGGTTGCGGAATTGCTGTGTAGTCGTTGCAGTTATGCCTGACTTTGCATGGCCTTGATACTAATTTTTTGTTTTTAGGTTTATTTCTACTGCAATTTGACTATCCTGTTTTTGCATTTCAAAGGGGTTGATATGGGAAGAATTAATCTGGTAGTCAGTGATTGTGAAGTACTTGATTGGGTCAAGTTCCGTCTGAGTATTTTTTCGGACAAAGAATTAGCAAGGGTGCTGGGGACATCGGCCTCGATGGTGTCCAAGATTCGGAGGCAGCACGTTTCACTCGGGCCAAGAACTCTTTTAAAAATTCTGGAATTAACAGGTGTTCGTCTATCAGAGTTACCAACTTTAGTTAATTTTGCTAAGTCTATGATAGTTGATCAATCAAAAATTTAATTTAACAACCGTAAAAACAAATATGGAGAAAATTATGCAAAAAGCACGAATAATGTTTAATGAGAAATTCGTATTAAATAATAACTTACTTATTAATAAAGAATTATTTTTTGATGAGGAAGATAACGAAAAAATTTATTATGCTTTTTTTGATGACGCTACTGTTACTTTGTACGACGGTCGCTCGCAATTTGTAATGAAAATAAATGTGGAAGAGCTTGAGAAGTTGATTGAAAGTGGCAGCGTATGTGTTCTGCCTTAGATAGAGTTTAGTTGTGCTGCTTCCTTAGCATACGAATAATTCATGTTGTCCAATGGCTGCCGCGGATTTAAGGTTGGATCACGGTCGTACAAGCTTCGATTGAATACGCGGTAGCAGCCTTTTCCGACTATCTTGGCCTGATACATCGCCTCATCTGCACAATGCAATAAGCCGCTCGCATGCTGTGCATGAGTAGCACACCAAGCAACGCCAGCGGGCTGACAACCCATCATGTTGATTTATGTCGTCTAGTAGCGAGTCTCCAAAGAGAAAATCATAGATCAACGGATCAACTGCCTGCCGAAATAGCGGTTGGGGTGGATGGAGTGTGCGTAGCAGAGTGACTTCGCACCAGCACGAGCAGATTGCGGATGCGTTCCTTCGTCGCGCAGTAGTATGTCAGGAAGGGATTTTTACCGGTTATATGAAGCTTCGATTTGCATGTGTCAGCCTCAATAGGCCTAGAATCTACCAGCAAAAAAAATAGCCCCGAATTCGCTAGAACCGGAGCTATACGACTGAACCACTCTGGTTAATGATGCCGATATGGGTCAACATCACATTGTCCAGAACGGAGCTACTGGCCACTGAGGTGAAGTCTGCCTACCATAATCGGCTAACAATCAAGTCAGGGATGTCGTAAACAGACGATGCACTTTCAGAGAAAGCTGTTAATGATCCCCGACAAACTCTGGCCACGGCCGGAAAACTTGGCGCGCCGATGCCACCCACTTTATAGCCCACGACCGAAAACCGTGTTGCTTTCCTGATAATTACCGCGGATCTCCACTCCGGCCGTTATTGTGGGTGAGATAAAACTGTGAACTAAATCTCTCGCGTCGTTACTGACTGATCTCCAACAACCAAGCCCAGCCGATGGGTACTAGGAGATCGTCATGAGCCCAACTACTCGACGTGCCGCACAGTATGTGCGGATGTCCACAGAGCTTCAGCAGTACTCAACCGCCAACCAAATAGCCCGGATCGCTGAATACGCGGAGGCGAACGCACTCACCATCGTCAAAACCTATTTAGATGAGGGCAAGACTGGACTCAAAATTCAGGGCCGTAAGGGTTTGCAGCAACTACTTGCCGACGTTATTGCTAATCAGGCACCTTTTGATGTCATTTTGGTTTATGACATCTCCCGCTGGGGGCGCTTTCAAGACAACGACGAAAGCGCGCATTACGAGTTCCTATGCCGCCGCGCAGGCAAGCAAGTGGTCTACTGCGCGGAGATGTTTAGCAATGACGGCTCGCCCATGGCCAATATCGTCAAAGGTCTTAAGCGCGCCATGGCCAGTGAATACAGCCGGGAGTTGTCCGACAAGGTATTTCGTGGCCAATCCCACTTAGCAAAGCTGGGCTGGCATGTGGGAGCCCGAGGTCCTTATGGCATGCGCCGCATGATGGTCAGTCCCACCGGCAAACAACGCGGTACGATGGACTCAGGGGAGCGCAAATCCCTGCAATCTGACAAAGTCATTCTGGTACCCGGCCCACCCAAAGAGATTGCGATCGTGCGTCAGATTTTTGATTGGTTTTTGACCGAAAAGATCTACTACCAAGCAATTGCGGATCGGTTAAACGCCATGGGCATCACGCCACCCGCCTATGCCGATGGATGGTCAAAAGAAATTGTGAAAAACATCCTCCGAAACCCAAAGTACTTGGGTACCATGATCTACAACCGCACCACCGAGCGGCTCTCAACCCCGAAGCGAAAAAATCCACCATCCGATTGGATCATAAAAGAACAAGCGTTCACCCCAATCATCGACCGCCGTACCTACGAGCGCGCCCAACGCCGCATCCAAAGTAACATCCGCGTTCACAAAGACGATTATCTAGAAGAGTCACTCCGACGTGCATTGGCGCTGCATGGTCGGCTATCTATTTCGGCATTAAAAGCCACCAAAGGCGCACCCAGCGCCATGGCCTATCGGCGTCGCTACGGCACCATGAGAGCGGCTTATGCAACGATTGGCTACACCAGTGATTTAGATCCGGTTCCTACTAACCGGAAAAAAAATACGACACTGGCAGGTGTCATTGCGACAGTCGCACAACTAAAAACGCTGCTTCAACAGCAGGGATTGTCGGTAGCAGTTGTCGATCATACGACCCTCGTCATCAATCGTCGCTTGGTGCTGCTGGTGAGAACCTTTTTGCATAATGAATCGCTCAAAGGCTATCAGTTGTTTTTCTCTGAACGTGCCCACTGGACCTTGGCACTGCTGCCCTCTGATCGATTCAACCTATCAGATATGGAGTTCTATCTGCTTCCTAAAGGCGTTATTCCCGGAAAATCTATCTATTTTTATCGCAAGAGACCTCTGAATTGGTTGCTACCATTCGCGGTGCATTGGGAAACGATGCCTGAGATGATCCGTGCGCTGCTGGCTACTGTCTCAATAGATCCCATGTCGATCGGTGCGCCCTTTGAGCTACCTAATGATCACTGAGTGTGTGTCACACGCGGTTGGTGCCCACGCGCCTGCGAAATTTGAGTACGCCCTCGGCATAAAATTAGTCACCGTTAAACTCTTAAGCCGCTCAGTAAAAGCAAGTCAATCGAACACTGGGGGTTCAATCTAGGGCTTGAAAAGTTAAAAAAAAGACACGGCATAAGCCATGTCCGAAATGGTAAAGCTATGAAAATATTGTTTGCCTAGGATAAAATTTCATGGACCGATCTGAAATCGCCATCCCAATTTGATTTGTTGTTTTTTTTCATCAGATACTTTGATGATCGAGAACCCTTTTATAACGTCTGACGAACTGCGAACCATCACCAAATGTGGATCCAGTTTTTTGCAGTCAAAAAAACTCGTCGAGCTCGGCATACCCTTCACCTTTGATCGGTACTGCACGCCCATGGTCAAGCGCAGCGATTTGGCCCAGTTTCTGAAGGCAGAGCTTCAGCCCTTGATTAAGAAGATGGGCTTGGATGGTGGCGCCCAAGCATAGCGTGCTCCCGGAATATTTTCCCTTCAGGTGGGTACGCAGCCCGTCGAGTTGCTTCGGCTGCGAGCTGAATCCAACCGCCATGGTTTCTGATGATAGCCCCGTGATAGCCCGCCGTTTTACAAAGCAAAAAGCCCAACCTTGTGGGCTGGGCTAAGTGATTGATTATGCTGTATTTGGTGGCTCCCCGACCTGGACTCGAACCAGGGACCTGCAGATTAACAGCAACACGGGTTGCTGAAATATCCATTAAATTCAACGCATTACAGCCGAAAAAATTATTTATGCGAAAATCTGTGAAATTCAATTTATTGCCATAAAAACAACAATTCGGACATGATGTCCGAGTTTAGTCGCTGTCAAAATTCTCTTATTCAGCAGGTCGCAAAATCAAGATCAATGATTTCATCTTGTCTGTTGACGGCCATTACTTTTTCTTCAATTAGCCAAGATTCAGATTGACCTTTTTTCCAAGGGCAGTTGCGGCACTAGCAAGGGTTGCTAAAGTTAAGCTGGGGTCCTGCGCATCAAGCAGCCTATCCAGCGCCGAGCGACTGGTATGCATTCGTTTAGCCAGTTCGGTCTTAGTTAAATTTTGTGCTGTCATTTCTTCAGATATCTGTACAGCGATCACCTGTTTTAAAGCAACAGCAGTAATCGATGACAAAGTGCACTCTTTGGTTGGAGGTTGATCGAATTTCGACCTTGAAATTTTCTTTGACTCCTTAGTCATTTTTTCTCCGACATATCAAATAACAAAGCAGCTAGCGGCTTTTCATTCCCGAAGAAAGCTGCTTCCATCGCTGAATACATCTCAGTTCTACCTAATGCAGCATAGCTCATAGAAAATCCCGCGTTTTCAGCAAGTTGGGACATGAATAAACGCTGAACTCGACCGTTACCCTCTCGAAATGGATGGATCGCATTTATTTCAGAAAAGTAGTGCGCTGCACGCGCAGCAAATTGCTTCTTGCTCAATGCCTTTAGATAGTCCTCATCTCTGAGCGAGGAAAACACGGTATTCGAATAAGTCTGGATATGTCTGACATTACAAAAGCGGCTATCGCCCCGAACGATGTCGACTGTTCTTACACTGCCAGCCCACTCATAGATGTCTTGAAAAAGGTATCGATGGATCTGACATAAATGGTCGAGGTCAAACTTCCCTCCGACAGGATTTCTGGCTAGCTCCAGCAGCCGTACAGCTGTGAAATCTGCTTCGTATTAATCGAGAAGGTCTTGATCAGAAATCCCGGCTTTGTTTTTGAGTACAGAGGAACCGGGCAGACAATAGGTGTCATCAGCGTCGTAGCGCGACATACTTTGCCTTCACGTCGCTCAGCAAATCCTCAGTCGTCTTTTTTCCTTCAATATATTCCTGTAGCCCCATTTTCAAACTATCACTTGGGCTGAGATTTTCAATTCGTAGCGAAGCGAGGGTATTGGCCACATCTTTCTCGCGCGCTGTTTGATCAGAGGTCAGTTTAGCCATGGCAATTCCTAAGAATAGTAACGCTAAAACAGCTTAAAGTGTACCATATTTGGTACAAGAAGTCAATTAACGGAACCGCCGTCCGTGAGGCATTTTGCTACAGTTGCAGTAAATTATTCAAGGAGATACCCCATGGGAATGCCAGTTCGAATTGAGGATCAACTATACGAGCAAGCTAGGGCGCATGCGCATGCTGAGCGCCGAACGATCGCAGGGCAGGTAGAGTTTTGGGAAATGGTGGGCAAGACTGCCTTAGACAATCCAGACCTACCTATCGACTTTGTGAGAGACCTACTTGTTGCAAGGGCGGAAGGGGCAACTTTGGCGACTCCTTTCATTCCGCAGGGTAGTGATTGATGTCTAGCAATGCGGTTCAGGTTCTGCAATCGGCGGCTTTCTCTAGGATTTACAAGAACTATCAGTGATCCAAATTACATTCTTGATAAGGGAGTGCCTCAGAAAAATCAGCGATGTGTAGCGGTGAGGGCGTCAATAGTTTTGCCAAGGATATCGAAATAATTCAGCAATTTTTCAGTGGGTGCGACTTGGTAGCGCCGTATGTCTTCTGTGTCTTGCAGCTCGATTAATTTATCAGCGACCAAAGACTTCATTCGCTGGTGGATTACTGCCGGGCTACCGAGCTCAGATTTTGACATTAGGTCTTTGACGGACAAGCGTTCTTTTTGAGCATACGCCAAAGCCACAATATCGAGTAAGCGCTCGTCCCGAGGCGTAAGGTCAGTCAATTTCTTTTGACGTGCTGCGTCACGCTGAATCACAAATTCAAGCATAAATTTTTTGCTTAACGAGTGTGACTTCATCGCGCGAGCCCTCAAACAAGTACTGCTCAACTAAAGGTGAGGGGCTGTTGAGCGTCGACAGCCTCGAATCAACCGATTCATACCAGACACTTACATTAGTTTGATCGGTCGGAGGAAGCACCGTCAAGACTTTTCATGTGCTGTTCGACGGCTTTAACGAATCCCTGGTCAAGCAGTTTCAGCTGATCTAGTAGCTTGCACGTGGCGATCACACGTTTGGAACGGCGATCGGATGGAGATGGTTGTACCTCAATCCAGCCATTCGCTAGCAAGCGACGGAAGTGGTATCGCATCCCCATTTCTGAGTGGGGTAGGCCTGTGAAAAGTGCTTTTAGCGTTAACTCATCATTTTCAATGTGCGCCAAGCCAATTTTAAACAAAAGATCAAACGGGATAAATGAATTATCCAAAGGTAAAAGCTCGGCACTCATCGTTCTGACATCCAGTGCGACTTTGAGTGCAGTGTGTCCGATAGTGTCCTCCGCATCGTTATAAAACTTGATAATGAAGCGAAGTTAACAGTGATTGTAACTTTTGGTCTACGAAAATTGTATAAAAATCTCGTATTGTTTAATTTATAAATTAAATACTGATTTTAAAAACTAATCACAGTTTTCGTATCTAAATTTAATAGGAACATCAAAGTAAATCCTGCAACATGCGCTGATGTGTGTTGCAGGATTTTTTTTTGCGCGGCATAAGCGTAGGGCGGTAGCTATTTTGTACGCTGAAATGATTACTGATGATGACATAAGAAAAGGCTTCTTTTCTTATGCGAATCAATCCCCCAAAAACACAAACACTGAACATACCGCAACTGGGTAGAGCAGATGGATATTGGTGCAGAAAATGCGCTCGCTCTCTCGTGGTGTCTTTGGTAACGCAGAAAGTCATTCGGTCGCCACGCAATGAATGGCGACCTCACGCTATTCAACAGAAAATAGATACGTTTTACCAAATCTTCATGGTTAATTCATCGCAATCGACGCCGCAGCATATTGCCATCATCATGGATGGCAACGGCCGGTGGGCGCAGCAGCGGGGCCATAGCAGAACGGTGGGACACGTAAAAGGGGTCGATGCCCTAAGAGAGACGATCCGTACCTGTGATGCAATAGGCGTCGCTTATCTTACGGTCTTTGCATTCAGCGCAGAAAACTGGCAGCGTCCACCAAGTGAGGTGATCTTTCTCTTGCGCCTATTTCGCACCGTTTTACTCCGCGAGGTGCAGGAAATGCACCGAAATAATATCAAACTGAAGGTGGTCGGCGACCTTGCCGCATTTGATCAAGACCTGTGTCGAGTTATTGATCAGGTTGAGAAAATGACTGAAAAAAATACAGGCCTTGTCCTGACTATTTGCGCCAATTACAGTGGCCGGTGGGATGTGACGCAGGCAGCTGAAAAAGCTTTCGCTGAGATTGGTGCGAGCAAACTCCAAGAGAAGGATATTACAAAACGCCTTGCCATGGCTTATGCACCTGAGCCGGATCTACTAATTCGTACTGGCGGAGAACTACGCATTTCAAATTTCATGCTCTGGTCGCTGGCATACACCGAACTTTATTTTAGTGAGCTCAATTGGCCGGATTTTGATGAACCTGCATTGCAGGAAGCCATAGCAGCTTTTCAATTGCGCGACCGACGGTTTGGTGGACTAAGCAAGCAAGCAAGCAAGCAAGCAAGCAAGCAAGCAAGCAAGCAAGCAAGCAAGCAA
>JAIXXZ010000030.1 GCA_027490465.1 Oxalobacteraceae bacterium
AAATCCAGTATTACGCTCGCGCCAGTAACCAAATCACGCTGCGAGAAATCTCGCCCCAGCGTCTCATTCATTATCGCGACAACTGGTACCTCGATGCGTGGTGCCATATGCGCGATGGTCTGCGGGGGTTTTCTCTTGATGGTATCCGCGCCATCACTACCGTTAACAAAAAAGCTACGGAAGTCCCTATTAAATCACTCGATCAGTTTCTCGCTGCCAGCTACGGCATTTTTGCGGGTGAATCCAAGCACGTTGCGAAGCTTAAATTTACCCCCGAACGCGCGCGTTGGGTAGCCGCCGAGCTTTGGCATCCGGATCAGAAGGGCTCATTTGATGAGTCTGGTGCCTATATTCTTGAATTCCCCTATTCCGATGACCGCGAGCTGCTGCTCGATATCGCCAAGCACGGCGCGGCAGTGGAAGTCCTCTCGCCCAAGGCGCTGCGCGACAAGGTGCGCAAAGAACACGAGGCCGCCTTCTTGCAATATCAGCATTGATTTAAAAGATATCCCAATCGCCTACCGCCTCCATGTCGATGCGGTCTTTAGGGCAGATGGGCGGGCCGTAGTGCAGAAAATCTTTAAGCATCGGCACCGTGAAGCTGCACTTGCTGCACTTGGCTCGCGGGCGGGGTGATCGGGCTGCTGACTTTCTAGGCACGGAGAGTCTGGCGTGGGGATAGGCGCCTAGTTTGGTGGCTAGGTCTTTCAGCTTCTCTTTTAATACGGGCCCGGCACCCGCGCTGCGCATGGGGCCGACCATGCCTAGGCTTGTCGCTATTTTTTTAAACTCTTTGCCGTGCTTGTGCTTGCAGTCATCCACGGCGTGGGCGAGCTCATGTACCAGGGTGTCGAGTACTTCGACCGCGTCTTCCAGGGCGGGCGATATGAAGATCTGGTTGACGCCATCCTTGCTGGATTTGGTGCTCCAGCATTGCCCGATATGGCCGCTGCGCGCACCGGTGCTTGCGAAGCCGCACGAGACTCGGCATGGGGGGATTGTGTGGCCGGCTTTGGTGAATAGGGGGTGTAGTTCTTTTACTGCGGCTTCTAGCCAGGATTCTCGGGTTATGGGGTGGGGTGGCTTCATTGGCTTTAGGGTCTCGGGCTTGGATGTCTATTTTTTTAAGTAGCTTCGTGTTTTTTATTGTCAGAGTCGGCTGTTGCACGACGAAAGACACTGGATCCCGGCCTTCGCCGGGATGACGTTTGGAGGTCTATTCGCCTAAAAATCGTCATCCAGGTCCGCGTCGGGATGACGTTTGAAGCACTGTTTGCCTAAAAATCATCATCCAGATCTGCGGCGGGATGACGTTTGAAGCTCTACTCGCCTAAAAATCGTCATCCAGGTCTGCGGCGGGATGACGTTTGAAGCACTGTTCGACTAAAACTCATCATCCAGGTCCGCGGCAGGATGACGTTTGAAGCACTGTTCACCTAAAAATCGTCATCCAGGTCTGCGGCGGGATGACGTTTGAAGCACTGTTCGCCTAAAAATCATCACCCCGGTCTGCGGCGGGATGACGTTTGAAGCACTGTTAGCCTATAAATCGTCATCCCGGCGAAAGCCGGGATCCAGTGGCGTTCGTTACACCGCCGCTGACTTCTTTTAAATGCGCAGCCGCTGTTTCAAGCAATCAAAAATCCCAAGCCACTTAATTTTTTGTGCTTGAACCAGTTTACGAATTCGCAGGCTCAGTTAATGAGCCCTCAAAATATTTGTAATAAAAATTTGCTGGCTCAGTGTTTGAGCCCTCTGCTCGGTATAACGGTTCTACGCGCGAAACAATCGTCAGATTAACCCGCGTTTGTTTTTAATTTAATAATCAACCAGGGACAGCCGTGGCCATTCAAACCGAATTCATTGACTTCATCGTCAGCATTCACGCCATCCGCGCTAAATACCCCGGCGGTTGGGAGGCTTGCCTCAAAGACCACGCCCCTCTGATCGGTGGACGTGTTTGGTATGACGACTATCTGTTCCGCGACGGCGCGATGAGTCCGCACGACATCGGGATGCTGGTCGAGGAGTGGACTGCGCTCGGGCTGGTCGGTCGCGCGCAGGTGGATGGGCAAGAGTGTTGGGTTGACTTTTGTGTGCACGAGGCGATGTTCGGTGGCGCCACCCTGCCCTGTGCCTGGCTGGTGCCGCATGCCGGATCATCTGTTGCTCATGTCGATGATCCTGGGTCGGATGTGATTGGCCGCAGCTCACCGCTACCTAATGCTTGATCGCGTTTTTCGTATTTCTCGCGTTTCTTTTTTTCGCTGTTCTCTCATCAAGGAGACATCATGAGCACCACTTCCGAAACTTCACGCGGCGCCCTCCTCAGCACTACGATGGGCAAAGCCGTTCTGCTGCAGCGTGTTGACATTAACGCCAGCGTTGATGGTTTGCTTTTTACGGTCAAGGCACGTCAGTTCTACAAGAACACCACCGACAAAAATATCGAGACGATCTACACCTTCCCCCTGGCCTGGGGCGCCACGCTGCTGGGCTTGACGGCGACGATGGCTGGCAAAGTCTGGCAAGGCACGGTGCTACCCAAATCCGAAGCCGAAGAAAGCTACGAAAAGGCCATCAAGGACGGTGACACGCCCATCATGGTCGAGGAATCCGGCAAAGGTCTCTATACCGCGCACATGGGCAATCTGAAGCCTGATGAAGAAGCGATCATCGAGATCGAGTACGCGCAATTGCTACGCGTTGAACAAGGACAGGTGCGGCTCTCCATTCCCACCACGGTCGCACCGCGCTATGGCGATCCCGTCAAAACCGGCAGGCTCAAAAAACCCGCCTCGGTCGATGCCAGCCTGGCTGTGTCTTATCCGGTGTCGCTTGATCTCGCCATCAGCGGGCCGCTCGCCAAAGGTGCGGTGGCTTGCCCTAGCCATCAGGTGAGTGTGCGCTCGGATGAAGGCAAGACGCTTGTTAACCTGAGCCGTGATGGCTATCTGGATCGTGATCTCGTGCTGGTGTTTGATGGCGTTGAGAGCGCGGGTGTGTTTGCTGTGGCCCAGGATGGTGGCGAATATCCGGCGCTACTCAGCTTCACGGCTGAGGCAAGCGCAGCGGTGCGTCAGCAAGCGACCGAAATTGAACTCAAGATCTTGGTGGATTGCTCAGGCTCGATGGAGGGTGACAGCATCAAGCTTGCCCGCAAAGGCTTGAAGTCGCTGCTGCCGCTGCTGAGCTCTGTCGATAAGGTGTCTTACAGTCTGTTTGGTAGTCAAACACAGCGAGTGATCGGGCGGATGACTGCGGCCACGCCTGAATTCAAAGCGCGAACATTTACGCCTGCCATCACCAAGACCAAGGCTGATCTCGGCGGCACAGAGATGCACGCGGCTTTGCAAGACACCTTCGACATTGCGGCCGATGCCAGCGAGCGTCCGGTGAATGTGCTTCTGATCACCGATGGCGAAGTCTGGGATATAGAAAACACGATCCAATCCGCCAGAGAATCCAACCACCGGATATTTGCGATTGGTGTGGGCAGCTCGCCGGCAGAGAGTCTTTTGCGCGAAATCGCCGAACATAGCGATGGTGCTTGCGAACTGGTGTCCCCCAACGAAGACATGGCTGCGGCCATGCAAAGGATGGTGACGCGCATGCGTCAGGGTGTGGTGGCTGGGGTGTCTGTGGATTGGCATGCGCCTGTTGTGTGGCATGCGCCTATTCCGAAGGTGATTTATCCCGGTGAGACGATTCATCTTGCTGCGGTGTTGGGTAGCCGACCTGCTCAAGCGCCTGTGCTTTCTGCGAGTGCGTCGCTGGTATCGCTGGGTGCAGTAGTTGATATGGCGGCGGGCTCGGTGGCTTTGGGTGCAGCAGGTGATTCGCCATCCGCCCTTACCCGTATGGTGGGTGCCAAGCGTGTACGTGATGCAGCGACGACCGAAGCCGCCAGTCAGCTGGCAGTGAAGTACCAGCTGGTGACAGAACACACAAATCTCTTCATGGCGATACAGCGCGCTGCTGACGAGAAGGCACTTGGCTTGCCTGCACCGCACCAGATAGAACAAATGGTGGCTGCGGGCTGGCACGGTATGGGTTCGGTCAGACCTTCGAGGGCACCCGCTCGTCGCGTTCTGTACTCGATGCCGCGCTCGTCGATGTTGTTGAATGCCATCAGCTATTCCCGGATACAAGAAACACCGCGTTATATGCGCCGCGCTGATGAACCTGAGATGCTTGGCATGGAGCCTATGGCTTTGCTGAGTGTGCTGGAGGATGTGTCGCTGTTGCACACGGATTTTGAAGATGCGATGACGCGATTCTTGAATTGCGATCTGCCTTCTGAAATTGACGATGTGATCCAATCGGTAGCTGATGTCTTGAGTGATCGGGTGCTGGCCTGGGCTGTGTTTTTGGAATGGCTGATGAAAACGCTCAATCAATACAAAGTCGCGCCCCGGCAGGTGAAACGGCTGTTGGACCATACGCTGTCGGGTGTGATGGATGACGTGAAAGCCGATATCCAGCGAGATCTGAGCAAGCGTCTGCCGGGAGTAAAGCAAGACCGCTGGGGGATGCTTGCCGGAGGTGACGATGGTCTGGATTTCGAGGCGTTGATTGCTCGGCAGAGTATTTGAGTCACTGCCCAACTACTCACATGACCCGATTCGACGGATATCGCCTGCTCGCATGCCCCCTGTGCCACACCATTCATGCCACGGTCAACATCGTCTCATTCAACTTCATGGCCCCTGAGCATTGGTCTGACAGTTACAGTGTTTACTCACTGTTTGATAACCGACAGGGCCTGAGGCAATGCGTTACCTGTCATGATTTTTTTCTGCAGAGCGATGCGCCGTACCTGGGTCACATCACCAGTGAACAAGCATCGCGTCTGGTAGAAACGCCACCCGCCTATATACCGCCCTCTCTTCGACACAAAAGTGGTGACACGCCAGACACCCGTCAGTCTTGGATAAAACGCTTTAAAGAATGGTGGAGCGGCAAACCCCACTCGCAGCCACCGCCAGAAGATACAAAAGATACTCAAGCGGTGGATGAAGCTCGGTCAAAAAAATACCCACGCTTGAAATCTGCCAATGATGAAGATCTGGCCGGGATTCTTGAACATCAGGAGAAGTATTCCGTGAGCCTGATCCAGGCCACCCGCATTCTCTACTGGGTGTATCTTAACGATACCTACCGCCGTACCGCCAAAGCCCTGACTGAAAAAGGCCAAATACCGTATTCTGCTTTCAATCCAACCGAGACTCAAATTGACAACATGAGAACGCTACTCGCCTTGCTTGAATTTGCCGATGGCGGATCTCGCGCGATCACCATCGCGGAGCTGCATCGCGAGCTTGGACAGTTTGATCGCGCAATCGACATATTGCAGAAAGTAGCTGAACCATGTCTGAAGTCAGAAACGATTCTTGAGGCCGCTCGTCAGGGTATCAGCGCGCCGATACCTATTCTCTATTCTTATCAGAAGAAAAAATAAATTCAAATGAAAATATTTTTAAAATCACTGATTACTTCAATTTTGCTAGTCCATGCCGCCACATCGCTGGCCGAACCTTTCGAGCCACCGATTGCTCATGAAAAAATTCACCGCACGATCATCATTGACGAGCGTGGGCGTTATACAGAAACTGTCGAACACATATCGCGCATTACGAATGACTATGGCGCAGATCGACTCGGACGACATTCTTTTGATCATAAAACCACCCAAGAGACGCTGAAGGTCCTGAGCGCACATAACCGACTCCCCGACGGCAAGATCATTCAATTAGCCCCCGATTGGATCAAAAAATCTGGCGAAGGCAATACAGACGGCAGAAATTTTGATGACCAGAAAACGACCACGGTCGTATTTGCGCAAGTCGCTGTTGGCAGTCGCCTGTACAGCAAACATGTATTAAAGCACTTCAAACCAGAAAAGCCTGGTGAATTTCAGATCGCATTCGGCCTGTCACCCCATGGTATCTATGAAGACGTATCAACCACTGTTCGTGCGCCAAAATCACTGAAGCTTCTGATCAATCAGCGTGGATTCGAAGGGGGGATCATTGCCGAAACCAGGACGCACATCACCTATCAATATCGAATTCGACAAGTGATAGCGCACAAACGCGAAGACAGCAGAATTGATTATTCCGATTTCGCTCCGTTTCTCGTCTTCACCCAAGCAAAAGACTATCTGGATATCGGGCGCCAATATCATCGCTCGGCGGCACCCAAAGTCCGGGTAACTGCCGACATACGAAAACTGGCCAACGAGCTGACTGCACAAGCACCCACCGAAGAAGAAAAGATCAAGGCACTCTATATCTGGGTAGCCAAAAATATCCGCTACATCTCAACCACCGTGAACGACGGCGGATTTGTGCCGAGGGATTCAGCCTATATCTTGAGCCGCCGGTTTGGTGACTGCAAAGACCACGTGGTATTGCTGGAGGCACTACTGAGAGCAATTGGCATTGAAAGCACGGCAGCCCTCGTGAATCTTGGCAATGCCTTCGAGCTGCCCGAAGGCCCTGCAGGAAGCGGGCCCATCAACCACGTCATCACCTATATTCCATCGCGGGATTTGTATCTGGATTCGACCGCGCAGTTTGTCCCATTTGGCAAATTGGATGATCAAGTCATCGACAAGCCCACCATTCTGGTGGCGCTCAATCGCTTGGGTCGCACACCCAAAATGCGCGCCGAAGAAAACATGCTGCTATCTGAAACGAGCATGACACTGAAATCGGATGGCAGCATCGAGGGTAAAAATGAATCTGCCTTGACTGGCACTATAGAAATCAATTCGCGAATTTTCCGGTTTTCTGAACTGACCGAGCCTATGGAAAAAACCGTCAACGACCTGCTGTATCGTTTCAATGAAATCGGCTCAGGTCAGATCCGGCATACGCCCCCCAAGGATATTGACGCTACTTATACCTGGGGCTCAGATTTCAAGCTGGATTCAATCACTGATCTCACTCGCTCAGGAGCTTTCATCATCCCGGTTGGCGTATCACCGGGATACATCGCCTCCATGACGATTTACAAACCTCTCGACCAGCGCGAATTTCCCTACGTTTGCGACTCGACATCGACCGAGGATAAATACACCATCCATCTTCCCGAGCATATCGCCATCAGCACGATGCCGATTAATGTGAACTACCAGACGGAGCATATTCGGTATCAAGCCAGTTATCGGCTGGATGGCAACCTGATGGAAGTTTCACGTAAGCTGGTCGTGCAATATCCGAGCCGGAAATGTTCACCGGCCATGTATCCGGAAATGCTGGAGGCTATTCGGGTTGTCAGGGCAGATCATCGATCGCCTGTTGTGTTTTCGGTGAACAGCGCTTCAATACGTCACTAGGCGCGGTTGCAAACAACAAAGCAATGATTTGACAGCCCCAAAGATTCCCGCAATACTAGCGACTAGTCTGACTAGATTGGGGTAAATTCAATGCATACATGGCAACTTCAAGAGGCCAAGAGCCGTTTCAGCGAGGTTGTTGATCTCACGCTGACTGAGGGCCCGCAGCTGGTTACTCGGCGCGGTGAGGAAGCCGTCGTGATTCTCGCGGCAGAGGATTACCGCCGTCTCGTTGGCGACGCACCTAACCTGATCGACCACCTTCTCAATGCTCCCCGAGGCGAAGCACTCGTCATAACGCGGTCCAAGGAACCCATCAGAGATTTGGACTTATGAAGTACTTGCTGGACACATGCGTACTCTCGGAACTCGTAAAAAGTGCGCCTGAGGAACTAGTAGTCCAGTGGCTCAAAGAACGCAAAGCGGATCAGACATTTGTCAGTGCAATCACTCTGGCGGAGCTGAAGCGCGGGGTTGCTAAACTGCCAGAGTCGAAACGCCGCTCGGGTCTGACTATTTGGCTCAAACAAATTGAGAGCGATTTCAAAGATCGAATTCTGCCGTTTGACATACAGGTCGCCCATCATTGGGCGGCGATGACCGCGCAAGCGGAAGCCAGTGGCAAGAGCATGTCGGTCCTGGACTCGATGATCGCAGCAACTGCATTAGCCCATGGCTACCACTTGGTCACACGCAATGTGCGCGATTTTGTGAATTCCGGCGTTCAAATCATTAATCCTTGGGAGACGGGGTAAATTCATGCCATACCCAGCACAAGGTATTCACTAGAGCGATCTGCTCAGGCGTCCGGCAATTCACTGCCAATAGCTTGGGTGAGGCCACCAACACCGCAAGACACTTGGCACGCGAGATAGCCACATTCAATCGGTTTTTGCTGAATAAAAAGTCGATATTTCTTGGCATCTCATCACCGCTGGAGGTCGCCATGGAGATGATGACCGCCTCAGCCTCCTGTCCCTGAAATTTGTCTACGGTGCCGACACGTGCATCAGGTCCGAGCCGCTGTTTCAACAAATTCACCTGCAGGTTATAGGGCGAAACCACAAGAATATTATGCGGGCTCATGGTCTGCCTTACACCATCGTCGTCAATGAAATGCTGCTTCAATAAACTTTCATAGATTTGTTTGACACGACCTGCCTCTTCTTCACTGTCTTGTGAACAGCCCTCATGATGAACTTCCTCAAAATGAATGCCTGCCGCCTTGAGTGCTGGATCGGCATGGGAATTCAACACCAGATACCTTAGCCCGGTATCCTGATGGGATTTCAATCTCCCGTTATAAATAGCCGCGGAAATAAAGCTGCACACGGCTGGGTGCATGCGCCAAGTGTTTTCGAGAAAAATGCCTTGCTCCGGCGGGATGGTGGACTGCCCCTGTAGCAAATAGTCCAATACTGAATCACCCGAGTCACCCGGGTGGACACCCTCCACTGGCTGTGCCAGCTGCATTTGGTCTCCCAGCAGCACGATGTTTTTGGCCGAGGTTGCCATGGGTACCAACATGCCCAGTGCCACCTGCCCTGCTTCGTCGACAAACAGGTAGTCGAGTTGCTGGTCCAGATCTGCGTCGGCAAATAACCAGGCGGTGCCGCCAATCAGCTGCGCATTGGCGCCAATGACCTCATCACGCTCTTTGACGTCCACGATGAACTCACCGTTGACCAATTGGCCGGGGTCGATGGGATCGGATTTTTTGACGCCCTTGAAGCTGAAGCCCTCTGCTTTAGCCGTTTTCTCGACGGCCTGAAGCAAATTGACAATCGCCTTGTGGCTGTTGGAAGAAACACCGATGCGCTTGCCGGCCCTGAGCAGGGATACGATCACTTTGGAGCCTGTATAGGTTTTTCCTGCGCCCGGCGGTCCCTGAATAAAAATCACACTGTGATTCAATCGGCTCACCACGGAGACAATATCCGCCGTGGTGGGCTCTTCGGGTAACAGGGCTTGCCCGGGTGTGATGCCTGTGATCGCAGGGATATCCCGCCGGAGTAATGCGGAAATCGCTGGGTAGCGACTGCTGCTGCCTTTTTTAACCGCGATGAAGTCAGCCGCGTACCGGAACAGCGCTTGTTGCAGTGGCTTCGGGTCAATGGGTTTGCCTTTACCGATGTCGATCGTGCCCGGCGGTAGCGATCGCTGCTTGCCGACCTTGAAAGTAATCAACTGCTGCTCATGATCGATGGTGAAGTCGGATACCCCATCAAGGCTATCAACGAGTACAGGTTTGTCACCACTTTTGAGCTTGACCTCTTGTGGCGGGTAGCGGTAGGTGTAACGATACGAGCGCTGTTCAGCCGTAACGGGAAAATCCAACGCCGGAATAGCGCCGGCAACGCAATCGAGATCTTCGATTCGTTCTTCAAAAATTTTTGACTGCCGATCAAACAAGGCCCACCACTGCGGCTTGTTGGCACGCCTTTGAAAATCCAGAAGATCACGCAGGATGATCGCATGTCGCTCCTCTGGCGTGCGTGGCGCCATAGTCTCCGTGGCATCAGGCGGCAACGGTATGTATTGGCTGATCTGCGCATGAAACTGAAGTACCTGCTGCTCGGTAGTCAGGGCAGCGGCTTTGCGCGTCTCACTGGCTCTTGAGGGCTCTTCGGTTTCCAGGGCTGCCTCGAGCCAGGGTAGATTGGCAGGCCGCAAGCGGCAAAGCCATTGGCGCAGCTCATAGGTTGAGACTACATCTTCTTCGTTGTACTTTTCGATTTGATCAAGAATCGTCTGATCTTTCGGATAGCTGTCCCGCCAATTCTGATACGCGACGATACTGGAGCCTGCCGATTTGACGTCGGCGCTTCGGGCTGCGAGATAAAATTTTTCGACATACTTGATCGAATACGATCGCTCAGAGATACGAACCGCTTCTCTGACGACCTGATACAGGTCGATCAGTTTTTTCGATCTCAGTAGATGATCTATTTCGTTTTCACGCGTACCGTGAAGACGCATCAACTTGCGCAGAGCGGTTTTTTCGTAGGCAGCGTAGTGATAGATGTGTGCTTCAGGATGCCGCTTGAGATGTTGGATCACGAAGTCGACCCACTGCTCGAAGGCCAGTTTTTCTTCACCGCGGTTGTGTGCCCAATAGGGTTTGAATACGCCCTTCTTTGCATCGTCTATGTAGTACAAGCCAAACAGATATTCAAGGCCATCTTCGACATGCGGGAATCCCTCCATATCAAAGAACAGGTCATGCGGGGACGGTTCAGGCAATCGCGCAAAGCCGCGAGGGCCCGGCTCGGCGGGCTGGTCGGGATTGGGGATGAGGGGATCGACGCAGCGCTCGCCCGTGACCTTGGCCTGATGCTGAAGGCCCGCCTGATGCCGCAATCGCTGCAGGACTGCTTCGGGAATTTTCGGAATGCGCGTGGCTTCGGGGAGCTTCGCCAGCTGCTCGACAGTTTGTATGCCAGCCGCGTTGAGCTTGCGGATATGCGTCTTCAGAATATTCGCAACCTGGGTGAGGTGATCGGTCTCATCCCACGACGAATTGCATCGTTCCCGCCAGTGACAAAGGTCGCATTTATCGCAGGGGAAAGGCGTCGAACTATTGGCAGCCTGCGCAACACCTTGTTGCTCGGACGCCGTCAGGAACGCCACATACCGCTGCTTCAGTGACTGGTAATAGTAGCGATAGTCCGAGAGCTGAAAGCGCTCTTCTCTGCCATCGCCCAGAACAATATAAACAAACTCTGGCGTTACGCCTTGTATACCTTCCAGAAGTTCGGCATAAAAGGCTAACTGAATGATGAACTTGGCGCGGGATTTTTTAGAGAGTTTGGTATCGATGATTTCATAGCTATGATCGCCAAGCTTTGAGGGCTTGTCGACTTTCCTGAGAAAATCTGCAAAGCCAATCATGGGCGCCTGAAAAAAAGCGGCCTGATAGATGAGATCTACACCTTGCTTCATCGCCGCTATGGTCGCTTCCACTTGTGCATCTCGCGACTCAGCAACTGTTTTGATGTCGATGTAACTGGCAGCCAGCCCTTTGGCTTTTTCCAGATATGCACGCTCATGTTCAAATCCACGCGTCTGAACAAGCTCGGCTTCTTCGCTATCTTCGGTGCGCTGCAAAGACTCATCAAGACTCCAGCGATCAAGAATGCTCAGATGCTCGCATTCCATGAAATGCACGAGATCTGATGCAGAGAAAATGACTTGACCGTTTTTTTTGTACATTTATTTAGTCGATGATCTACAGAGGAAGGCGTCTTTGGTAAATGTGGCGATAAACACCAATCACATCAAACACCATGCTCGCCAATATCAGCAGAAATATCACGCCGGAACAGATGCCTATCTCGATGTGATCGCTGTCTGACGACGCAATCGACATAGTCAAACAAATCAGTATTGATAACGCATAACCCACAGCGCAGGGTAATAGGGCCAGTACTTGGAAAAGTCTTCTGGATTCACTTAACTTTCTCATCACCCAAGTGCTTCCGAGGCATGTGGTGGGAAAAATCAGAATGCCAATTCCTAAAAGCATTACTTGATTTTTTATGATCAGGATATAGGCTCTGTCGCTTTCAGAAAGATAAATCCCTGCCATCTGATTTCGCATAAAGACGTAATCAACCATATGCCACGCAGCGTCAATACAGCTGATAGAGGCGATTAATCTGATCAACATAGGTTTTTCATTTTGGATGGTGATAGATGGATATCATTGAAGTTTTGTCAGAATCAGCTGCGCCTCTTGTTTCAACCTCGTTTTTAATTCTTCCGGACCCAGCACTTCCACTTGGCTACCGTGTCGCAGTATGTCGTTGATCAATTCGCGGTCATCAAAATACGGCACCTCGAGCAGATAGCTGCCATCGTCAAGCATTTCGCCTTTCTGTTCTTTGTGCCAGTGCTCTCGGGCGACCCATCTGGCCTTGAAGGGTGAAAATTTGAGTCGTGCGACTTTGGTGGTACCACCAGAAAATATGCCATAGCCTGCGTCTAGCTCTGTCGTGAGCACCGCATCGTCGACAGAGACGGCATTCTTGTCGACGGGACTAGCCTCCTCTATCGCGTCAACCGAGAATGACCGGATGTCGTCTCTAAGGTGGCAGAAAGCGTCCAAATACCAGTTATCCCGATAAAACACGAGCCGCTGTGGTGATACTTCGCGCTCGGTAATGCTGGCATCAAGCCTTCCGAAGTGGCGGAGTTTAAGGCGCTTTCTGGACAAGAGTGCTTTCGCAATCGCCTGAAAATGCTCGCTACTGGTTTGTCGCGCGCCGATGGGCATTAATCGAATCCTGCGGCGTATCTCATCAGTAGAAAACTCTCCGAGTTCGAGAATTTTTTCCAGGCGCTCGCGGATGGGTTTGATCTGCTGGCCAATCAGGGGCGCTGGCTCCAGATCGCCTAGCAGCTCGATGCCTGTCAGCAGCGCGTGAATCTCGGCCTCATTGAGCCATAGCCCGGGTAATGGGTGCGCTCGCTGATCAGTCGAAACATCAATACGGTAGCCGCTCGATTCCAAATCCCAGACGATAGGTACGCCCAATCGGTCCCGCAGATACTCCAAATCCCGCTTGAACGTAGCCTTGGAGACTTCCAGCGCATCCAGAAACCTGGACATCGGCACCGCGCCACCGCCCGTCAGCATCCGCTGGATTTTGTACAGCCGCTCGGTTCGTCCCATGGATTTTTCTCGTGATGGTCGTCCTGCTCTGAGGACTTTGGGTATCGGATTTGTGACTACTGATTATATTGATTTGTAACTTTTAGAACATATCGCATCAGGTCGCATGGGCCATTGAAGCCTCTTGTTATCCACTTAGGTGAACAGGTTCTGGATTATTCATGTTCGCGGGCTCAGTAACTGAGCCTGTCGCGGTTCAGACTATTACCAACTCTGAGCAAATGCTTCATTGTATTTTTTTTAACTACTCTCCAGTCAACCCATGAAAATCCTATTGTTCACAATGACCTTGTTGATATTGAACTCCGCGCAGGCACAGGCTTGGCGCGAATGCATCCCCGATTCCATCGGCCCGGGCGGATGTGATTCGATTGGACCAGGTGGCGGGCAGTCCATAGGGCCGGGAGGCGGGCAGTCGATTGGTCCAGGTGGCGGCTTGTCGATTGGGCCCGGAGGTGGTCAGTCAATCGGACCGGGCGGCGGATTATCGATTGGCCCCGGCGGCGGACTTGCCATCGATCGTGACCGCTCGCGCGGCCTTGATACCAGAACGATGCGCCCTTTTCCACCGGCTGAACGCTGGCCCCGCAGATGAACCTGTGGTGACTCGATGACCGACAATTTCAAAGTGCTGCAGCTGCCAACGCAGCCACTGCAAAAGAACATCCCATTGGAGCTTGAAATGGCCCGTGAAATCGCACGCGACAACGTGACCGGCGAAGTACTGAAGGCGAGATTTGAAGAGGCCGGGTATGAGACTCAGCTGGATGATGACGGCGACTTGTATGTGCTGGGCACCTGGGTCAATCTGCGCATCATTCTTTATCCGGACTACGCGTCGATGCTGATCCGAGGTCATTTATTACTCAACAGTGAACTGACCGACGAGGAGCTCCAGCAATTATCGGCAGATGCCAACTATCAAGGCTTTCTTGTACGTTATGCCGCTCACCGCGTTAATGATGGTGATGTCGCGATGATTGGCAATCACGTGATTTACTACCCCTTTGGTCTGAATATGCCGAATCTGATTTTTAGTGTTCGCAAGTTCGTCGAGACGCTTAAAGCTTTTTACGATGAACACAAGTCGAACGAGCGGATTTTTCCAAAATCGGATTAAGGGCGTGGCGAGATCTGGCTGTGATTCGGGTCTACGCTTTGTGAAGTCATTTGGCGTTCTTCGGTAAGCCAAAGACACTGGATCCCGGCCTGCGCCGGGATGACCATTGTGAGGTCAACAGTTTTTCAAACGTCATCCCGGCGCAGGCCGGGATCCAGTGTCTTTCGTTTCATACCCGACGATTTCGACAATCCCGAATAAAAAAGTAACCCAGAAAAAAACTCATCAAATCAAACCAAAACATCATCTCCAAAACCAAAATCAACACTGACTGAAATGGCCGCCTTCATCCTTATCGTGCTTCTAGCTTTCGGAACTTCAATACTGGTCTACCACCAGACAAGGCAGAATTTCAGCGTGATCTTCCTGGTTATTTTTTTGATGCTATTCAGCTTGACAGAAAAGCGCGTACAAAAGGCTAATGAGAAATTCTTCCAAATGCAAAGTAGCTCGCAAGATGAATAAATTCCCTGAGAATTTTTATTCATCCATAAGCAGCCCCACCACCAGCAAAATTCTCGAACTTCGTAAACTGCCCCAAAAACGTCAGCCGGCAATGACCAATAGGGCCATTTCTCTGTTTTCCGACGATGATTTCAGCAGTACCAAGATCAGCAGAATCCGGGTTGTACACTTCATCGCGATAGATGAACAGGATCAAATCAGCATCCTGCTCGATAGCGCCTGATTCACGAAGGTCCGACATGATGGGTCGTTTGTTGGGCCGCTGCTCCAGCGATCGGTTGAGCTGTGAGAGTGCGATGACGGGGCAGTTGAGTTCTTTCGCCAAGCCTTTCAAATTCCTGGAGATTTCGGATATCTCGGTCGCCCTGTTTTCGCCTTGCGAATTTGATGACATGAGCTGCAAGTAGTCGACGACGATCAGCCCCAGCTTGCCGCACATACGTGCCTGTCGGCGTGCGCGCGCTCGAAGCTCCACGGGTGTCAGTGCCGGAGTTTCGTCAATGTAGATTTGAGTGTCGTTGAGCTTTTGGATGGCGTGGGTCAGTCTTGGCCAATCTTCGTTATTGAGTCTGCCTGTGCGTAGCCTGTTCTGATCCAACCGCCCCACCGAGCCTAGCATGCGCATCGCCAATTGTGCCCCACCCATCTCCATCGAGAAAACCAGCACGGGCATACCTGTTTCCATGGCGACGTGCTCGCCGATGTTGATCGAGAATGCGGTTTTTCCCATGGACGGACGCCCTGCAACGATGACGAGATCGCCCTCTTGCAGCCCCGAGGTCATGCGGTCCAGATCTGTGAATCCTGTTGGTATGCCGGTGACTTCGCTATTGCCTTCACGGCTGTAGAGCTCATCAATGCGCTCGACCGCTTGGGTGAGCAATGACTGAATGTCGGCGAAGCCTTGAGTACCTCGCGAGCCTTCTTCAGCAATCGAAAAAACTTTTGCCTCGGCCTCATCAAGAACTTCACTGACGGGTTTGCCTTGGGTGTTAAAAGCTGCACTCGATATTTCTTCAGTGACGCCAATCAGTTTTCTGAGAATCCCACGGTCGCGTACCAATTCGGCATAGCGACGAATATTGGCTGCAGATGGTACATTTTGAGCGAGGGCATTCAGGTACTCGAGCCCGCCGATGTCGTCGGCTTTATTGACCGACTTGAGCGATTCAAAGACCGTGATGACATCGGCTGGCTTGCTCGCCGCAATCAGCTGTCCGATATGGCGGTAGATCAAACGGTGATCTTCCCGATAGATGTCGGACTCTTTCAAGATATCGATGATCTTGTCCCATGCGCCGTTATCGATTAACAGCCCACCCAGCACAGACTGTTCGGCCTCGAGCGAATGCGGCGGCAGCTTTAATGATTCGAATTCCGGGTCTCGGGTGGATGAGATGATTTTTTTCTTTATCATTGGGCAGCGTGATCAAACAGTAGATTAGTGAAGGCTGCCAGTGGCGGTTTCTCTGGCATCGGCAAAGACATGTAGGGAATGTCCATCTGGCGTTGTTGCGACCGGATGCCAGGTAAATTTTGGTGCCATATAGATTTCAGGTCCTCTCGGTTTAAGCTGATAGCGACTGGACACGCGCGAATAGAGTTTGATCATGTCGTTCAAGACTCGTTGATCGATATCCCAATAGAGAACGTCGAGTGATGATTGATGCAATGAACCAAGGAGTGTCTCGAGGATGGTTCGCACTTCCATCTCGGGGAAGCGCCCTTGAACAAATCCGAAGTGGGTGAAATGCAGTGATCTGACCTTTAGGTGAGAGACCGCTGCAAGCAGGTCAGCGATGAGACTATTCACATTGGGTAGCCTGCCCTCATCGCCATGAGTTCGTGGGACAAGCAACAAGGTTGGTGACAAAGCTTTGATCACCGCGACTTCCTGGCGGTGATTACACTGGGCTGATGCTGCCTCTAGCTGCTCCCGCTGCCAGCCGTAGGTTCTGGCAATCGCGGTTAACGGCGTGAATCCATTAGCGTTGGCGGTCGCAGAAATGGCATCCAGGCCAAGAATGGCAGGAAATCCTAGCAGATGCCCCATCTGGATCTCGTCGAACGTGTGCTCCCGCACGCAAAAAATCAGCCTCATCTCGCCTCCTGTGGTTGGGGGGACGATTATTCGGTTGGTGCTAGCTCAGATGCTGAGCCTGTTTGTCGCTATCGGTGAAAACGAGTGGGCAGGTGCCGACTGAAGCTGCACATGGTGCTCAAGCAGTGCGCTGATGGCCCTAATGCATATCAAGGTATTAACTTGACTTTGTGTTTGTGAATGGTTGGGGGGTTCGTACAACGCTGAGAAGCTTTGTGTTTGTCATTGTGACGTGCAGCGATCACACAACGAAAACAAGCTTGATTGAGGGCGCCATCAAAAGCACCAAAAGGCAGCTGCATGAAGCAGCACAAAAGAAGAACTCATCCCAGAATTCATCCCAACAAAAAGCCGGATCAGCATAAGTATCTGATCCGGCTGGGGAATTCTGGTAGGCACGATTGGACTCGAACCAACGACCCCTACCATGTCAAGGTAGTGCTCTAACCAGCTGAGCTACGCGCCTAAAGAAGCGGGATTATAGCCAGCTTTACATGAATGCGCCAGTGCTGCCCAGCCGGCGACCCAACGGCTTTGTTTTTTGATATCACGCCTAACCGAAAGGGGTTTGTAAACTTGGGCCCCTCACGACCGCCGAACCTCCATAACCCCCTTCACCTCCCGAATAATCGTCAGCGCGCGCTGCAACTGTGCCGTAGAAGAGATCTCGCCTGTAAACGACATGAATGCCTGCCCCTTGCTGCTGCGCGTCGATACGCCGATGACGTTGATTTTCTCGCGCAGGAAAATATCCGAGATATCGCGCAGCAGTCCCTGACGGTCGAGCGCCTGCACAAACACGTCCACCGGATACACCGTATCTGCAGGCTGATCGCCCCAGGTGGTTTGCACCATGCGCTCGGGGGCGCGCAATACCATTTGCGAAAAATTCTTGCAGCTGGT
Source organism: Oxalobacteraceae bacterium (assembly GCA_027490465.1). Classification (GTDB taxonomy): domain Bacteria; phylum Pseudomonadota; class Gammaproteobacteria; order Burkholderiales; family Burkholderiaceae_D; genus Pernthalerella. Next base: position 17,606 of record JAIXXZ010000030.1, read on the forward strand.
GCGATGGATGGAAATACCTTTGCCGCGCGTGATGAAACCCACAATCGGATCAGGTGGCGCCGGCTTGCAGCAGCTGGCCATTTGCGTGAGCAAGCCGGTAGTGCCCAACACCAGCACGCCTGATTTCGCGCCCTGCGTGACACTCGATGCCTTGCTCTTGCGCGGCAGTACGGCTTCATCCGGATTGACCGCTGCATTGCGGCCAACCTCATCCGCATGCAATGCCTGCTCGACAAGGCGCATGCTCAGTCGCTCATTACCCACCGCAAGCAGGAAATCTTCCAGCTTCTGAAACCCCAGCTTGTGCGCGAGATCATCGAGATTGACCGAGGTCTTGCCTTCACGCTGGAGAGTTTTTTCAAGAGCGGATCGTCCGCGTGCGAGTGTCTCTGCCTCTTCGATCGCATTGAACCAGGCACGAATTTTTGCGCGCGTGCGTGGACTGGCGGTGTAACCCTCCGATAACCAGTCGCGCGATGGGCCCGCGAGTCCTGAAGCAGCGGCTTCGCCTTTGGCGGTGATGACTTCCACCCTTTGTCCATTCTTGCGCGGGGTATTGAGCGGCACCATCACGCCGTTAATCTTCGCGCCACGGCAGCGATGACCAATATCGCTGTGGAGGTAATACGCGAAATCAATCGACGTCGATCCCTTGGGCAGTTCGATCACCCGCGCCTGTGGTGTCAGCACATAAATACGGTCATTGATCGATGCTGCCTTGATTTGCTGCACCCACTGACGGTCGGCATCATCAGCACCATTATCAGCACCCTTGGCGCCATCAGTACCGACAACCACATCGACCATTTCGCTTTTCCAGTTGAGCAGCTGTCTCAACCAGGCGATTTTTTCGTCATAAGCTTGGTCTAGGGAGGCTGCACTGCCTTCCTTGTAGCGCCAGTGCGCTGCTACGCCATACTCCGCAAACCGATGCATCTCCTGAGTACGTATCTGCACCTCCAGCGTTCTGCCATCGTCGGCTTCGACCACCGTGTGAAGCGACTTGTAGCCATTGGGCTTGGGGCGTGCGATGTAATCGTCGAATTCCTCGGGGATGGGTGTCCAGATGTCATGGACGATAGACAGCACCGTGTAGCAAGTCTTCACGTCCTCCACGATGACTCGAAAAGCGCGCACATCATGCAGCCGCGAAAAATCCAGCGACTTGCCCTGCATCTTGCTCCAGATGCTGTAGATATGTTTGGGTCGACCAAACACATCGGCTCGCACGCCATCACGCGCGAGCGCCTCTTTCAAACGATTGATCGATGCATCAACAAAACTCTCTCGCTCCACCCGCCGCTCTTCGAGCATTTTTGCGACGCGCTTGTAACTCGCGGGATCGGTAAAGCGAAACGACAAATCCTCCAGCTCCCACTTCAGCTGCCAGATACCCAAACGATTGGCCAGTGGTGCATACAGATCAAAACTCTCTCTCGCATAGCGCAGCGTCGTTTCGTTTTCCAGTTTGCGCTCGGCGAAAAACCGCAGCGTGGTCAATCGGGAGGCGAGCCGCACGAGTACCACCCGCATATCGGTGGCCATCGCGAGTGTCATTTTGCGCAGGGTTTCGAGCTGACTTGCGGCCGCATTACCAGTCTTGCCCTCGGTCTGCAGAAAATTGGCGCCTTCATGCAAACGCATGAGCTGTCGTATACCGGCGACCATGTCGGCGATCTCTTTGCCGAAACGCGGCTCGATCTGTTCTGCCAGTGATGCATCGAGCGCAACCAACTCGAACAACATCCCGGCAATACGGGTATCCACATCGGTCTTGAGTCCGGCGAGTGTAGCAACCACACCGGCAGAAAACGCCATCGCATCCTGTCCAGTTTGCACGACACGATTGAGATAGGGCTCTTTCACAAAATCCATGGCAGCTTTGAGACGAGCAGCGTCATCGGCACTGAGGCCTAAAGTTAACTGTTCATTTCCCTGTGTGACAGCTGCCACTGCAACCATAGTTAATCCAATAAAAAGTGCTTTACCAGCGATATCTGATCATCATGCATGAAGGTCGGCGCGTGACCCACACCGGGTATCTCGGCCAGCTGTGCGCGCGGTCCGCGTTCCGTCATCGCCTGCGCGGTCTCACGGGTGAGTAGATCGGATTCACTGCCGCGCACCAGCAAGACCGGCGCGCGTATCGCATCATAAGCCGCCCACAGGCCAGCCTCGCTGCGCTTGGTGCCCTCTTCGGTGATGCCTTCGAAGCCTTTGGCAATGGCGGGATCATAGTGACGCCGCCATTTGCCGTCGCTGTCTTCGCGCAGCACATCGCGTGCCAGCTTGTCCCACTCGGCATCGCTGTGCGGCCCGAAGGGCGCGCTGACGGTGCGAATGTATTCGCGGCCCTCCTCGAAATTGCCGAAGACGACCTCCTTGGCGATGTAGTCGCCAATCCGCATCAGGGCCGGGAAATTGAGATTGGGGCCGATATCATTGAGTACCATTTTTTGTATCGGTGAATCCGGCAGCGCAGCCAGGCCCATGCCGATCAGCCCGCCCATGGACGTACCCACCCAGTCCACCTGCGTTACATCCAGCCGTGCGATCAATGTCACCATATCGCTCACGTATTGGGGCACTGCGTAGAGGCGCGGATCGCGCAGCCATTCAGATCGCCCTCGCCCGACCACGTCCGGGCAAATCACCCGGTAGTGTTCACTGAGTGATTCGGCGAGTCGATCAAAATCATCCGAAACCCGTGTCACCCCATGCACGCAGATGAGTACGCGCGGGTTGTGATCGTCACCCCAGCTTTGATAGGCCATACGGTGCAGACCGGCGGGTGAGAGGCATTGCACCATATTGATTCGGGACTGCGTCATCGTTGTGCTTCCTATCCAGAGTTGATCGAGACTAGCCGCATTTTACTGGTCTATGCGCGTACAATCCTTGGGATTTTTAGAGCTTATCTCCTTAGGCCGCTGGCAGCGTTGCACCTCCTTGCCGTACAGGTCGTACTGTCTGCGTCGGCACGCCTTGCCATCGACCTAACGCGGTAGGCTCTCAGTACTTAGTGTCTGTTTGAAAATCTACTGCGCGACCTGATTTCGCCCCTGCGATGCTCGACGTACCTCACGTACGACTGCGGTTCTCGGGCCGAACTCAGGCCGCTCGCGACAATTTTCAAACAGACACTTACATCATTCATCTTAACGAGGGTCATCATGCAGAAAGCTCAGCTGTCCGGCAAAACCGCACTGGTCACCGGATCCACCTCAGGCATAGGACTTGGCATCGCACATTCACTCGCCGCAGAAGGTGCCAATATTGTTTTCAATGGCTTCGGGGATGCCGCTGAAATTGCAAAGCTGCAACAAGCCACGGCAAAGGATTATCAGGTCGAGACACTGTACTGCAATGCCGACATGACCAAGCCTGACGAGATAGCGCAGATGATGCAAGATGCCGCTTCGCGTTTTGGCAGTGTCGATATTCTCGTCAACAACGCAGGGATACAGCATGTGGCCAACATCGAAGATTTTCCTGTCGAGCGCTGGGACGCGGTGATTGCGATCAACCTCACCTCGGCGTTTCACACCACGCGACTGGCGCTGCCAAAAATGCGCGAAAAAAACTGGGGCCGCATCATCAATATCGCGTCAGCGCATGGGCTGGTTGGCTCAGCCGGGAAATCAGCGTATGTCGCCGCCAAGCATGGCATCGTCGGTCTCACCAAAGTCACAGCGCTGGAAACTGCGCAAACCGGCATTACCTGCAACGCGATTTGTCCGGGCTGGGTGCTGACGCCACTGGTTCAAAAACAGGTCGATGCACGTGCCGCTGCGCAAGGTATTTCGATCGATCAGGCCAAGCGCGATCTGGTGTCGGAGAAACAGCCTTCAGGTGAATTTGTGACGACAGACCAACTGGGTGCGCTGGCGGTGTTCATGTGCAGCGATGCAGCGATACAGGTGCGGGGTGTGGCTTGGAATATGGATGGGGGGTGGGTGGCGCAGTGATGACTTGCTCGCGCTGAACGCAGAGATACAGCGAAAGACGCTGGATTGCGGCTTTTGTCTGATGCAAGGCAGTGAAAATTTTATGAAAGCGTATTGCGCTCAGCTTGATTCCTAACTTGCTTAGCGCATGCGCACGGGGAAAATTTTTTCAGGCATGCGCCGAAAGACACTGGATCCCGGCCTGCGCCGGGAGCGAGCAGGGAATTCAGGTCGCACGCGATCCGCCTGCGCAGCGGTCATCACATGCAGGTGATGGCGTTTGAAAAGCTGTCGGCCTTAAAATCGTCATCCCGGCGCAGGCCGGGATCCAGCGACGTTGCAACTTTCAATGATTGAACAAAATTGTTCCGCATGACTGGCTGGCAAAAGGCAAAAGCCAGCCATCACTCTCACCCAAAAACAATCTCACACCCAGTATTTGCCTCAAGCTCCTCCCGACTCACACCCGGCGCCATCTCCACCAACTGCAGACCTTGGTCAGTCACATCCAGCACTGCCAAGTCCGTAATGATCCTGTCCACCACACCCACGCCCGTCAGCGGCAATGTGCATTGCGGCAGCAGCTTGTGCGAGACCGAGCCGTCCTTGGCCTTGGCCACGTGCTCCATCAGCACGACCACGCGCTGAACGCCAGCGACGAGATCCATCGCGCCGCCCATACCCTTGACCATTTTGCCGGGGATCATCCAGTTCGCCAGATCGCCCTGCGCCGATACTTGCATCGCACCGAGAATGGCGATGTTGACCTTACCGCCGCGAATCATCGCAAACGAATCCGCCGAACTGAAAATCGACGAGCCGGCTAATGCGGTCACCGTCTGCTTGCCTGCATTGATCAGATCAGCATCAACTGCCTCTTCGGTGGGAAACGGACCGATGCCCAGCAGACCATTCTCCGACTGCAGCCAGACCTCGATATCGGTCGGCACATAATTGGCAACCAGCGTTGGCAAGCCGATGCCAAGGTTCACATAAAAACCATCTTGCAATTCCTGTGCAGCGCGCGCTGCCATTTGTTCACGTGTCCATGCCATGGTGATTTCTCCGCCTTACTTTGCACTTACCGTGCGTTGTTCAATGCGCTTCTCGGGTTGGGCGTTCACGATGATTCTGTGAACGAAAATACCCGGCGTATGTATGGAATCCGGTTCCAATTCGCCCGTCGCGACCAGTTCTTCAACTTCGACGATGGTTATTTTTCCGGCCATCGCGACATTCGGATTGAAGTTGCGCGCGGTCTTCCGGAAAATCAGGTTGCCGGTCGGGTCAGCCTTCCAGGCCTTGACCAGTGACACATCGGCGACCAGCGAGCGTTCCATCACGTAGTGATCGCCATCGAATTCGCGCACCTCTTTGCCATCCGCGACGATGGTGCCCACACCGGTCTTGGTGAAGAAGGCAGGAATGCCCGCACCACCCGCCCGCAGTTTTTCGGCGAGCGTGCCCTGGGGCGTGAATTCGAGCTCCAGCTCACCCGCCAGATACTGCCGCTCGAATTCCTTGTTTTCACCAACGTAGGAGGCGATCATTTTTTTGATCTGGCGTGTGGCCAGCAGCTGGCCCAGACCAAACCCATCGACACCGGCATTATTGGAAATCGCCGTCAGGTTCTGCACGCCAGAATCGCGCAGCGCGGCGATCAGCGCCTCGGGAATGCCGCACAGGCCGAAGCCGCCGACTGCAATCTTCTGGCCATCTCTGACCACGCCGGCCAGCGCACTGGCGGCATCCGGATATACTTTTTTCATGAATCCCCTCAAGTGAACTGTTCTGGCATCCTGGGCCGAGAGCGTCAGCACAAGCGCTGACCGGGCCGTACAATACCGCATTAGGCAAGCATTCGGTTCAAAAGCCTCTCATCATAAACAAACACCAACATGGCAATCAACGTCCTCGGCACCCCACTGAAACCTTGCTCCACTGACCCCATAACAGGGTACTTTCGCGATGGCTGCTGCAACACCGATGAATCCGATCGGGGCTCGCATGTCATTTGCGCTGAGATGACGCAGGAATTTCTGGATTTTTCAATGCAGCGGGGAAATGATTTGAGTACGCCCCGACCCGAATACCGTTTCCCGGGTCTGGTGCCGGGTAATCGCTGGTGCCTGTGTGCCTTGCGCTGGAAAGAAGCCTTCGATGCCGGCGTGGCACCGCATGTGGTGTTGGAGTGCACGCATGTGAACGCGCTGAATTATGTAAAGATTGAGCACTTGCTGATTTACAAGCTGCCTGTTTGATGGTGTTGGATCGGGACTCTATGCGACTTCCACATAGCGTCGCATTGCTGATTATCCGAGTCGTCGGGTACACGACGAAAGACGCTGGATCCCGGCCTGCGCCGGGAGCGAGCGGGGAATTCGGGTCGCATGCGATCCGCCCACGTAGCAGTCATCACATGCAAGTGATGACGGTGGGAATTTTACGTTCGTCTCAACAACTACCGTCATCCCGGCGCAGGCCGGGATCCAGTGTCTTTATGCTTTTCAATGCTTGCAGCATCACTTCCAACCAGACTTGCAACCAAAACCAGCCTTACAACCAAATTCGGCTAGGTGCTCGATTCAACAAAACCACGCACAAGCCTAACCCTCAAAAACAAGGCTCCAGCAACCGCCCCCGCATCTCCTCAGGCAAAGGCAGCGACTTCTCCACCTGCTGATCCACCCACACCACTTTGGCACCACCTTCGGCGTACAGCACCTCCGGCGCATCCACGCGCACAATCCGTTGCCGCGTATGAAAGCTGGATCGGCCGAACTCTCCTACCAGGGTATGCACTTCGATCTCGCCCGGATAACGCAACTGCTTTAGAAAAGTGCAGTGCGCGCTGATGATGACGGGCCCGACGCCACCGGGGTCGGCGGGACAACCGAGCGCCTCGAACCATTCAATCCTTGCCTGCTCCAGATAACGGAAGTACAAGGTGTTGTTCACATGCCCCATTGCATCCATATCGCCCCAGCGAAGCGGCATGCGAACTTTGTGAACCAGCGTGTAGGCTGCCTCGGCATTCATCAGAACGCTGCCATGCCATCGTCGGCGGTGATGATGGCGCCGTTGATGAAGCGCGACTCATCTGCCGAGAGCAGCAACAGCAAGCCATCCAGATCTTCGGGATAGCCAATGCGTTTGCGCGGCAGCATGTCAATCAGCTTTTGACCGCCCTCGCTCTGAAAATATTCACGATTGATTTCAGTTTCGATATAGCCTGGGCAGATCGCATTGACATTGATGCCGTGACGTCCCCACTCCAGCGCCATGGCTTTCGTCATCTGCACCACACCGGCTTTGCTCATGCAATACACACCGATCTGCGACAGAACGCGCAGTCCGGCAACCGAAGCGATATTGATAATACGATGCTGACGAGAGGGGTCGCCTTTGGCACGAAGAATCATGCGCTTGGCCGCTTCCTGCGCCACAAAGAAAGCGCCCTGAAGATTGGTATCCATCACGTAGCGATAATCTTCCGGTGTCACATCCACCAAACGCTGCGTGCTTGATACGCCGGAGTTATTGATCAGAATATCAATCGGCCCCGCCTCGGTTTCTGCGTGCGCGATCGCAGACTTGATGCTCGCGTAATCCGTCACGTCCAGCGCCACCAGATGCGCAGCGCCGCCATTGGACTCGATCTCGGCGCGCAGTTCTTTCAGACGCTCTACCCGGCGTGCCGCCAGCACGACCTGCGCGCCTGCTTCTGCCAGAATTTTCGCGAATCTCGCGCCTAAACCGCTGGAAGCGCCCGTGACCAGCGCCACTTTGCCGTTGAAATTAACTTCTATTCCCACCTTGTCCCCCGTATCTCAGATTATTTTCAGATCACTAAAACCGTTATGATTACATGATTTTCCGACAAGACCCCTGATCCTGCGGACGCAGCCACGCGAAAACTTCAATAATTTCAGCCACAATCGACCCGCAGAAAACCTGATCGCCGC
>JAIXXZ010000012.1 GCA_027490465.1 Oxalobacteraceae bacterium
CGGTAAAATGCGCGGTCTGGAAAGCTTTCAAAACAAAGCGCTCACTGGGGAATCCGCCCCGTTCAGAGCGCTTTTTTTGTACCTGCGGCAAGCATGCAAAACATTAGAAATTTTTCAATCATTGCCCATATCGATCACGGCAAATCAACCCTCGCTGACAGGATCATCCAGTTATGCGGTGGTTTGTCCGATCGTGAGATGGAAGCACAAGTGCTCGACTCCATGGATCTTGAGCGCGAACGTGGCATCACAATCAAGGCCCAGACGGCAGCGCTTACCTACAAAGCGCTCGATGGTCAGGTGTACAACCTCAACCTCATCGATACCCCCGGTCACGTGGACTTCAGTTACGAAGTCAGTCGTTCGCTCTCTGCGTGCGAAGGTGCCTTGCTGGTGGTAGATGCCTCCCAAGGTGTTGAAGCGCAAACCGTAGCGAACTGCTACACCGCGCTGGATCTCGGTGTCGAAGTGGTACCGGTACTCAACAAAATTGACTTGCCTTCTGCAGATCCGGCCAACGCGATTTCAGAGATTGAAGAAGTCATTGGCATTGAAGCCAGCGATGCAGTCCACTGCTCTGCAAAAACGGGTCTGGGTGTCCAGGATGTACTGGAATCCCTGATCAAGCGCGTGCCGCCGCCCAAAGGCGATCCCGATGCGCCCTTGCAAGCTCTGATCGTCGATTCCTGGTTCGATAATTATGTGGGTGTGGTGATGCTGGTGCGCGTGATGAATGGCACCTTGCGTCCGAAAGAGAAAATACTGTTGATGGCCACGGGCGCACAACATCTGGTCGAGAGTGTGGGCGTATTCACACCCAAATCCGTATCGCGCGACACGCTCTCCGCAGGTCAGGTTGGTTTCATCATTGCGGGTATCAAGGAACTCAAGTCAGCCAAGGTGGGTGACACGATTACGCTGGTGTCGCGGCCCGCAGCCGAGCCGCTGCCTGGTTTCAAGGAGATTCAGCCGCAAGTGTTTGCTGGCCTGTTCCCGGTCGAATCGAATCAGTACGATGCGCTGCGTGACTCGCTTGAAAAACTCAAGCTCAACGATGCGGCATTGATGTACGAGCCTGAGGTATCGCAGGCGCTGGGTTTTGGTTTTCGTTGCGGATTTTTGGGTCTGCTGCACATGGAGATTGTGCAGGAGCGTCTCGAACGCGAATTCAATATGGATCTGATTACCACTGCGCCCACCGTGATTTATGAGGTTGTCATGCGTGATGGTTCCACCATCATGGTGGACAACCCATCAAAGATGCCGGATCCATCGAAGATCGAAGAAGTACGCGAGCCCATCGTGACCGTCAATCTTTACATGCCCCAGGAATATGTGGGCTCGGTCATCACGCTTTGCACGCAAAAACGTGGTATCCAGATCAACATGACCTACCATGGCAAGCAAGTGCAGCTGACCTATGAAATTCCGATGGCAGAAGTCGTGCTTGATTTCTTTGATCGCCTGAAATCGATTTCACGCGGTTATGCATCGATGGATTATGAATTCAAGGAATACCGATCCTCCGATGTCGTCAAGGTCGACATGCTGATCAACTCCGAAAAAGTAGACGCGCTGGCCATCATCGTCCATCGCTCCAACAGCCAGTATCGGGGCAGGGCGGTAGCGGCAAAAATGCGCGAACTGATTCCACGCCAAATGTTTGATGTGGCGATTCAGGCAGCAATCGGATCCAACATCATTTCGCGAGAAAACGTTAAAGCGCTGAGAAAAAATGTGCTTGCCAAGTGCTACGGCGGAGACATCTCCCGCAAGCGTAAACTGCTGGAAAAACAGAAAGCCGGCAAAAAGCGGATGAAGCAGGTGGGTTCAGTTGAAATACCGCAGGAAGCTTTCCTTGCAATCCTTCAGGTGGATGAAAAATAAATGACACTGCAATCGATACTTGGCAACTTTGCGCTGATCCTGTTCCTTCTGACCATCCTGACCGGCGTGATCTGGGCGCTGGATCGCTACCGACTTGCACCCGTACGTCGAAAGGCAGCGCAAGCTGCCCTGGCTGAATTCGACGCACGGCACGCGCACTTGGCCGAGACGGGTGTCAAACCTGACCCGGCCGCGCGCGCCGAGCTGGTGGCCCAGCTGGAACGTCAGCCGGGCTGGGTTGCCTACACCGGAAGTTTCTTCCCAGTGATAGCGGCGGTCTTTCTGTTCCGCTCCTTCCTGTTTGAGCCCTTCAAGATTCCCTCCAGTTCGATGGTGCCCACGCTGGTGATCGGCGACCTGATTCTGGTGAACAAGTTCACCTACGGCATCCGTTTGCCAATTGTTAACAAAAAAATCATTCCTATTAATAACCCCTCGCGTGGCGATGTGATGGTGTTCAAATTCCCCAAGGACGTTTCCCTTGATTACATCAAGCGGGTGGTGGGTGTGCCGAATGACAAAATTGCCTATAAAAACAAGCGCTTGACGGTGAATGGACAGGAAGTCACCTACGAAGCCCTGCCCGACTACCTTGATGAAGACCGACTGGCCTACTACAGCCATTTCCGTGAAAACCTGACCGGCGTGTCGCACGGAATACTCAACGACGATCGCATCCCCGGCTATGTCCCCAGCCCCGATGCCTTCCCTCAGCATGAGCTGTGCAGCTACAACCTCGATGGTTTTGAATGCACGGTTCCGGCTGGACATTACTTTGTGATGGGCGATAATCGGGACAATAGTTTGGATTCCCGATATTGGGGCTTCGTACCGGACAAAAATATTGTCGGAAAGGCATTTTTTGTTTGGATGAACCTGGGTGATCTCAAGCGGATTGGCAGCTTTCAATGACCGTCAGGGTTGGGACCCAATCAGGTGTGTCGCGGTCAGACAAGCAGCAAGGTGGGTTTTCGCTGATCGGGTTTCTCAGTACCCTGACGTTGCTTGGCGCGGTTGGTCTGCTGCTCGTGCGGGCCGGCCCGAGCGTGGTGGAGTACTGGGCTATCGATAAAGCGGTTGCAGCGGCATCGATGACCGCCGATACGCCCAATGAACTGAGGCAGGCATTCGACAAACTCGCCGCTGCGGGTTTTATCGATTCGATCGAAGGCAAAGACTTGAAGATCACCGGAACGGGTAAAGAGATGGAAATCAGTTTTACCTACGAAAAAAAGATTCCCCTGTTCGGTCCAGCGAGTTTGCTGATCGATTACCGGGGAGGTAGCGTCCAGGCTGTCCCGTAGAACGCCTCGAACTCATCTCAAACGATGCCGATGGATATCGCCACTCTGCAAAGCCGTCTGGGTCACACGTTCAGCAATGCTGCCTTGCTGCAGCAGGCGCTCACGCATCGCAGCCACAGCAGCCTGCATAACGAACGTCTGGAATTTCTCGGGGATTCCGTCCTTAATTGCGTTGTCGCATCCTTGCTCTTCGACCGCTTCGACAAGATCGATGAAGGTGATCTTTCGCGTTTGCGTGCCAATCTCGTCAAACAGCAATCACTCTATGAAATTGCGCAGCGGCTCGAATTATCGCAGTGCCTGAGGTTAGGCGAGGGCGAGCTCAAGTCGGGTGGTTTTCGTCGTCCCTCCATTCTGGCCGACACGCTCGAGGCCTTGTTCGGTGCAATTTTCCTTGATGCTGGTTTTGATACGGCCAGTCGCGTTATCAGCGCGTTGTATGCGCCCGTGCTGGAAACCGTTGATCCGAAAACACTCGGCAAGGATGCAAAAACATTGCTGCAGGAATTTTTGCAAGGTAAAAAAATTCAGCTCCCACAATACAACGTCGTCGCCACCCATGGCGCGGCACACAATCAGGAATTCGAAATCGAATGTCTGGTTCCCAAGCTCGACATTCATGTTTTTGGCACGGGAGGCAGCCGTCGCGCTGGCGAGCAGGCTGCAGCCAAGCTCGCGCTTGAATCAGTGCAGCAGGCGCTGGCGAAAGCGCCTGTCGCGCCCAAGAAGACCCGGCAACGTACAACCCAGCTCAAGCTGGCGGGGATCGCCACCTTCCAACCAGACGCCCCAGCCGAGCCTGAAAAGTCCAAAGACGCCAGAAAATCTGGACGCCCGGAGGCCGCAGCAGGCAGCAACAAACCAGCAAAAATATCCGCCACTCGCGAGCAGGATTCACTCCCGCTGGATAGTGACGAAAGCAAGCCCGTGTCGGCCACTCAAAGTAAATCAGCATGACCACAACTTCCGCTGCAGCTGATTTCCGGTGCGGCTACATTGCGATCGTTGGACGGCCAAACGTTGGCAAGTCCACGCTCATGAACAAACTGATCGGTGCCAAGGTGAGTATCACCTCGCGCAAGGCGCAAACGACGCGCCATCGAATCACCGGCATACAGACCAAGGACGATACCCAGTTCATCTACATTGATACACCGGGTTTTCAGACGCGCCACAAAAACGCGCTGAATAAAAATCTCAATCGCACCGTGAGTGGCACGCTCACGGCAGCAGATGTCGTGTTGTTCGTCGTCGAGGCAGGTCATTTCGATGACGCCGATCAGCAAGTGCTGGACTTGTTGCCCAACAAAGTACCGGCCATTCTGGTAATTAATAAATCCGACCGGCTCAAGGACAAAGCGCCCCTCATGGCCTTTGCCCAGCAAGTCGCCGCCCGCCATGATTTCGCTGCCATCGTGCCCGTCTCGGCCAAACAGGGATTTCAGCTTGATCGTCTGGAAGCGGAAATCCGTAACTATCTGCCTGTCAGCGATCCCATCTTCGGTGAGGATGACATTACCGACCGCAGCGAAAAATTTCTCGCCGCTGAAATCGTGCGCGAAAAAGTCTTTCGCTTTGTTGGTGACGAACTGCCCTATACCAGTACCGTCGTCATTGAAAAATTCGAAGAAGAGGGCGCACTGCGTCGCGTCTTTGCCGCAATTCTGGTTGGGCGGGATGCTCACAAAGCCATGCTGATCGGACAGAAAGGCGCTCGCCTGAAAGAAATCTCCACTCAGGCGCGACTGGATATGGAAAAGCTCTTTGGCGGCCCTGTATATCTGGAAATCTGGGTCAAGGTGAAATCCGGCTGGGCAGACAACGAAGCCGGATTGCGCGCCTACGGTTACGAATGAGTGTGGCATGAGCACTCTGGCCAACGCGAACGACACACCGGCAATCGAAACGCCGCCAAGCGAAACGCTCGCCGTCAAGGCACCGACAACGCCAGTGCGCCCAGCGCGTGCACGCGTTTCCGAACGCGACCATCGCATCGTGAATCAACCCGGTTTTGTACTGCACAGTTATCCCTACAAAGAAACCAGTCTGATCATTGATCTGTTTTCGCGCGATCACGGACGCGTGGCTCTCGTCGCCAAAGGTGCCAAGCGCCCCCATTCCAAACTGCGCGGCGTATTGCAAACTTTTCAGCCCTTGCAGCTGGCGTGGATGGGCAAATCCGAAGTGCGCACACTGGTGTCGGCGGAATGGGTCGGCGGTTTGCTGCCACTCGAAGGTGCTGCTTTGTTATGTGGGTTTTATTTGAATGAATTACTGGTCAAGCTGCTCGCGCGCGATGATCCGCATCCGCCCTTGTTTGATCACTACATGTCAGCACTCAATCAGCTCGCGCATGATGAGCCGCCCGCGATCGTTCTCAGAAAATTCGAATTGTCATTGCTCAAGGAAACTGGCGTCGCAGGTAATCTGGCCTTGTGTGCACAAACCGGCCAGCCTGTGGATGTACAAAAAACCTATGTCGTCGATCCCGAACGCGGCGCGCGTGCTTCACTGGCCAGTGACACTTCACCTTCAGTCACCGGCAAGACGCTGCTCGATATGGAAGCAGGCGATTACAGCGATAGTACGACACAGCTGCAGAGTAAATTTCTGATGCGGCATCTGCTCTCGCATCATCTGGGCGGCATGCCGCTCAATACCCGGCAAATCCTCATCGATCTGCTGCAACTCTGAATTACCAAAAATGACGGACACCCCATGAGTTATCTTCATCCTCAAGCTGCCAGCATCGACCTCGGCATTAATATCGATCACGTCGCCACTTTGCGTAATGCACGGGGTACGAAGTATCCCGATCCGCTGCAGGCAGCCCTGCTGGCCGAGCAGGCAGGTGCAGATGCCATCACCCTGCATTTGCGGGAAGATCGCCGGCACATCAAAGACGCCGATCTGGAAGCCATACGCCCGCGCCTGACCACGCGCATGAATCTGGAATCTGCCATCACCGAAGAAATGCTCGACATCGCCTGCCGTATCAAGCCCGAAGATGTGTGCCTGGTACCCGAGCGGCGTAACGAGGTCACGACCGAAGGTGGCCTTGATGTCATTCGTTACTTTGACGACGTCCGCAAGGCGTGTACGCGTCTCGCAGCCCAGGGGATTCGCGTATCTCTCTTTATTGATGCCGATGCAGAACAAATCAAGGCCTCCGCTGAAGCCGGCGCGCCTGTCATCGAGCTCCATACCGGCCGCTATGCCGATCTCGACGGTGATGCGCAGCTCAACGAACTTGAACGCATCAAGCGTGGTGTGAATGTCGGCATCACCCATGGCCTGAAAGTCAATGCCGGCCACGGTCTGCATTACACCAATGTGCAGGCTATTGCCGCCATACCCGAGATCACCGAGCTCAATATCGGCCATGCCATCGTCGCGCATGCCATCTTTGTCGGTTGGGAAAACGCTGTGCGCGAGATGAAAGCAGCGATGGTGAAAGCACGCTTGGCAGCGGTGCGTACATGATCTTTGGCATCGGCACCGATATCCTGAAAATCTCGCGTATCGAGGCCGTACTTGGCCGGCATGGCGATCGTTTTGCATCGCGCATCCTCGGCCCTGAAGAAATGCAAAAATACCTGCGCCGCAAGCAGAAGGTGGAGGCACGGGGTCTGCGATTCCTGGCCACGCGCTTTGCTGCCAAAGAGGCGTTTTCCAAAGCCATTGGTCTGGGCATGCGCATGCCCATGACCTGGCGCTCGGTTCAGTTTCTGAATGCGCCCAGTGGCAAACCCATGGTCGTCACCAGTGGCGCCCTCACCGAATTCATGCAAACGCATGGTCTCAGCGCCCAGGTCTCATTGACTGATGAGGCAGAATACGCAGTGGCGTTCGTCGTCGTGGAGAAATCATAACAATGCAAAACCAGATTCAATTACCCGGCCCCGTCATGCTGGACGTGATCGGCACCGAACTTGATGCACAAGACCGCCGCCGTATACGAGATCCACTCACTGGCGGGGTGATCCTGTTCGCGCGTAATTACACCGACCGCGCGCAATTGACCGCGCTCTGTGCAGCGATTCATGCTGAACGACCTGGTTTACTGATTGCCGTTGACCATGAGGGCGGGCGAGTGCAGCGTTTTCGCAGCGATGGTTTCACGCGCTTGCCTGCGATGCGACGCCTGGGTGAGCTTTGGGATCGCGATGTGCTGGCTTCCTGCAAACTGGCCACCGCGCTCGGTTATGTGCTGGCAGCCGAACTGCGTGCCTGTGGTGTGGATTTGTCTTTCACGCCGGTTCTGGATCTGGATTACGGCGCATCCGAAGTCATCGGCGATCGCGCGTTTCATCATGATCCACGCGTCGTCACGCTGCTCGCAAAAAGTCTCAACCATGGACTGGCACTGGCTGGCATGGCGAATTGCGGCAAACATTTTCCTGGTCATGGATTTGTCGCAGCGGATTCGCATATTGCAATTCCGGTTGATGAGCGCGATCCCAAAGACATTCTCAAGGATGATGCAGCGCCCTATGGTTGGCTCGGCATGAGCCTTGCAGCGGTCATGCCAGCGCATGTGATCTATCCGAAATTTGACAAACACCCAGCGGGCTTCTCGCGCAAGTGGCTTTCCTTGCTGCGCAACGATCTGGGTTTTGATGGCGTGATTTTCAGTGATGATTTATCCATGGAAGGCGCCAGCGTCGCCGGCACCGTTGTTGATGGTGCGCATGCGGCACTGGCCGCAGGTTGCGACATGGTTTTGGTGTGTAACTCACCCGACAAAGCCGATCAGTTGCTGCAGGGGCTGGATCCGTCGGTCAGCATCGATGCACACGCATCAGCGCAGCGTATTGCAGCGCTGACCCCCACATCGAGCGCGAAAGACTGGAACGCCTTGCAGGAAGACAGCCAATACCGTGCCGCTAAACGGTTGCTGGCGGATTTCGTTCCAGCTGCATAAGTCCTGAAGCGACACCATGTCGGAGACTACGCCACCCGAGCTCCCTGATCCGCGCATCGCGCTGCTCGAAGAAGTAGCCGCATTGCCGCATCTGCCGGGTGTGTATCGTTATTTCGATGCGCAAGACAAGCTGCTCTACGTTGGCAAAGCGCGTGATCTGAAAAAACGCGTCTCCAGTTATTTTCAAAAAACGCTGGCCAGTCCACGCACCGCGATGATGGTCGAACGTATCGTGCGTCTGGAGACAACCGTCACTCGCAGTGAGGCTGAAGCCCTGCTGCTGGAAAACAATCTCATCAAGACCCAGCAGCCGCGATTCAATATTCTTTTTCGCGACGATAAATCGTATCCGTATCTGAAGCTGTCGGGCGGTGATTTTCCGCGCATGGCCTATTATCGCGGCGCAGTCGATAAAAAAAATCAGTACTTTGGGCCTTTCCCCAGCGCGTGGGCAGTCAAAGAGTCCATGCAGATTCTGCAAAAAATCTTCCTGCTGCGCACCTGCGAGGATTCAGTCTTTTCCAACCGCACCCGACCCTGTCTGCTGCATCAGATCAATCGCTGCAGCGGGCCCTGTGTGAACCTGATCAGCAAGGACGATTACGCGGTTGATGTCGACAATGCCGCGCAATTTCTGCGCGGTCGTCAGTCCGAGCTCATGAGTTCGCTGGAAACCAAGATGCATGCCTACGCTGCCGACCTCAAATTCGAGCAAGCCGCTGTCGTGCGTAATCAGATCACCGCCTTATCGCGCGTGCTGCATCAGCAAAGCATGGAAACCGCGGGTGATGCCGACATCGACATCATTGCCGTGGTGGTGCAGGGCGGCCGTGCCTGCGTGAACCTGGCCATGGTGCGAGGTGGTCGTCACCTGGGCGACCGCGCTTACTTTCCCACGCAGGTGGATATGGCGCTGATCGCCGCAGATACGCAGGTCGATGCAGAGGTACTGAAAGCCTTTCTGGCACAGCACTACATCGATAAATTCATTCCCTCGACGCTGATCATCAACCTCGATCTTGATGAACCAGAGCTGATGCTGGCGCTCATGGAGCAATGCGGCCATCGCATACAGCTGGTGTTTCAGCCGCAGGGGCAGCGCCGACAATGGCAGGATATGGCGATCAAGGGCGCAGAGATCGCATTGGCACGACTGCTTTCCGAACAGGGCTCGCAGCAGGCGCGTACCCGCGTGCTGGCCGACACACTGGGGCTTGATGTGGCCGATATCGATGAATTGCGCATCGAATGCTTCGATATCAGTCACACGCAGGGCGAAGCCACTCAGGCCTCCTGTGTGATCTACCACCACCATCAGATGCAGAGCAGTCAGTACCGCCGTTACAACATCAACGACATCACGCCCGGCGACGACTACGCGGCCATGCGGCAGGTACTCACGCGCCGCTACGAGAAAGTGGCCAACGGCGAAGGCCAGATGCCTGATCTGGTACTGGTCGATGGCGGCAAAGGTCAGGTCGAGATCGCACGTCAGGTACTTGCCGAGCTGGGGCTGGACATCAGCCTCATTGTCGGCGTGGCCAAAGGGGAAGGGCGCAAGGTCGGTCTGGAGACACTGATTTTTGCTGACGGCCGCTCGTCGCAGGAGTTAGGCAAGGAATCCGCCGCGCTGATGCTGATTGCGCAGATCCGCGACGAGGCCCATCGCTTCGCCATCACCGGCATGCGCGCCAAGCGCGCCAAGGCCCGGCAGACCTCGAGGCTGGAGGAGATAGAGGGCATCGGTACCAAACGTCGCCAGAAGCTTCTGGCGCGCTTTGGCGGGCTGCGAGGCGTCATGGATGCCAGTGTTGAAGAACTGGCTTCCGTAGAAGGCATTTCAAAACAACTCGCTGAAGACATTTACCGGCAGTTGCATTAAATTACGCGGGTTGCCTGCTCCGTAAAAAACACCAGAACACTGCATGCCATTCAATATACCCATCCTGCTGACCTGGTTGCGTGTCGCGCTGATACCGCTGGTGGTGGGCGTGTTCTATCTGCCGGCAGACTGGCTGACCGAATACGAACGGGGACTGTCAGCCACAATCATCTTCGTTGTTGCCGCGCTCACCGATTGGTTTGATGGCTATCTTGCGCGGCGCTGGAATCAAACGTCTTCCTTTGGTGCTTTTCTCGATCCCGTTGCCGACAAGCTCATGGTCGCGGGAGCGCTGCTGCTGCTGGTCGAGTTGGGTCGCACGACGGCGGTGATTGCTTTCATCATTATTGGCCGCGAAATCGCCATATCGGCCCTGCGGGAGTGGATGGCCCAGATTGGCGCATCCAAGTCTGTTGCCGTGAGCTCTTTGGGAAAAGTCAAAACCATCGCCCAGATGATTGCCATACCCATGCTGCTCTATAAAGCGCCTTTGTTTGGCGTCATAGACACGCTGTATCTGGGTACGATACTGCTCTATATCGCTGCCGTACTGACCCTGTGGTCCATGGTTTATTACCTGCGCCGCGCCTGGCCGCTGATCAAGGAGCGTCCTGAGCTTCATTAGAGTCTCCATCAAAATGAACGCCACGGTCGCTGGCAAGGCGGCTTCAACGCAGGCAGCGGCATTTTCATTGAGACTCATGGTCGGCTGCTTGACAGAATGCCTCGATCCTTTATAATCCCGTTTCTGTTTTGCGCGGGAGTAGCTCAGTTGGTAGAGCGCAACCTTGCCAAGGTTGAGGTCGAGAGTTCGAGACTCTTCTCCCGCTCCACGAATACAAAAGGGAAGCTTAAACCGCTTCCCTTTTTCATTAACGAAACTCGCATGTCGGATCTGGCCAAGACCTAAGCAAAGTCCGGCCTTCGCGGGTACAATACGGCTCCCACGGCGGGGTAGCAAAGTGGTTATGCAGCGGCCTGCAAAGCCGTCGACGCCGGTTCGATCCCGACCCCCGCCTCCAATACAATCAAAGACTTAGCCCACCCAGCAAGGTGGGCTAAGTTGTTTATGGTGGGAAGTCTTTCCGACATCACGAAAAAATGCGCTTTGGCGCTTTTTTATTGGTTGTCTGACTTACAATAACGGCTGACTTCGTCAGTTCCTCCGCATCCCATGCGGCCCGAGTGGTGAAATTGGTAGACACAGCGGACTTAAAATCCGCCGCTTACCCGAGAGGGGGCGTACCGGTTCGATTCCGGTCTCGGGCACCAGTATCCATGC
>JAIXXZ010000077.1 GCA_027490465.1 Oxalobacteraceae bacterium
GACAGTCCAAATCTTTGCTGCTCATAAGCCCGCCGCGTGATACCCGACGCGGTCAGCGCTGAAAACATTTCGGGAAAGAGCGTGATCACATCAAACTGCATACGCTGTGCTCCCATGGCATCGGGCATCCGCGCCCTGCCATCATTACTTTTACCAGACCCGACGCACGCTAGTAATCGCGCTCCCAGTCCACTGTTATCTTTTTGCCTGCCTGATCTACCGAAGTCACAAATTGATCGACAAACGGAATCAGCAGTTCCTGCGTCCGGGGCTCTGTGCCAGCTGGGGACGCAACCCTCAGGATAGGATGCGCACCGTTGTCCATGAGGCCGACAACTTCACCCAATCGCTCACCACTGAGGTTTTCCACCTGATGGCCGATCAGATCGACCCAATAAAACTCGTCTTTTTCCAGCGCCGGGAAATGTGCACGACGCACATGTATCGTCGCTCCCTGCAGATTCTCTGCGGCCTCCCGGCCCTCGATGCCCATGACTCGCGCCACCAGGTCTTCGCCCTGCGCACGCACTTGCAGAACTTCCACATCGTGCATCGCTGGCTTGTCCAGCCACCAGGTTTTTGCGCTGAACAGCGCGCTGGCTTCGGAAGAGTAAGTGCGGATACGTATCCAGCCGGCGATCCCAAAGGGACCAGAGACATGCGCCACCAGAACCAAATCGTCGGGAACCGAAATTCCCGAACCGCCTTGCAAACTCACATCAGGCTGCTTTTTTGCCAGCGGCTTTGACCAGACGCTCAACGGTAGGCGAGAGTTGCGCGCCCACGCTTTGCCAGTGAGTCAGACGATCTTGCTTGATACTGAGCGTTTCAGCAGCGCCAGAAGCAACCGGATTGTAGAAACCGATACGCTCGATGAAACGACCATCGCGACGATTACGCGAGTCGGTTGCAACGATGTTATAAAACGGGCGCTTCTTGGCGCCACCACGGGACAGACGAATTACGACCATGATCTTCTCGACAAAAGGGGTACGGACACGGGAAAAGACCGCGATTATAGCGTTTTTCACCTGTTGGCAACAAGTTCTCGAATGATCAATTACTCTTGAGGCTACGGCGGGCGCACACTCACGGCTTTCCGGGCATTTTCACAAACAGCAATAATTACATTTTTACTATGGCATTCATGGAATCCAATCCCGCCGATCTCGGGCCTGCGACGCACAAGAACAAGACTCTGGCGACCATCCTCTCGCTTTTGCTGGGCTCCGTCGGCCTTCACCGCTTCTATCTGCGCGGTCTGAGCGATCGCTGGGGCTGGCTGCATGCAGTCAGTCTGCCACTGTCGGCGCTGCTGTTGTTATCAAATCCGGAACTACCCCTGCTGGTAAACACCCTGCCCCTGGTGATCTCGATGCTCGCGGCCAGCATCGAAACCTTCGTGCTCGGCCTGATGCCGGATGAAAAATGGGATGCGCGCTACAACCCAGCCTCCGACATTGCGTCGGATAGCCGCTGGCCAATTGCGCTGATGATGGTGGTGAATCTGTTTTGTGGAGCGACGCTGCTGCTGACGGTGCTGGCGCGCGGTTTTGACCTGATGCTGACCGGCGGTGCCTACGGCTGAGCGCCGCAGTGCCGATCAGCGCAGAAAAAACGACGTCAGAACTGTTCCTCGGCCAATGCGAGAACGCCGGCGCTGCCCTCAACGATAGCCGCCCGCGAAGCCTCTGCCTGGGACAGGAAATGGTCCGCAAAAAACCGTGCGGTGCTCAGCTTGGCACTGTAAAACGCGACATCTCCCTCGGCTGCATCGATCTTGCGTGATGCCACCAGCGCTGCGCGCGCCATCTGCCAACCACCAAAAACAACCCCGGCCAGTTTCAGATACGGCACGCTGCCGGCGAAGGCTGCCTTGATATCGGATTTGGCCGTGGTGGCGATGAAATCCACCACGTGTTCAAGCGCGATGCTGGCCGCTGACAGGCGTTTGTGTATGGCGTGCAAATCCGGCGATTTTGCCGAGGCAAGTTCTGCTTCGGTATGACGCACCTGCGCAATGATGCTGCGTGCCAGTGCGCCACCATCACGCATGGTTTTACGACCCACTAGGTCATTTGCCTGAATTGCCGTTGTGCCTTCGTAGATCGTCAGAATGCGCGCATCGCGATAATGTTGGGCAGCGCCGGTCTCTTCGATAAAGCCCATGCCGCCATGGACCTGCACACCCGTCGAAGCCACATCAATGGACAACTCGGTAGACCAGCCTTTGACGATAGGCACCATGAAGTCGTAAAAAGCCGCGTTCGCCTTGCGCGCACTCTCGTCCGCATGATGGTGCGCAGCATCGAAAGCTGCGGCAGTCACGTAAGACAGCGCACGCGCTGCCTCGGTCTGGGCACGCATGGACATGAGCATGCGACGCACATCCGGATGTTGAATGATCGCAACCGGTCCGGCCGATCCGGCGAGATCGCGGGATTGCACGCGGTCTTTTGCATACGATACGGCTTTCTGATACGCGCGCTCGGCCACTGCAATACCCTGCATGCCAACGGCGAAGCGAGCAGCGTTCATCATGATGAACATGTACTCGAGACCGCGATTTTCTTCGCCAACCAGATGACCAATCGCACCGCCATGGTCACCGAATTGCAGCACTGCCGTCGGGCTGGCCTTGATGCCCAGCTTGTGTTCGATGGACACACAATGCACATCATTGCGCGCGCCGACCGAGCCATCGGCATTGACCAGAAACTTCGGTACGATAAAGAGCGAAATACCTTTCACACCCTCAGGGGCACCCGGCGTACGGGCCAACACCAGATGGACAATGTTCTCGGCCATGTCGTGCTCACCGTAAGTGATGTAGATCTTGGTGCCGTGAATCTTGTAGCTGCCATCGTCCTGCGGCACTGCGCGCGTACGCACCAGCGCGAGATCCGAGCCGGCCTGCGGCTCGGTCAGATTCATCGTGCCAGTCCACTGGCCCGAGATGAGTTTTTCGAGGTAGGTTGATTTTTGTTCGTCGCTGCCCGCTGTCATCAGCGCTTCAATCGCGCCATCAGTCAGCAAAGGACACAGAGCAAACGACAGGTTTGCCGAATTGAGCATTTCGATGCAGGGTGTGGCCAGCAGTTTGGGCAAGCCCTGACCACCAAATTCCACGGGATGCTGCACACCTTGCCAACCCGCCTGACCAAAGGCTTTGAATGCCTCCTTGAAGCCCGGCGTAGTGGTGACCTTGCCCTCGTGCCAGTGGCTGGGCTCACGATCACCGGTCCAGTTCAGAGGCGCAACCACTTCAGCACAAAACCGCGCGTTTTCCTCAAGAACCGCTTCTGCCGTTTCGGGCGTCGCATCCTCACAGCCGGGCAGCTGGCTGATCGCCGACAAGCCCGCAAGTTCGTTCATGACGAACACCATGTCTTTCATCGGTGCGACGTAGCTCATACGATCCCCTGAAAAAAATTTTAACGATGCTGAGACCTGACTATCATCAGGCCAGACGATCAGCCGAGTTCTTTGACCAGCGCCGGCACGGCCTCGAACAAATCACCGACCAAACCATAATCTGCGACGCTGAAAATCGGCGCCTCAGGATCTTTGTTGATGGCCACGATAGTTTTTGAATCTTTCATGCCGGCCAGATGCTGAATCGCACCGGAAATACCCACGGCGATATACAACTGAGGCGCAACGATCTTGCCCGTCTGACCCACCTGCCAATCGTTGGGCACATAGCCGGCATCGACGGCAGCACGCGAAGCGCCCATCGCAGCGCCAAGCTTGTCGGCGAGCGGTTCGAGAATCGCGAAATTTTCAGCGGATCCCATACCGCGACCGCCGGACACAATCACTTTGGCCGCCGTCAGTTCAGGCCGATCCGATTTCGCCAGCTCGCGTGACACGAAGGCGGATGTACCCGAGTCAGCAACAGCGCTGATTTTTTCAATCGCTGCACTGCCACCCGTGCCTGCCGCATCAAATCCTGTCGCGCGCACGGTGATCACCTTGATCGCATCAACCGACTGCACGGTCGCAATCGCATTACCCGCATAAATCGGGCGCTCGAACGTATCCGGTGACTCGACTTTGGTGATTTCGGAAATCTGGCCCACATCAAGGCGAGCTGCAACGCGCGGCAAAATATTTTTGCCGTAAGCAGTCGCCGGCGCGAGGATGTGCGAGTAGGAAGCCGCAAGCGCGAGCGCCTGTTCGGCGACATTCTCTGCGAGACCGTTGGCAAACTGCTCGCCTTCGGCGACCAGTACCTTGCTGACGCCCGCCAATTGCGCGGCTGCCGCAGCAGCGGCATCGCAGGCATGGCCGGCAATCAGTACATGAATCTCATCACTGCAGCGCGCTGCTGCAGTGATCGTGTGCGCAGTGCTCGCTTTGAGCGAGCCATTATCGTGTTCGGCAATGACGAGTGCGGCCATGAGAGTGTGTCCTTGATCGTTCAGATGACTTTGGCTTCATTCCTGAGTTTCGCTACCAGCGTGGCGATATCAGGGACCATGGTGCCCGCAGTACGTTTGGCGGGCTCGGTAACTTTGAGGGTCTTCAGACGCGGCGCCACATCCACACCCAGCGCATCGGGCGTCATCACATCCAGGGTCTTTTTCTTTGCCTTCATGATGTTTGGCAGAGTCACGTAGCGGGGCTCATTGAGCCGCAGATCAGTCGTAACGATGGCTGGAAGGCTGAGCGACAGTGTCTCAAGACCGCCATCGACTTCACGCGTGACGACGGCTTTGCCGTCTTCGATCACTAGTTTCGAAGCGAAAGTCGCCTGCGGCCAGCCCAGCAATGCAGCGAGCATTTGTCCGGTCTGATTGCAGTCGTCATCAATCGCCTGTTTACCAAGGATGATGAGTTGAGGCTGCTCCTTGTCCGCGATCGCTTTGAGTAATTTAGCCACGGCAAGTGGCTGAAGGTCGGCATCGGTTTCGGCCAGAATCGCGCGATCCGCGCCAATCGCCATGGCGGTTCGCAATGTCTCCTGGCACTGTGTGACACCACAGGAGACCGCGATCACTTCGGTCGCCTTGCCGGCTTCCTTCAGACGCATCGCTTCTTCCACCGCGATCTCATCAAAGGGATTCATGGACATTTTGACATTGGCGATATCGACGCCCGTGCCATCGGACTTCACACGTACTTTGACGTTGTAGTCGACCACGCGCTTGACTGGAACCAGTACCTTCATGGGAATCCTTGGGAGCAAATTGACGTTAACGTAAAGCGCGATTATAGATAAGAAAGACCGGTCGCGCAAAATTTACGCACGGTCGTTCGGTTCTGTGGAAAAACTGCGTCGGTTTACTTGCGCTTGAGGAAGAACGTAAATTCCTTGTTCGCCTCTTCGTGGCCGAGCAGTTCATTGCCCGTTTGGCGGGCAAAAGCGCCAAAGTCGCGCACCGAACCCGGATCGGTGGCCAGAACGCGCAGCACATCGCCGCTCTGCATGTCGGCCAGCGCTTTTTTGGCTTTGAGAATAGGCAGCGGGCAGTTCAGTCCGCGTGCGTCCAGGTCTTTTTGAAATTCCATCGCGTTTTTCTCAGCAGATTACTCATTGGCGGGCGCTTGCGTGCCCCAATCAAGAAATTCCGGCTCCAGTCCGCGGCCGCGCATCCAGTCAGCCATCGCATAGCCTGTACCCGCCCGCCAGGGACGCAGTTTTTCAGGCGATACCAGCCGAACCTCCACCAGTTCCGGCGACAGCCTGATCTCGCCCGAGGCCTTGACGTGGTAAGCAATGATCAGCTCATTCTTGCGTATGAATTCATACACGCCGATCAGCGTCGTCACCTCGGCATGCAGGCCGGTTTCTTCTTTCAGCTCACGCGCCACACCCTGCTCTGGCGTCTCGCCGCGCTCCATGAAGCCGGTGATCAGCGCAAAATTTTTCGGGCCCCAGGCCGCATTTCGGGCCAACAGGATTTTTCCTTCGATTTCGACCAGCGCCGCCAGGACGGGCAGCGGGTTATCCCAGTGCGTCCAGTGACCATCCGGGCAAGCGAGCCGCGCCTTGTCGCCATCAGCGCCGGCCTCACCGTCCGTGCGCAGCACAAGGGGGGCTGCGCACATGGGACAAAAACGAAAGTCCACTAGCCGACGCGCTCGCCAACCCAGGCACCCACCGCTGCCAGCGCGGCCGGCAAGGCACTCGGGTCCGTACCACCCGCCTGCGCCATGTCGGCGCGACCGCCGCCCTTGCCGCCGACCTGTTGCGCAACGAAATTCACCAGCTCACCCGCTTTGACCTTTGAGGTTGCGTCGGCGGTCACACCGGCAATCAGCGTGACCTTGCCATCGGCCACAGAGGCGAGCACGATGGCAGCGGTCTTGAGCTTGTCCTTCATCTTGTCCATTACCTGACGCAGGGTTGCGACATCGGCGCCTTCCAGCGTCGCTGCCAGCACCTTGATGCCATGCATATCCACCGCCTGCGACAGCAGCTCGTCACCCTGCCCTGATGCCATGCGCGCCTTAAGTGATGCCAGCTCTTTTTCGAGCGATTTCACCTGATCCTGAACCTGCGCGATACGCTGGGTAATTTCATCGGGCTGCACTTTGAGCGCGGCAGCAGCTTCATTGACACGCGCCGCCAGCGACTGCACGAGCGCAAGCGCGTTTTCACCCGTGACGGCTTCGACGCGACGTATACCGGCCGCCACGCCACCTTCGGACACGATCTTGAACAAACCAATATCGCCGGTGCGATTGACGTGGGTACCGCCGCACAGTTCGGTCGATGAACCAATGCCGAGCACACGCACATGATCACCGTACTTCTCGCCAAACAAGGCCATCGCGCCCTGGCGAATCGCATCGTCATAGGACATCAGCTGTGCGCTAGTTGCGGCATTGTCGAGAATTTCATGATTGACGAGCGCTTCGATGCGACGAATCTCGTCTGCCGTCAGCGGGGCGTTGTGGCTGAAGTCGAAACGCGTCTTGTCGGCATCTACCAGCGAGCCTTTTTGCACGACATGACTACCCAACACCGTCCGCAAGGCCTTGTGCATCAGATGCGTGGCCGAGTGATTGCGCATGGTTGCCGCGCGCACCATCACGTTGACTCGGGTGCTGATCTTGTCGCCGACGGCCAGCTTGCCGCTAGCCAGCGTCCCGTGATGGCCGAAGACGTCGGGCTGAATTTTTTGCGTGTCGCGGACTTCGAATGAGGCATGACCCGCCTCGATAACACCGACATCGCCTGCCTGACCGCCGGATTCCGCATAAAACGGCGTGTGATCCAGGACCACTACCGCGTCCTGCCCAGCCGCCAGTTCTTTCACCGAGTGGCCGTCAACATAAATCGCCAGCACCGTGGCCTCATCTGCCAGTGTGTCATAGCCCTTGAATGCGGTTTTCGGACCGGCATACTCCAGACTGGCCGCCATTTCGAATTTGCCTGCTGCGCGCGCCGTCGATTTCTGTTTTTCCATCGCTTCATGAAAACCGGCTTCATCCAGCGTGACATCGCGTTCGCGGCAAATATCCGCTGTCAGATCCAGCGGAAAGCCATACGTGTCATAGAGCGAGAAAGCCGTCTTGCCGTCGAGACGCAGAGGATCTTTCGCCAGCGCGGCCTCGAGTATTTTCATGCCGTTTTCCAGCGTCTCGCCGAAACGTTCTTCTTCCTGCTTCAACACCAGCGCTACGCGATCAGCGGCCTCGGCCAGCTCGGGATAGGCCGCGCCCATTTCGGCGACGAGATCGGGGATCAGTTTGTAAAAGAAGGGTTTCTTTTGTCCGAGCTTGTTTCCATGGCGTAGCGCGCGTCGCACGATACGGCGCAGCACATAAGCGCGCCCTTCGCTGCCGGGAACGACACCATCAACAATCAGGAACGCACAGGCGCGAATGTGATCGGCAATCACACGCAGTGAGCTATGGCTCAAATCTTTGATGCCGGTTTCGCGCGCAGCCGCCGCGATCAGCCGCTGAAACAGATCGATTTCATAGTTGCTGTGTACATGCTGCAGAATGGCCGCCAGCCGCTCCAGACCCATGCCGGTGTCCACGCAGGGCGCAGGCAGCGGCGTGAGCGTTGCCTCGCCAGTCACCGGATCGATCTGACGATCGAACTGCATGAAAACATTGTTCCAGATTTCGATGTAGCGATCGCCATCTTCCTCGGCGCTGCCGGGCGGGCCACCCCAGATATCGGGTCCGTGGTCAAAAAAGATTTCGGAACACGGTCCGCAGGGGCCGGTATCGGCCATCTGCCAGAAATTATCCGAGGCAAAAGGCGCTCCCTTGTTGTCGCCGATGCGAACGACGCGCTCTGGCGGCAATCCGATCTCGTTTACCCAGATATCGTAGGCCTCGTCATCCGTGTGATAAACGGTAGCCCAAAGCTTCTCGGCCGGCAGACCATAGACCTGGGTCAGCAGCTCGTAAGCCCATTTCAGCGAATCGCGCTTGAAGTAGTCACCGAAAGACCAGTTGCCCAGCATTTCAAAGAAAGTGTGATGCCGCGCGGTGTAACCGACATTTTCCAGATCATTGTGCTTGCCGCCCGCGCGGAGACAACGCTGAACAGAGGCTGCTCGAACATAATCGCGCTTGTCGGTGCCCAGGAATACATCCTTGAACTGCACCATGCCAGAGTTGGTAAACAACAGGGTGGGGTCATTACCGGGAACCAGAGGGGACGACCGCACGACCGTGTGGCCTTTGGAAGCAAAAAAACTGAGGAATTTATCCCGTATTTCTGACGAGTTCATGAGCGCTTGATTGACCGTTTTCGGAGCGGCGGGGCGGGCCCCGGAAAGCCAGTGATTATACGTGAAGGGGCTTTGAAGCTCCTCTGTGAATCTGCGTTAGCGGCCACATACTTGCCGAAAAATTAAGCCCGAGAAGCATCATCAAAAAAATGGGCACCGATTAAGTCAAGCCTGTCGGTGCAAATGGCGTCAACACCGATCGCGCGTAATGCACGCGCTTGATCGGGTTCATTTACCGTGTAACAAAATAATCCGTATCCAGCGTCTTTGATCGCAACTGCCTGGGTTGCGGTCAACCATCGGGCGTTCACATGCAAGGCCGAGGCACCCAATCGCCGCAACGTGGACGCCCAGTCATCGGGAACGGCATCCACCAGCCAGGCGCGCGGCACCTCGGGCGCAGCGTCCTGCGCTGCCAGCAAGGCTTCGATGGAAAATGAGGACAGCAGTACGCTTGCCGCAGGCAGGCGCGCGCAGGCCTGACCCACCAGATAACCGGTACGGATATCGGTGCCGGGTGCAGGCTTGATTTCGGCATTCATCCACACGTCATGTGCAAGGCAGAATGCAGCAGCATCGGCAAAACCCGCCACGAGCTCGCCGCGAAATGCCGGAGAATACCAAGCGCCCGCGTCCATCGCCACGAGTTCATGCAGCGTGAAATCCGAAACCCGACCCTCGCCTGCGACAGTACGCCCCAGAACGTGATCATGCATCAGCACCAGACTGTCACCGCGAACGGCCATCACATCGAATTCAACCGCGTGAAAACCAAGAGCAACAGCACAACGCAGCGCCGCCATCGTGTTCTCGGGCGCGAGTATTCCTCCGCCCCGATGAGCCAATACATTGGGATAGTTCCACACTGATCTGTCTCCCGCCATGATGCGCTGCGCTGCCTACTGTAAAATTGTGGTCTATTTTCTTCCTCGCCTTGCCATCATCCCATGGGTAACGACAGCAGTCACAACGCGCCAGCGGCGCCATCCAATTTTTTGCGCGCAATTGTGGATGCAGACACAGCCAGCGGTAAATATGCAGGCCGCGTGGACAAGCAAGGCAAAGCACTGCCCAAGGTAATCACGCGTTTTCCACCTGAGCCTAACGGCTACCTGCATATCGGCCACGCAAAATCCATCTGCCTGAATTTCGGCATGGCGCGCGACTACGATGGCCGCTGCCACTTGCGTTTTGATGATACCAATCCAACCAAAGAAGAACAGGAATACGTCGACACCATTATCGACAGCGTGCAGTGGTTGGGATTTTCCTGGCAAGAGCACACTGACACCCATCAGTATTTTGCCAGCGATTATTTCGATCAACTCTATGAAATGGCCGAATGGCTGATTACCGCTGGCCATGCGTATGTCGACAGCCAGTCAGCAGACGACATGGCCGCCAATCGCGGCAGCTTCAGCGAACCGGGCAAAAATTCACCGTTCCGTGATCGCCCTGCAGCAGATTCGCTGGATCTGCTGCGTCGCATGAAGGCGGGCGAGTTCGCCGATGGTCAGCACATACTGCGCGCGAAAATCGACATGGCCTCGCCCAACATGAATATGCGCGATCCGGCCATCTATCGAATACGTCATGCGCATCATCATCGCACCGGCGACAAATGGTGCATCTATCCCATGTATGACTATGCACACCCGATTTCAGATGCGATAGAAAACATTACCCATTCGCTGTGCACGCTGGAGTTTCAGGACCATAGACCGTTTTACGACTGGATACTGGAGCGACTCGCCGAAGGCGGTTTTTTCAAAAAACCCCTGCCACAGCAATATGAATTCGCGCGCCTGAACCTGACGTATGCGATCACCAGCAAGCGAAAGTTGTTGCAACTGGTCGAAGAAAAGATTGTTGATGGCTGGGATGATCCCCGCATGCCAACGATTGTCGGCATACGCCGTCGTGGTTTTACGCCGGAATCCTTGCAGCTGTTTGCTGAACGTATTGGTGTCGCGAAAGCCGATAGCTGGATCGACATGAGTACGCTGGAAGGTGCTCTGCGCGATGATCTGGATGAGAAGGCAGCTCGCATCGTGTGCGTACTCAATCCACTCAAACTCATCATCGATAATTTCCCGGAAGCGCACACCGAAGCTTGCAGCGCGCCGGTGCATCCGCATCACCCCGAGCGTGGCAACCGTCAGTTCCCGATCAGCCGCGAACTGTGGATAGAGCAGGAAGATTTCATGGAAGTGCCCGAGAAAGGCTACTTCCGTCTTTTCCCGGGCAACAAGGTCCGACTGCGCTATGGCTATGTGGTCGAGTGCACGGGCTGCGATAAAGACGCCTCGGGCAAAGTAATTGCCGTGCATTGCAACTACTACCCGGACAGCAAGAGCGGTACCGATGGCGCCTCAACTTACAAGGTCAAGGGCAATATCCACTGGGTATCTGCAGCGCAGTCCGTGGCAGCGGAAGTGCGTCTCTATGATCGCTTGTTCACCGATCCGCACCCGGATGCTGGCGGCAAGGATTTCAAGCAGTCACTCAATCCCAATGCCAAGTCCGTGATCAACGCCTATCTCGAAGTCGGCGCAGACAAAGCGAACCCGGATGACAGATTTCAATTCGAACGTCATGGCTATTTCGTTGCCGACCGCATTGACTCTGCGCCCGGCAAGCCGGTGTTTAACCGCATCGTGACCTTGAAAGATAGCTGGGGCAATTAAGCCCGATGAAACCGGGCGGCGAGCGCGAGCGCCGCCTGGCTCACTTCAACTACCTTTTTTTGGCATAGCATCGCTTGCTCTGTCGGCGCTCACTGCTTTGTCTGTTTTGCTTCGCTTGGTGCGCGCGCGTCGGTCCCAGTTACGAATGATTTCGCTGGCCGTATCGCGGCCACCCAAACCAAAAGCAAGCCCCAGCGCCAGTGCAAACGCACCCACCACAGCCATGAACAGCATATTGACCAGAGTCGTTGCCACACCAATCTGACTCACGGCCACCACGACGGTAAATGCCCACACCGCCATCGACGCCAGTTTGGCGAGGAAATCAGGATTATCGAGATCTGCTTCGGCCGTCATACCGCGTACAAGCTTCGATACCGCATTGGCAGCGATGCCACCAATGACCAGCACGACCAGTGCAACCGCGAGATTGGGTAGCCACAGCAAGAGATCACGCAATACCTCCGATACCGCGGGTAAACCCAGTGCATCAAAGGCAACGACCAGCACAATCAGGCGCACAAACCAGTTCGCGATGGACGCAATCATGCCGGCTGAATCGGTTTCGGTACCGGTCTTGCTGACAAAATCCGCAAATCCTGAACGTTCAGCCAGTTGATTGAAATGCGCTTTGCGCAACAACATAGCGATTGCCTTGGCCAGCAGCGCGGAGACTATCCATCCCACAATGACGATGACGATAAAGCCAAACAGGCGCGGTATGGCAGCAAAGAAAAGCGACATGGCGCTGGTCAGTGATGCCATCAGTGAAGCGCCCCAGTCCGTGACTTGTGATTCCATAATTGTCCCTTTCCTGACGATACCCTTGAAAAGGTCTAGACTCTCAATTTCGCGTATCGATCGCGGCAATGTTTGACTCTGCACATTCTTCCTGCATGGACTTTGAGAAACTGATCTTCATCGATCTGGAAACCACGGGTGCGAATCCGGCCGTAGACCGCATTACCGAAATCGGACTGGTCGAAGTTGACCGCAGCGGCAACGCTACGCACTGGTCCAGCCTGGTCAATCCGGGCGTATCGATTCCGGCGTTCATTCAGGGCTTGACGGGCATCAGCAATGAGATGGTGCGGTCCGCGCCTACTTTTGCACAACTGGCAGCAGCATTGCATGAGCGTCTGCAGGATGCCTTGTTCATTGCACACAATGCTCGCTTTGATTACGGCTTTCTGCGCAATGCTTTTAGTGAGGCTGGCTACAGCTTTCGTTCCGAGGTGCTGTGTACCGTCAAACTGTCACGCGCACTTTTTCCTGCAGAGTCGCGCCACAATCTTGACGTCCTGATTACACGACATCAACTCAAACCAGATGCACGACACCGCGCACTAGCTGACGCGGATCTGATCTGGCAGTTCTGGCAAAAACTGGGGCAACAAATACCGCAGGATGTGCTGATGCCCACCCTGAAGACCTTGTTGCAGCGCCCCAGTCTTCCATCGCATCTGCCCAGCGACACACTGGATCATTTACCCGACACACCGGGCGTTTATTTGTTTTATGGCGAAAATGATCTTCCGCTTTATGTCGGAAAAAGTGTGCATCTGCGGCAGCGCGTGATGTCGCACTTCAGTGCCGACCACAAGCTCTACAAAGAAATGCGCCTTTCACAGCAACTGCATCGCATCGAATGGCGCGAAACCGTGGGTGAAATCGGTGCACTGCTGCTCGAGGCACAACTGGTGAAATCCCTGCAACCCATTCACAACCGCAAATTGCGACGTCAGGGTAGTTTGTGCTCCTGGCGACTCAAGGATGATGCGGGCGTTCATGCAGCGCCGGAGCTCAGCTATGCGAGTGATGCAGATTTCGGCCGCACCGATAGCGTCTATGGCTTGTTCAGTTCCAAACGCAAGGCCGAAAGCACATTGCGAGAACTCGCCGAACATCATCAGCTCTGCCTGGTGCAACTCGGCCTCGAAGGTCGCGCACAATCCAACAAACCCTGTTTCGGATGGCAGCTGCAGCGCTGCAAAGGCGTGTGCATCGGCAAGGAAGCTGAAGCCTTGCATCACGCGCGCTTGCTGACAGCGCTCTCCGGACTGCGCGTGAAAACCTGGCCTTACGAAGGTGCAGTGGGCCTGATTGAACAGGGCGGCAGTGGCAAGACCGCCGTACATTTGGTGAATAACTGGTGTTATCTGGGTACGGCAGAATCTGACGAAGCGCTGCAGGATCTGATGGAAAAATCGCCCGCGCGACCGGTGTTCGATATGGATACTTACAAGATTCTCAGCAAAGCTTTAATGAAACAACATCTCACCGTCCGAAAGCTGAGCGGAGTTACGGTCGAAAACCCATCTTAATTTGATAACCTCCCTTTGAATTTCGTGCCTATTGGCTTTTCAGGCGTGAAATTTCCTTCCCCGACGCCAAGCGCCGGGATATCATGCCCGTATATCGACGCAGCAGGTCAAACAACAAAATTACCGGGCGCAGCACCCACAGTGATGGGCAAGCTTGCGATCCCGGCCGCTGCCCGGCCCCCTTCACAATTCCGTTTATCGCAATTCGTTCTATGCAGGGTATTGGTTTGCATGGAATGCGCGCTGGAGTCGAGCTATTCGCCTGGTCACTGATCTGGGAAAGGCTTGACCAGTGTCAATTGCCTGTAACAGCCCGTCTTTAAGATAGACCGCTTTTCGCGATCCGCCTATGCATCATGTCGGACCGCCTGAGTATCAGTTTTTGGCTCACAGAGCATAGATTCAGTCACCGGAGAAAAATAATGGATGAAATCGTCATCGTCGCTGCCGCCAGAACCGGGGTGGGCAAGTTTGGAGGAACGCTCGCCAAGATACCGGCGACCGAATTGGGCGCGCATGTCATCAAGGGTTTGCTCACGCAAACCGGCGTCGACCCCGCACTGATCAGCGAAGTGATTCTCGGACAAGTACTGACCGCAGGTGTGGGACAAAACGCTGCCCGCCAGGCAGTTATACGCGGCGGGCTGCCGGATCATGTGCCTGCCATGACCATTAACAAAGTCTGCGGTAGCGGACTCAAGGCCACGCACCTGGCAGCGCAAGCGCTGCGTTGCGGCGATGCCGAGATCATCATTGCAGGTGGGCAGGAAAACATGAGCGCATCGCCCCATGTGTTGAATAATTCACGTGACGGCTTTCGCATGGGTGATACCAAACTGACGGACACGATGATTGTCGATGGTCTCTGGGATGTCTATAACCAGTATCACATGGGCGTCACTGCAGAGAACGTCGCAAAGAAATTCAATGTTTCACGCACCGAGCAAGATGAATTCGCGCTCGCCTCACAAAACAAAGCGGAAGCTGCGCAAAAGGCCGGTAAATTCAAAGACGAAATCCTGCCACTGGAGATTGCCGGCAAAAAGGGCAGCATCATTTTCGACAGCGACGAATACATCAAGGCAGGCAGTACGCTAGAGGCTTTGTCTTCGCTGCGCCCTGCGTTCAACAAGGAAGGTACGGTCACCGCAGGCAATGCATCCGGTATCAATGACGGCGCCGCCGCAGTGATGATGATGAGCGCCAGCAAAGCGAGCCAGCTCGGCCTGAAACCCTTGGCCAAGATACGCGCTCATGCATCCGCCGGACTGGACCCCAGCATCATGGGCATGGGGCCGGTATCGGCCAGTCAGTTGTGCCTCAAACGCGCAGGTTGGACGCCGCAAGATCTGGATCTCATGGAGATCAATGAGGCTTTCGCTGCACAGGCGATCGCCGTCAACAAGGAAATGGGCTGGGATACCAGCAAGATTAATGTGAATGGCGGCGCGATCGCGATCGGACATCCGATCGGCGCATCGGGCTGCCGGATATTGGTGACGCTGATCCACGAGATGATCCGACGCGATGCCAAGCGCGGCCTGGCCAGTTTGTGTATCGGTGGCGGCATGGGCGTCGCCCTGGCAATAGAACGCTGATTTTTAACAGGCAGTGCAGCGAGCATCACACTGCCAAATGAATGACATCACAATAAGGAGGACATATGAGTCGAGTTACGTTAGTCACGGGTGGCATGGGCGGTCTGGGTGAAGCTATTTGCATGAAAATGGCTGACATGGGATATGACGTCGCCACCACCTACTCACCCGGCAACACAAAGGTGTCAGCATGGCTTGAAGAAATGAAAGCCAAGGGCTATCACTTCCGTGCCTATCCCTGCGACGTCGCCAGCTTTGAATCAGCGCAGGAATGCATTTCGCACATCACCAAAGATATGGGGCCGGTCGATGTACTCGTTAACAATGCGGGTATCACGCGCGATATGACATTCAAGAAAATGGACAAGACCAATTGGGATGCAGTCATGAAAACCAATCTGGACTCGGTGTTCAACATGACCAAGCCGGTCTGCGACGGCATGACCGATCGTGGCTGGGGACGCATCATCAATATCTCATCGGTCAATGGACAGAAAGGCGCATTCGGCCAGACGAACTATTCGGCAGCAAAAGCCGGCATGCATGGTTTCAGCAAGGCCCTCGCGCTGGAGGTGGCACGCAAAGGTGTGACCGTCAACACAATTTCACCCGGCTATATCGGCACCAAAATGGTGACGGCCATCCCACAAGACGTACTGGACAGCAAAATCATTCCGCAAATTCCTATGGGTCGTTTGGGCAAACCAGAAGAAGTCGCCGGGCTGGTCGCCTATCTCGCTTCCGATGAGGCCGCCTTCCTAACAGGCGCCAATATCGCGATCAATGGCGGACAGCATATGCAATAAGCCCAGCTGGCTAGCGAACGCTGGCCTGTATCCGCGCTGAAGCAAGGCAGAGTTCTGGTAAAATTCTGCCAACGCCTCGGTGGTGAAATTGGTAGACGCGCCGGACTCAAAATCCGGTTCCGCAAGGAGTGTCGGTTCGATTCCGACCCGAGGCACCAGCTGTCA
>JAIXXZ010000058.1 GCA_027490465.1 Oxalobacteraceae bacterium
CAGGTGCGTGATGGTTTTTTGCTGGCTGCGCTGACCTGGGCGGTGGCACCGGCCTTTGCAAGCCTGCCTTTGCTGTTTCAGATTCCGGGTTTGTCGATTACGGATGCGTATTTTGAATCGGTGTCGGGCTTGACGACCTGTGGTGCAACGGTATTGAGTGATCTGGACAAGCTGCCGCTGTCGATCAATTTCTGGCGCTGCTTCATGAACTGGGTCGGCGGCATGGGTGTGGTGGTGTTGTCGGTGGCCATTCTGCCGCTCCTGGGTGTGGGTGGCAGTCAGGCCTTCAAGGCTGAGACACCGGGACCCATGAAAGATGACAAGCTCACGCCACGTATCGCCCAGACGGCGAAAGGCTTGTGGGGTGTGTATGGTTTGATTACGACCGCAAATATCCTTGCGTTCTGGTGGGGCGGCATGAGCTTTGCTGATGCAGTGATGCACGCGTTTGCCACGATGGGGCTTGGTGGATTTTCTTCGCATGACGCGAGCTTTGGGCATTTTAATTCGCCGCTGCTGGAAGCGATTGCCGTGTTTTTCATGCTGCTGGCAGGGATAAATTTTTCCACGCATTTTCTGGCACTGACGCGTCGTACGATCAACCCGTATCGCATTGATCGCGAGGCGCATGCGTTCTGGCTGCTGATGATAGGGAGCGTGCTGCTGGTTGCGTACTACCTGTGGCGTGAAAACACGTACAGCGATTTTCTGACAGCGCTGCGTTTTGCGAGTTTCAATGTGGTATCCATTGCGACCACCACCGGATTTGCGACGACAGACTACAACTTGTGGCCCGTGTTCGCGCCGGTCTTCATGCTGTTTCTATGTTGTTTTGCGACGGCTGCGGGTTCCACCGGTGGTGGCATCAAGATGGTGCGTGCGCAGCTGTTGCTGAAACAAAGTTATGGTGAATTACGGCGACTGATACACCCGCGTCTGCAGGTGGTGATCAAGCTCAATGGCCGCACCTTCGGCACGTCGGTGCTGTATTCGATTTTGGCGTTCGTGTTTTTGTATGGCGCGACCATCATTGTTTGCACGATGATGATGCTGTTCAGCGGTGCCGATGTGGTCACCGGCTTTACGGCGATTATTGCGTGCATCAACAGTACGGGGCCGGGCTTGAATCTGGTGGGGCCGGCAACCACCTTCGCGGTGCTGAATGATTTTCAGACCTGGGTGTGCTCGGTGGCGATGCTGCTGGGTCGTTTGGAACTGTTCACGCTGATTGTGGTGTTCAGCCCTGATTTCTGGCGCCGTTAACCCTCAGAGCCTGTCTCCTTAGGCCGCTGGCGGCGTTGCACCTCCTAGCCGTACGAGCTGTACTGTCTTCGTCGGTGCGCCTTGCCATCGACCTAAGGAAACAGGCTCTGAGAGGCTCTGAAAAAAACCCGCTAGCGTTGTTGCACCGCCTTGTCGTATCACCGTACTGTCTTCATCGGTGCGCCTTGCCATCGACCTAAGGAAACAGGCTCTGAGAGGCTCTAACAAAAACCCGCTAGTGTTGTTGCACCGCCTTGTCGTACCACCGTACTGTCTGCGGCGGTGCGCCTAGCGAGCAGCTTTTTGTCAGAGCCTCCAAGGCTGCGTGTTAAGCTTGAACGAAAAAGGCGCTGTGGGCGCCTTTTGATTCGATAGGAGACTGAATTCATGAATTTTCGCTACAGCCTGTTGGCTTTGATGTTGTCTTGCGCTTCGGTGCAGGCGGCGTGTCCTGATGACGCTGCGGTCGCTGCCTATGTCGATGATTTCAACAAACGCAAAATCAGCAAGGGCTTTGGTAATGATCTCAGTCTTGCGGATGCCGAATGCGCCAAACGCAAGCTGGGTGAGAAACTGAAGGTGGCACTGGGCGAACTGGTCGGCTATAAAGCGGCCTTTACCAACCCGGCGCTGCAAGAGCGTTTTGGTGTGAGCGGACCCAAGTGGGGCTATATGTACGACCGCAATATGGTTGACATCGTTGCGATACTGCCCGCAGATTTTGGTGCACGTCCTTTGTATGAGGCGGACTTTATCGTCGAAGTCAACGATCCGCGATTGGCTGACGCAGCAACACCGCTGGAGGCGCTGTCGTATCTGGAAGGCATTGTGCCTTTCATTGAACTGCCGGATCTCATGCTCGAAGGACAATTTAGTGGCACAGCGATGATTGCGACCAATGTCGCTTTCCGTGGTGGTGTGCTGGGTATGGAAATCCCTGTCGTGAAAAGTCAGGCCTTTCTCGATGCATTGGCGAACATGACAGTGATATTGACCGATGAAAATGCAGGTGGCAAAGAGCTCGGACGCGCACAGGGTAGCGCCTTGATGGGTAATCCGATCAACGCTGCCATGTGGCTGGCACGTGAATTGAAAAAAGACGGCATCACGCTCAAGAAAGGTGACTTGCTCAGCCTCGGTGGTTTCATTCCGCCGCAGCCCACCAAGCCGGGCATGAAGGTTAAGCTGCAGTATGTGGGTTTGCCTGGGAATCCTGCGGTGGATGTGGAATTTAATTGATGCGGCGGGTTCGGCGTTTTTGGGACTGAGCTGATTTGGATTTGTTGTTGATTGCGTTAACGACTACAAAGGCAACGACTACAAAGGCAACGACTACAAAGGCAACGACGCTGGATCCCGGCTTTCGCCGGGATGACGGTGGGAGTTCTACGGAAGCCTCAACGACTACCGTCATCGCATGCAGGTGATGACCATTTTGAGGCCAACAGCTGTTCAAACGTCATCCCGGCGAAAGCCGGGATCCAGTGTCTTTCGTCGCATACCTAAAAATTTTTTTTCAGGCGACACCCGCCCGCGAAACGAGCATTGCGGTCAAACCTCAGTTCTCACCCCTCAATTCACTGAATCACCCCACAAGCCATACGCGCCCCACCACCCCCCAGCGGGGCCGGATGATCTGCATGATTGTCCCCACCCGCATGAATCATCAGCGAGCGGCCCTTCAGGTCGGCCAGCTTGAGTCGGGGAGCCAGCACGGGGTTCACCGCATTGCCATTGGCGGACACGGCTAGCGCGGGCAGGTCGCCCAGATGGCCGTCACCCCAGGGCGTGCCATGTTTCTTGCTGCCGGTCGGGTCGTAGTGAGGGCCGGCGCCCAGCGCCGGTACCATCTTGCCGTCTTTTTCAGCGGGGGTACACGAGGGCTTCTCGTGCACATGGAATCCATAGACACCGGGTTGCAGGCCCGTTAGCTCTGGCGTGAACACGACGCCATAGCGCGATTCGGTGATGACGATGCTGCCGATGGTGCGACCTGCACCTTGTTCATCGGCCAATTGCATCGTTACGGTATGATCGGCACGTGCGGGCGCGGTGAAGAGGCCGGCGGCCAGTGGCAGTACCAGAAAAAATCGTTTCATGTCATCTCCTCGTATGGAGGTGTGATTGGTTCCAAGCGTCTCTATCAAAGTCAGCGTCGCGGTCGCGGGCAAGCTGATCTCAGCGCTGTCAGCAGCATTTTGATGGAGACTCCAGGGAATTCATCAAAATTAAAACATAAAAGTTCAGGAGACAACGCATGTCTGAACATTCTCGCTTTTTGCCTTGGGTGCTATCGGGCTTCGGAATCATTGTATTCCTGCCGTTCTCATGGCTCTTGTCGGCGATTTGTCTTGGCCTATTCATTCTGGGCTGGTTTGACTATCGACAGGATCGCCACGCCATTCTGCGCAATTATCCGGTATCTGGTCATTTGCGCTTCATGCTCGAATATATACGTCCCGAGATTCGGCAATATTTTCTGGAGAGTGACGAAGAAAAACTGCCTTTCTCGCGCAATCAGCGTGCGATGGTGTATTCGCGTGCGAAAAAAGTTAATGACAAGCGTGGTTTCGGCACCATCAAGGCGGTGTATGAACCCAGCAGCGAGTGGATAGGACACTCTTCCGTGCCTCGTCATGCGGATCCGAAAACCTTTCGCGTGCGTATCGGTGGTCCGCAATGCACGCAGGCGTATGAGGCATCGATATTCAATATTTCTGCCATGAGTTTTGGTTCGCTCTCACCCAATGCGATTCGTGCGCTGAATCGCGGTGCGAAGATGGGCGGTTTTGCGCATGACACGGGCGAGGGCTCAATATCTGCGTATCACCGTGAACATGGCGGTGATCTGATCTGGGAGATTGGTTCAGGTTATTTTGGCTGCCGCACGTCGACCGGACGCTTTGATGCCGACAAATTTGCCGAGCAAGCGCAATCGCCTCAGGTGAAGATGATTGAGATCAAACTGTCTCAGGGAGCCAAGCCCGGTCATGGTGGTGTGCTGCCCGCTGCGAAAGTGACGCCTGAAATTGCGGCGACACGTGGTGTGCCGCTGGGGCAGGATTGCGTGTCACCCGCAGCGCACAGTGAGTTTTCCACGCCGCTGGAGCTGATGGGTTTCATACAGCATCTGCGCGAACGTTCAGGCGGTAAACCCGTCGGCTTCAAGTTGTGTATTGGTCAGCCCTGGGAGTGGTTTGCGATGGCCAAGGCCATGCTGGAGACCGATGTCTATCCTGATTTCATTGTGGTCGATGGCAGCGAGGGCGGCACGGGCGCTGCGCCGGTGGAGTTTTCCGATCATGTGGGTATGCCCATGCGTGAAGGCCTGCGACTGGTGCACAACACCCTGGTGGGTATAGGCAAGCGCGACCGCGTGCGTATTGGTGTGTCGGGCAAAATCATTTCTGCATTTGATATCGCACGCGCGTTGGCGCTGGGCGCTGACTGGTGCAATTCAGCGCGAGGGTTCATGTTTGCACTGGGTTGCATACAGTCGCGCAGCTGTCACACGGATCACTGTCCGACCGGTGTGGCCACGCAAGATCCGAATCGTCAGCGCGCGCTGGTCGTAACTGACAAAGCAGAGCGCGTGAAAAATTTCCATGCGCTGACGGTAGAGGCATTGGCCGAACTGGTGGGTGCCGCGGGTCTGGAGCGGCCGGGCGAGATCACGGCAGATCACCTCATGGTGCGTAATGCTTCGGGCGTGGCAGTGCCGCTGTCTTCGGTGCTGCCTACGGTGCCTGAGGGGGCTTTGATGGATGAGGCGCAGCTGGCGTCGTTGCCGGAGCCGTTTTGCAGTCATTGGAAGTTTGCTGCTGCGGCGAGTTTTGAGCGACGCGCTGCTTGAGCTGATTATCACGATTATTGTCGGCGTAGTGCCTCCGCCAGCGTCGTCAGTTTTTCCGATAACTGTGCCCGCTCATCAGCATCCAGCGTCGTGGGATCGATATCAATCGATACACCCGCCGGGTGGTCATACGAAAATACCAGTGCTTCACCTGCCGCCTTCCGACCTTTGACCGCATAGGTTCTGACATCGCGTGCGATGCCTTTCATCTGAATCGCACCTCGCTCTTCGACATCGACCATGTCCTGCACATGGGCCCAGGTTTCGTAGCTCATGAGAATGCCGCCGGGATCGGCGTGTGATTCAAGGCGCTGGGCAAGATTTACTTCGCCACCGATGATGGTGTACGACAGTCGTTGTTCACTGCCAAAGTTACCCACGTTGCAAAAGCCGGTGTTGATGCCGATACGAACTTCGAAGGGCTGATCAAAGCCGCTGGCGCGCCAGCGTTTGTGCAGAATCTTGAGTTTTTCATGCATCTGCAGCGCCATCTCCAGACAAGCGCGCGCATCATCACGCACGCCGCGTGTTTCGGGATCACCGAAAAAAACCATCATTGCATCACCCATGTATTTGTCGATGGTGGCGCCGTGATCGATTGCGATTTGCGTCATCTCCGAAAAATATTCATTCAGGTATTCGGTCAGCGCTTCAGGCTGCAGGCTCTCCGAGGTCTGGGTGAAACCCTTGATGTCGCTGAAAAAAACGGTGAGTTTTTTACGCTGTGTAGCGATACGGGTGTCATGCTTGCCCTCGAACAGGGCTTCGTGAATTTGCGGCGGCAGGTATTTGGATAACTGCCGGGACAAGGCCTCGAGTGCGGTCTTGCGTTCGTCGAGTTCGCGTGTCTGGGTTTTCAGGTTCTGGTTGAGTTTGACCAGTCGTTGTTCCTGACGGTCGGAATGACGCGTGAGATCTTCGTTTTCTCTGACAACTTTGGCAAAGCGTTCAAACAGCCTATGCGCAAACGCGCGTACGGCTTCATCATCGCCGGATGCCAGCAATTCCGGCCCCTCGGCCAGTAACCGCTTTTCGCGGTCATAAAGGTCAAACAGAGGATCTTCCATCAAAGAGGCCGGCGCTTAGGAACGCATTGATTAAATAAACCCAGTAACTTTTGCGGCAAGCTCAATGGCACCAAGCCCCTGATTTTGCTGGTCCACGCGTCGCACAGCTGCGCTGGCTCGCCACAAAATGTGGAGTTAATCAGCGTCTCCCTAGCTTGCCTGTACGTCGATGGGCAGATCGGGGAAGCGATCTTTGAAGTCTTCACCCAGCTCTTGCATGATGTCGTCATCATCCTGAAAGTGCCAGGTGATGCTGAGTGGATGGCCGTGCTTGCGCACGTTTTCCAGCCCTTCAAAAATTCTGAACATGGCCTTGATGCTCGAACTGTTGATGTAGACCATAGCGACATCGACCTTGAGCGGACCTTGAATGCTGCTGGCCATGGCGTCGATGGCCATGATGACTTGTCCGTAAAACGCAGCGACATCTTCAGGAAATGATTCGCCGCGCATGCTGAAAATGCCCTGAGAGGCAGAAAGCTGTATCTCTGGCGTGCGATCGGTTGCCGCGATATGTAGATCACTCATTGCTGCTCCTCCTTAAATCCGCGCGGCCAGAAAAAAATCAACATGCAGCTCGTCAATATCCATGAAAGCAAATGAAATCGGATGTGACGCGCGGCGTGCAATTTCGAGCAGTCCCAGACCGGCGCCTGGACCTTCGTGCTCATTGGAGCGGGACATACCTTCGCGGTAGAGCTGACGTATGGTGTCCTTGTCGGCGGCCTGCAGCTGTTCGAGGGTCTCCTTGAGCTTTACCGAGTCTGACCGATTGATGCGATTGCCGCAGACGATGGTGATCTCGCCATCTTGCTGGGAGATGCACACCATGCCGCTCGCGTTCTGGTTGGTGCGACCGTGCCAGATGAGATTTTGCATGCCCTCCATGAATACGGAGAAGACCGTGCGGGAGCGTTTTGCGTCATCGAGTCCTTCCATGCGGGACTTGAGGATGTCGGCCAGTGTGACCATGAGATCGTCGGACACCGAGCCGTTGTAGGCCATGATGACACCGGACGTCTGCATCACGCTGCGGATGTCGATGGCTGTTGATATTTCCATGTGATTCCCCTGGTAGTTTTATTTTGGGTGGAAATCGTGTGGCTGTTGTGAATGGGCGCGCCCCGCAGCTGTTTGGCAGGGCGCCGTTTAGGCAATGCGTATCTTATTACAGCTTGCTGCTGAAGTTAATAAGCGCGTTGCAAAGCGCATTGACGATGTTTTCAATTTAAAAACAATTCGAGTATTCAGGCAGGCTGATCGCTGACAAGCAGACTAGCCAGATCCTATAATGTGGATGGTTTTATCCGAATAATAAAAACAGGATCACACTGCCATGAGCACCAATTCGCAGGGAGAGACCTTTCGCTTCGCGCTGGATGTGCAGCGCTTCAAGGCACTGGGAATTACCGATCCCAAATCACGCGAGGCGCATGACGCCTATGATCATCATGAATTCTCCAGCGCAGAGCGCTTGTTTTTCAAGCTCTGGGGAAGCGATTTGCTGAACTCCGGTTTATTTAACCCCGGTCAGAAGATTGCCCAGCGTGGCGAGCATCCGGTGTTTGCGCATGTGATCATTTCCGGCGAGGTGGTGGCTACCACCGAGAAGGGCAGCCATCTGTTTGGTCCGGGCAGTGTGTTTGGTCTGGCGGAGGGACTGATCGACGGTGTTTATCAGTGGGATGCTGTGGCGAAAACGGTGGTGACCACCAAGGTGATTCCGGTCGATCGTGCGTTGCGCGAGGTACGGCGTCTGAACGCCGGTCTCAAGGGTATTTGCCGCTTCACGACCATGCGCATTCTCGATCTCTCATCGCCACCGGAGACTTTGTCATGAGCGGCTTCAATGCGGTCAATTATGCGGATGGCCAGGTGCTATTCGAGCCCGGTG
This sequence comes from Oxalobacteraceae bacterium, assembly GCA_027490465.1. Classification (GTDB taxonomy): domain Bacteria; phylum Pseudomonadota; class Gammaproteobacteria; order Burkholderiales; family Burkholderiaceae_D; genus Pernthalerella. Next base: position 8,078 of record JAIXXZ010000058.1, read on the forward strand.
ATGTTGCCAAGAGTTTCTATGTGATTCAGTCGGGGCAGGTCGCGATTATTGATCGCAAGCGCAATCATCAGATTGCGCTGCTCTCTGCGGGTGCTTCATTTGGCGAGCAGGCGCTGCTTGCAGGGGGTGTGCGCAGTGCGGCAGCCCAGGCCATCGGCGCGACGACCTGTATGGAGATTACTGCGCAGGGGCTGCGTGATCTGCTGGCCAAAGAAGGCGGTATCGCGACGCCTGTGCTCGAGGCCTTGTTGTTGCAGCTTTATATGCACAACGCTATGAAGGCCTGACTCGGCCGCCGCGACATCGCCGCAGTGATATCGGCGCAGTGATGTCGCTGCAGTGATATCGCCGCAGTCACATCGCCGTATTGATGCCGCCGCAGTGATGTCGCCGCAGCGATGTCGCCGCAGTGACACCGCGGTATTGATGCCGCTGCTGTCAGATCGAGGCCGCAAGGCCGCAAGGCTACCTCAGCCGAACTGATATATCTCGCCGGGATGAGGCAATCGCAGATCCCGGCCTGTCAGTGCCGCAGATAATTCGGCGGCGATGGCTTCTTCAAATCCGGGTTTGCGGTGAATGACCACGCTGGCTGTGCTGGTCGGCAGTGCGCGTAATCTTTCCGCCAGTGCACCGGCATGCATGTGCATGGATAAATCCGCCATGCTGGCCATGGTCGATGGATAAGAGCATTCCACGATGACTGCGGTGAGTGTAGGCAGCGCAAGAACCGCTTCCCAAAAGCCAGCGCAGTCGCTGGTATCACCGGAAAACGCCAGTGTCGCATTGCCCGAGCTGACCTTGTAGCCGCACGCGGGAATGCCATGCAGCGCAGGCAAGGCCGCGAAGTGCAGCCCGGCGAGGGTCAGGCCGTCGGCAGGTAGAGCGTTGAGTTGCAGGAAGGGGTGCGCGGCATCGGGAATGACAGTGAAGTCGGGCCAGATCTGATTATTGAAGATATGTGCGCGCAGAATAGCGATGACTTCAGGCAGCGCCCATACCTGTAATGGCGCTTGACGCATGGCTGCGACCGAATCCACCAGCAGCGGCAGGCAGGCAATGTGATCAAGATGCGCATGCGTGAGCACGACATGGTCGATGCGTGCCATGGCCTCCAGCGACAGAGTGCCCAGACCCGTGCCGGCGTCGATCAGCACGGTGTCGTTCAATAGATAGCTGGTGGTCTGGCGTCCGCTGCCGCCGATACCGCCGCTGCAGCCAGCCAGCTGCAGGCGGATCATGCGGCGCGCTCCCTGTCAGTCATTGCTGTGCTCCCATTCCCCTTGTCAGGGCGATGATAGCGCAGGCGGGTGCAGCGCACGCCAGAAGTACCGTCAATGCGCCGTCAATGCGCCGCGACATGGGACCATGGTCAGTTGACAGACTGATAGCTTGGACGCCAGTCATGCACAGGCACTTTCATCTGGCGCTTCCGTTTTAACTGTCGGCTTTTTCTACGGGTGGCTCGAACCAGCGATAGAGCACCGGCAGCACCACCAGCGTGAGCAGGGTTGAGGTGATCAGTCCACCGATCACCACGATGGCCAGGGGTCTTTGCACTTCCGAACCCGGACCCGTCGCAAACAGGAAGGGCACAAGACCCAACAGCGCAACAGTGGCCGTCATCATCACCGGTCGGAAACGCTGTTTGCAACCTTCGAGCACCGCTTCGGCTTGTGCCATGCCCTCTTCGCGCAGCTGTCGTATGAAGTTGACCAGCACGACGCCGTTCAAGACCGCAATACCCCAGAGCGCAATGAAACCGACTGAAGCGGGTACCGAGAGGTATTCACCTGTGAGTGCCAGCCCGAAAATCCCGCCGATGGAAGCGAAGGGCAGCACCGTGATGATCAGTCCGGCCAGCTTGACTGAATTGAACATCAGGAACAGCAAGAAGTAGATCGCAACGATGGTGAGCGGCACGATCACCATCAGCGTGGACATCGCGCGCTGCATGTTCTCGAACTGACCGCCCCATGAAAAATAATAGCCTTCGGGCAGTTTGACCTGCTGTTCGACGCGCTGCTGTACCTCGGCGACGAAACCACCCAGATCACGGCCCGCAACGTTCGCGCCGACCACGACACGCCGCTTGCCCGATTCCCGATTGACCGTCGGGGGACTGTCCACCAGACGAATGGTGGCGACATTGTCGAGCGGGATCATGACATTTTCAGTCGTGCGCAACATGGTTTCGCGGATAACTTCTACGGTATTGCGGTAAGACTCCGGATAGCGCAGCAGGATGCCGTAGCGACGTTCGCCTTCGTACAACTGGCTGACTTCACTGCCGCCAATCGCGGTTTCGATGATGCTGTGAATATCGGCGACATTGATGCCGTAGCGCGCAATGGCGCGACGGTCGATATCAATAGTCAATGTCTGTTGTCCTGACAGGCGATCAACACGGATGTCGCGCGCGCCGGGGACTTCCTTGACGATGCGCGCGACTTCTTCGGAGACGCGCTTGAGTTCGCCCAGATCGTCACCAAAAATCTTGATCGCCAGCTGAGATCGCACACCCGTCAGCATTTCATCGACGCGTTGCGAGATAGGCTGATTCATCACGATTTGTACACCCGCCATGCCGGAGAGTGCTTTGCGTATATCTTCTTCAATCTCGACCTGAGTGCGGTCAGATTCCGGATCGATGGAGACGATAGGGTCGGATTCGTTCGGGCCGGAAGGGTCGGCGGGTGATTCGCCACGTCCAAGTCGTGACAGCGCCATACGCACGCCGGGAATTTCGCTGATGATTTTCATCGCCTGCATGTCGATCTTGATCGATTCATCCAGTGAAATACTGGGCATGCGAATAATCGAGGGCGTGATCGATCCTTCTTTCATGATCGGTATGAAGCTCTTGCCCAACAGCGGCACCAGCATGATGGAACCCACCAGCAGTGCGACGGCGGCAATCACGGTTGTTTTCTCTCCGCTGAGCGCGAGATTGAGGAGACGCAGGTAGTGACGCTTCATCCATGCAATGGGTGGTGTGTCATGGTCAGAGCCACCGCGCAAAATGTAGAAGCACAGCGCCGGCGAGAGCAGCAGGGAAATAGCGAGCGAGACGGCGAGCGCAATCGCAATCGTCAGCGCCAGCGGCCCGAACATTTTGCCTTCCATGCCGGTCAGCGTCATCAACGGAAGGAACACCAGAATGATGATGGAGATGCCGTAAATCGTAGGTTTGGCGACATCCAGCGTTGCCTCGCGCACGATGGCGAGGCGCTGCTCGGGTGGGGCGTGGCCCAGTTTGTGAAAAACGTTTTCAACCACCACGACAGTGCCATCGACCATGAGACCAATGGCGATCGCCAGTCCGCCAAGTGACATGAGATTGGCCGACAAGCCGATCTTGTTCATGATCATGAAGGTGATCAGTGGCGTGAGGATCAGCGTGGCCACTACGACAATGCTCGAGCGTATGTCGCCGAGGAAGATCAGCAGCACAATCACGACCAGGATTACACCCTCGATCAGTACTTTGCCGACCATCCAGAGCGAGGCATCGACCAGCTCGGTTCGGTCGTAAAAAGGCACGATCTGGAGACCATTGGGCAGCATGCCCTTGCTGTTGATTTCATTTACACGCGCTTTGATGCGGGTAACGATCTCTTTGGCATTCCCTGCGCGCAGCATCATCACGATGCCACCCGCTGATTCGGTCACACCATTTTTTATCAGTGCGCCTTGTCGAACTGCGGAACCGATTTTGACTTCGGCCACATCGCGAACATAAACCGGTATGCCGCGCTCTTCCTGCAGAACGATGTTGCCTATATCCTCGACGGTGCGCGTCAGACCGACACCACGAATCAAATACTGTTCAGCACCCTGGGGCAAGATACCGCCGCCGGAGTTGGCATTGTTCTTTGCGATGGCATTGCGTACGTCTTCCAAAGACAGATGATAGTGACGCAGACGGTCGGGATTGACCAGTACCTGATACTGCCGCTCCAGGCCACCCATCGAGTTGATTTCAGCCACGCCGGGAATCGAGCGCAGCATCGGACGCACAACCCAGTCTTGAACCGAGCGACGATCCATCAGTTCGCTGTCAGTCAGCTTGCGGTTACCGTCATTCGGATGATCGATGGTGTACTGGAAGACTTCACCCAGACCGGTGGACACCGGACCCAGCACGGGCGTGATGCCATCGGGCAGGCGCGGGTTGACCTCAATCAGGCGTTCCATCACCAGCTGCCGTGCGAAGTAGACGTCGGTGCTGTCGGTGAACACCAGGGTGATGATGGACAGGCCGCTGCGGTTCAGCGAACGCATGTCGGTCAGGCCGGGCAGGCCGGTCATCCCGATTTCAAGTGGCACGGTAACGAAGCGTTCGACTTCTTCGGGCGAGCGACCGGGTGCTTCGGTGGCGATTTGCACCTGTACATTGGTCACATCAGGAAAAGCATCCACCGAAAGATGCAGGGTCGAGCGCACGCCAAAGCCCACGAGCGCGAGCGCGATCACGACCATGATCAGTCTGGCGCTGAGCGCCTCACGAATCAAACCATTGATCATGGCCTTACTCCAGCTCGGCGCGCTTGCGCTGGCTGTTCAGATGGAAGCTGCCATCCACCACGATGGGCGTGCCGACATCGATTCCCTTGCGCACCGGTCTGAGTTCACCAGCGAGTGGATCGAGTTGCACTTCGGTCAGACGAAAACGGTTTTCTGCGACCTTGACGAACACATAGTCTTTGTCATTTTCGCGCACGACGGCCGCTGCCGGTACCGCAAGCTGCTCGACGAACAGGCCATTGAGGCGCAACGTTGCCAGCATTTGGGGTTTGAGCTCGAATTTCGGGTTGTCGACTTCGGTACGGATGGGTACGGTGCGCGTGTCCGTTTGCACGGTATCGCTGATGTAAACGATCTTGCCTTTCAGGACTTGCTGTCCAAGTGCAGGCACTTCAACTTCGACGCGTTGATCCAGCTTGACCGAGTTGGCGTCTTGTTCAGGCAGTGCACCGACCACCCATACATTTGACAGATCTGCCACGGTGAACAGGGGATCGCCCGGTTGCGCCACCTGGCCCTGACTGACTTTTCTTTCAATCACAATACCGGTGCGTGTTGATGTGATGGGTACTTCAGCGGCCAGTGCGCCGGTTTCACGGAGTTTGTCGATCGCTGCCGGTGACATGCCAATCAGGCGCAACTGATCGCTGGCTGCACGTAGCTCAGCGCGCGCGACCGAAAGCTCGACTTCGCGACGCTGCAATTCGGCATTGCCGATCACATCGGCGAGTACCAGCTGCTGCGCCCGTTCTACCGAACGCTCGGCTAGCTTGGTGCTGGAGACCGCGCGGAGGTAGGCGAGCTGAGCATTGGTCAGTTCAGGGCTGGCGAGGCGGGCCAGTGGCTGGCCGGCTTTCACACGGTCGCCGACTTCAGCCATTACCTGAATCACCCGACCCGAGACCGAAGCGCCGATACGCGTTGTGCGGTGCTCATTGGCTTCGATGCGGCCCGCCACTTTTTGCGAGATTGCGATGCTGGCCATCTGAGCCGCCTCGACGCGGAACTGTTTGTTCATCTCCGCAGTGAGCTCGACTTCCATCGGATCCGATTTTTTCGGAGCACCGGGGGCGGCTGGCGCGCTAGACCCGGTAGACGCAGAAGGCGCAGCAGGGGGCTTCTTGGCCGCATCGTCCTTGCCGCAGCCGGCCAGCGTTAGGGCGAAACAGCATACCGCGAGCGACGCAACGCGGCGAAGATGGGTTTCGGTCATGATGGTATGGTTGAAATTAAATTTGGTTCAGTACTGGCTAGTTCATGCTGGCGTAGCGGCCGGCAAGTGTGTCCAGCTCGATCAAAGAAGCCTGCAGCTGATACCGCGCCAGTAGCAGGTCTTGTCGTACCGCACGCAACACGCGCTGTGCATCCAGCACTTCCAGAATGCCGCGCTCGCCAAAGCGGTATGCGGCCTGCGCAACGCGCAGCGCTGCTTCGGCATCGCGCATGGCGCCTTCTGACAGCGCCTTGATACGCACCTGAGCGATCTCAACGGATTTCCATGAGAGCTCAAGCTGCTGAACCAGCTCGGCGCGCCGACCTTCCAGTCTCGATGTGGTTCGTTCGCGCTCTGCGATGGCTTCAGCGCGCGGACCACGGCGCTGGTCGAACAAGGGTACTTGAATGACGACACCGAGCATGTCCTGTCTCACATCAGGCTCCCGAATTTGCGACAGCCGCAATTCAAGGCCGGGCAAACGACTGGCTGTGGCCTCGGCAATACGTGATTGATTTCGCTCGAATTCTGATTCAAGCACGCGCAGCTCGGGGTTGTACTGGAGCGCAGACTTTTTGAGCGTTTCCAGCTCCGGCATGGCGGTCACTTCATTGAGCTGCGCATTGAGGTCCCATACCGGGGGAAGCTGACCCGCGGCGAGGCGGTTAAGCGATATGGCTGCCTGCTGGATTTGGAGCCGTGCGGCTTGCTCGCGCTGTTGCGCATTGATGATCTCGGCGTCCGACTTGATCAATTCATATTTACCCGCCTCGCCCGTGCCCACGCGAACTTGTACACGTTCCCGGATTTGCAGCAGGAGGGCAAGGGCATCTGCGGCAGCCAGCGCTTCTTCCTTGCGCAGCAGGTACTCATAGGCACGCAACTTGACTTGGCTTACCAGTTCATTACGGATTTGCGATAGTGATTGCACGCTGGTTTGCTCGGCGTACAGTGCTGTGTTGATGCGTGCGGTTCGCAGGTTCGGATTCTCGATGAACTGCGACACACCGATACCGACCACATTACCCGACTGCGCAGAGGCGCTTGGCGTGCCATTGCGTCCTGTGTTGACCTCGATGCGCGGATTGGGAATCGCGCCTGCGGTGGTCACGCCTGCTGTGGCGATGTCCACTGTACGCTGACCAGACCGAAGTCCCGGATTATGCTGCAACACCAGCATGACCAGCTCGTCGATGCTGATCATGCGGGGCGCTGGTTTTGCGGGCTCCGCTGCGTGAGCCGCAGGCAAGGTCAGGCAGGCCAGCAAGAAAAAAGCCCGCAGGCCAGAGAGGCCGCGAACCGGGATCGATACGGTGGGACGGGAAAACGGACCCGTCCGGGTCTTCGTGCTACTCGACATAGATGTACTCTCAGTCAAATTGAGGGAGATCCTGAAAAAATCGGTGTTCACCGGCTAGCCCGCTTGGTTGCGCGTAAGCTTGGCCTTAAAACCCATCTCGTCAGAGCGCTTGCGGGCCTGGCGTCCCCAGCAGGGCCATCCATGCTTTTACCCCGCTACCGTTTTTCGGGGGGGGCAGCAAAGCTGACGAACTCCGCGCGCCACGCTTGCCATCACCCTGACGAGATAGATCTTTAAAATCAATGACTTGCATTTATTTTTTCGACAAAAAACCTTTCCTCAATGATCGCCTTAGCACCCACAACTGGCCGCAAATTGCTTGAAAAATTTCGATACTCGCAATGTTCGTCAGCTTTTTGTCAGCTTGCGGCCCGGATTATGTCAGGAAAATGAAAAGCTTTCAGGTATTGATTATTTCGCCATTAGCAGATTAGGGCAATAAAAAAACCCGGCAAGCTTTCGCTGCCGGGTTTCTGCGCTGCGCCTGGGCGCAGAAGTGCGAGATATCAGTAGTTGCGCTGATAGTGAACGCGCCAGCTCTTGCGCTCTTCGTAGTCGGAGACATCAGAGTAGCTGCGCGCGTAACGGAGGCCGACGGTGTTGTGCTGATCGACATCGTAGAGGAACATCGCATGGTAGCGCGTGCTTCTGTAACTCTCGGCTGAATCAAAGGAATTGCGGTAGCGGGCACCAATATCGAGCGACAGGCCATTCGACAGGGGCATTTTTGCGCCCGCATCAAAAGCGTAGTGGGTAAAGTGGGTAGTGTTGTAGTTCAGCTTCTCGCCAACACGGACCGCAACATAGGGCATGAAGAACATGCCCACATCGAATGATTTTTTGACTTTGAACTCTAGGTTGTTGCTGATGGTGTCGCTGCTGCTGGTGCTCTTCGCGCTGGTGCCGGCCTTCACCGAATATTCAAACTTGTCAGCTGTCTTGACACCGATCGTGACGTTGGCACCGATGTATTCGCTGGCGAGCGAATCTTTTTCAGTGCTCGAGTCCAGCATGACGAACGGCTTGTTATCGCCAGCCAGCGCGGCCCCCGACAATAGCAGCAGGCCCCCCATGATGATTTTTTTCATTTTTGCTATCTCCAGAGATGATCGTTACGCGCCCCGAGTATAAACAAAGTACGGCCTCTGATTTACTCACTGACGGTAATCTGGGGTGTCGGCAGCAGAACTGGAAACTTTAGCGCAGCGCTGAAAAAAATCCTCTGCTCAGCCAATCGCGTTGTGCTGCGTAAGGAGAAGATGCCATAAATTAGGGACTTGAGCAGCTTTTCCGCTGCGGTACCTTACCCTGCTTGTTTGTCTGATCTACGTCAGGCGGGCTTGAAGATCACGGCCGTGACATCATCGCGCCGCATTTGCTCACCTTGCCATTGTTGCAAGTCTTCGCGCATTGCCTGCGCAATGTCGGCAGCGCTCTGGTGGTGCAGGCGTGCGACGAGCTCGTGCAGTCGCCGGTAACCATAAGCGCGCGGTGGTCCACCATCGCGCGTACCGATCTGGTCGGTCAGACCATCCGAGACAATCACGAAGGTGTCTTCTTGCGTGTAAGGCAGTTGATGCAGCTGCGGCACCTCATGGGGCGGGTCGCGGTAACCGAGCGACAAGCGTGAGGGTTGAATCCGCTCCAGTGAACCATCGGCGCGTACATGCAGCAAGCCCAGCTTTGCGCCGGCGAATTCGATCAGCCGTCGTGCCGGATCGATTCGGACTATCGCCGCATCGCAGCCGTCATCGCTCTCGGCATCATCGCTGTCCTGATTGAGACCGGAACGCAATGCGGCATCGAGCGACATGAGCGCCCGCGACGGGTCGAGAGCCGGGTCGCTGGCAAACATGCGTTCCAGCGATGTGCTGATCAGTACGGAGAGCATGGCACCCGGCACGCCGTGGCCGGTGCTGTCGGCGACAGCGACGACGATACGACCTTCATGATCCGGCAGCGATGCCCACCAGACGTCGCCACCAATGGTATCGCGTGGCTCCCAGATGGCATGAAACGAAGAAAAATGTTTTTCTATGCGTTGCATGCGCGGCAGCTGGGCGCGCTGTAGTCGGCTGGCATACCTGATGGAATCGACCACGACCTCATGCTGTTTTTCGAGCTCGGCTTTGCTTTCCACCAGCTCGTGCGTTCGCTGGGCAACGGTCGATTCAAGTAAATGGTTTTGATTTTCAACCAGTTCTTTTTGTGCTTGAATTTTCTGATTCAATTCCTGTTGCAGCCAGCGTGTCTTGCTAATAACGGCCATTGCCATGATGATCGCTTCGGCGCACACACCCATGGCTTGTGCGGTGTTCGAGTTTTGCAGGAACAGGCCTATGCCGGACTTGTCGAGATAGCTGAAAGGCGAGGGTATCTTGAGAATGCCGAGGAAAAAAATCACGCGGAAAAAGAAGTAGGGCACCATCGCGAACATGAAGAATTTTGCGATTTGCAAGCCCTGACGGTAGCGAATAAAGGCGCAGCTGAAAATTGTCAGCAAAACCAGCAAGAATGTGATGAACAGCGGCGACCAGAGCCATATCTGCGGGATGGAGTGCGGAACAAAGGCGACCACATACAAATGGGCCAGTGTAAGCACGAGGTATATATTGGTCGCCATATGCACGCGTGGCATATGGGTTTTCAGCTCGAGGAAATTGCGCGCGAAGATCACGTAGCACATCGCCTGGAAATAGGCGAGGATGTTCATGATGACCGCCGCCGTCATCACATGGCCACTGCGCCGACCTTCGATATCAACATAAAACTCGAACAAGCGGCTACCGTCATGCACGCGCAAGGAAGTCGCTGACAGCAGCGCAAACATGATCCAGATGCCATACGCGAGACTGGTACGATCGCGGTTCTGAAACACGGAGAACCAGCCAAAGATACCCAGTGCCAGTAGTATTCCCGCTTGCATGCCTTCGATATGCAGTCCGAACCGTCGCAGCTCCAGCATGCGCGCGTGTTCGGAGAATGAGGGGACGAAACTGTTGGGGATGAAATTGGCACTCGCACGCACCCGAGTGATCACCGTGACCGATTCGCCGCGGCGCAGTGTGAATACTGCAAACTGGCTGGGTGCGGTATCTATCCCCATGACGTAGGGATTGGCATCGCCAAGCTTGCCGTAGTTACCCCAGAAATTGCCAGAGGACTGCAGCTGCTGCATTCTCCCATCTTCAAAAATCACCCAGGGATGCATGGCCTCCCACATCGGCATATCGATGCGAATTTCTTTGTCAGTGTCGAGACGGCTTTGCAGGTGACTGACGACCCAGTAGTACTGACGGGGTTGAATGCTGCCGACCGATTCGGGCGGTTTGAAATCATCGAGACGTTCGCGGACTTGTTCCGGACTCAGCGCTCGGTCGATCTCTGCCAGTACTCGGGTTCCGGCGGCATCACTGAATACCAGCGGGACGTCCTTGCTAACCTCGAAGACGGCCTGCGATTGCGCGGTTGGCGCCTGCAACAAGATCAGGCACAACCAAAGGAATAAACCTCGTTTCATCATGCCACCGTCGTGAGCGAGTGAATTTGATGTGCCGACGCCGATTGTCGACTGAGCGGCTCTACCAAAAAGCTGCTGGCGTTGTTGCACCGACTTGTCGTACGACCGTACTGTCTGTGGCGGTACGCCTAGCCTGCCGCTTTATGTTCGGGCCTTTTACTTTCTTTTCGGAAATTATCTTAATGTAGCATCAATCGCAGCACGCTCGGTTCACGGCGCGTAGACAGGTCAGAACCTATGTACGGCCCCAGTAGACCTGATTGAATGCGAGTACCTCGGCCGTGGTCACGGTGCGGGTAGGGGGAAGGAGGTTTTTGGTGACGCGGTCTTGTGCCTGCGGAGCGAGTACGGTTTTGGTCACTGGGTTCGGTGTGCCATATGTCCGTATTTTGCTGGCGTTGGTGGGCATGAAGAGCCGGGCAAAATTGTCTTGACCACTGGTGACGGGTGCTGGTTGCGGCAGATCGAATGGCTGCGGCGTGGTTTTAACCAGCGCCAGTGCGTCGGTGGCCCTGGGCTCTTTACCCTTGAGTGCGCTCATCCCCTTGAATGGCTCAAGACTCTGGTAACCGATCATGCCCAGGTGGCGCGCCGCGCCGGCTTGTTCGGAAACTGTGCGGAATTTCGCGACCAAGGCGGTACGCTGTGCGGTGTCCGAGGGTAGCGGGACCAGCTGATTGATGGTTTTGGGCAGATTGATTGTGATCGCCAGCTTGTCAAGAGCGGACTGATCAGGATCGGCAAAAATAGTGTCATCCGCGCCCATCATCGTCAGCATTTGCTCTGCCTTGGGTGCGAGCATGTCTCTGGCCTGCACCAACGTGGTCCCGCTGGGGAAATTCCTCAGCGAAGTGATGCCGATGGCTGCGAGGCTTTTAGAGGCCTGTTTGAATTCGAGATATTTGTCACGCGATACTACGCCGGGATTTTGTGGATCCTCGATGAGTTTGAATGCATCGTAGGCACGGGTAACCGTTGGGAAATCGCGTAAATCATAAAGACCTGCTTGGGACAAGGCCTTGGCGAGAAAACCGTTCGAGGCTGTGCCATAGAGAGTGTCGATTGCGCCTTGGATTGAGGTGCCGCGGGGGAAGCGCGAGAGGTCGTTGTAGCCCAGCCTGGCCAGTGTTTTGGTGCCGTTGATCGCACCATTGAGGCGATCAACCAGAATACCGAATTTGGGTTGCGAATCTTGGCTTTCGCGGTGCCATCCAGTGACCATCTTGTAGGCATCGGTCCAGCTCACTCCGTTGGGAAAGCCCTTGGGCCTGACATCGCTTGCGCTCGCCTCGGGCACGAGTTTCTGCAGCTCCGGCAGGAGCAGTGCCTTGGCCTCGGCCTGGTTGGGTGACGTACCCCCCGTGATGGGAATAAAGCCCTGTGAGCCGTCGATATGCATGGTGTACGGGTCCGCCGCCTATTGGCTTCGGCTTGGAGTGTGAAGTTGGCCCCGGTGTTCGCAAAAAACATGCCACTGCTGTGTTGTGCGCTCAGGCGTAGGTTCTCGGCATGAGGCCGGCAAATTGCTGCCGCTTCTTGGGGCGAGGTGGCAATTCCTTGCCGTGCGGCGCATCCAGCTGTCGCATATTACGATGCGTGATAGCATGCGCGCTCAATTTTTTTCAGCCACGAATCGCGTGCTGAAACAATGCCATTGAATGGAGAGTGCCATGCAGGTTTTCGTGATTGATCCCGCAACAAAAGATATCCGTGAAATGAGTATCACGGATGGCGAGTCCGGTGTGCGTCAGCTGATAGGTTTCGACAGCATTGATTTTGATGAGATAGACGATAACGGCGATCGTTTGTATTTTGACGAGTCCTGCTTTATCCGGCACGGCGCTGATGTGGGTCGCTTCCGGGTGGATTCTCTTGCGCCGGTGGCCGGCAAGGGCGTAATTACCGGCGGTGAGCCGGGTGGTAAAGCCATCGCTGGTGCGCAAATCACGATTGATGCTTTGCGTGCCAGAGTGAAGTTTTTGTAATACTTGGCGAATCGCTTCGACGATTTAGGTGTGATCCCTGCCCGCCACCTTCACTGGTCCAAGATCGCATTAACGTTTGCGTTGATGTGCCAAAACAGTCATTCCCTCTGACCCAGTTCACTCGCATCGATATGGCCCGTGCGAGGAATAACCGAGACATATTTCTGCGACGTCATTGCGACTTAGCGTCTCAGCGCGATTTTCGCAGTCATACAAGCTTCTGGTTTTATTTGATAGGCACTTCTTGAGAACTCGTGTGGGGTTTTTGTGAATGTCGTTGAAATTAAAATTACAATTTAGATAACTCGGCGACTGCTTTTGCGTAGCAGTAGCGGTTTAGCGCCGGTCTCTGGCAATCTATCGCACTTAGTGGTACATTTTCCATGCGAAGAATCTTTCGAACCCGAACTTTCACCCGCTGGATGCGCAAGACAGGTCTGACTGATGTGTGTCTGTGTGGTGCTGTATCCGAGATCGCCCAAGGACTCGTTGACGCAGACTTGGGAGGTCACCTGTTGAAAAAACGCGTCGCTCTGCAGGGGCAGGGGAAGCGCGGCGGCGCCCGAACCATCGTTGCGACCAAGCACGGGCGGCGATGGTTCTTTTTCTACGGTTTTGAGAAGAGCGAGCGTGCCAATGTCGACCAGGACGAATTGAAGGTGCTCCAAGAGGTGGCGAAGGAGCTTCTGGAGTTTGATGATCGGCAACTAGCGGCTGCATTGACAGCCGGTGAGATTGTGGAGGTGAAAAATGACGACGCCAAAGCGTAAAAGCCGGATCCTTGGTGAGATGCATCAGACGGCGACCGGGCTGCACGGTGCCGGGCTTATCAGCAAACGACGAATGGGTGAGTTTGACGCGTTGTGCAGACTCGACGTGCATGAGATGGCGCCGAAGAAAATCAAGTCGTTACGTGAGGATTCCCACCTCAGCCAAGCCGTATTCGCCGCCGTCCTGAACACGAGTCTATCGACCGTGCAGAAGTGGGAAGCCGGCGACAAGCGGCCGAGCGGTCCCTCGCTCAAACTTCTCAACTTGATTGAGCGCAAAGGGTTGGAGGCTGTGTTGTAAAGATGTTTAAACTTAATTGATCACACGCTCTGATGTTCCGTCACTCGCATAGCCAGATGCGCCAGTGCTTCTTCGACCTGATCAACCAATACCAAACACTGGTCACCCGGTTTCAGCAGTGACAAGCCGCGGTCAATGGCAATGAATTCGCCACGGATTTCTTCTACATGGCTGGCGCGCGTTGCACCTTGAAGACCTTCACGCAAGAGGCCGAGTACTTCACCATCGGCACGACCACGCTGGCAGGCATCTTCGAAGAGCACGATGTTGTCGAAGGCTTCACCAAGCACACGCGTGAGTTCGCGCAAATCTTCATCACGACGGTCGCCGGCGCCGCTGATGACGACGGTGCGTTTCATGCCTTGTTGTGCGGGCAGTGCATCGAAGGCTGCGACCAGCGCGCGCATGGCGTGCGGATTGTGTCCGTAGTCAGCCACCACCGTGGCATCGCGGTAGTGCATGAGGTTGAATCGGCCGGGCGCGTTCTTGCTGTCGTTGTGAAAGCTGTTGATGCCACTGACGATATGCGACCAGTCCATGTCGAGGCCCCAGCAAGCTCCGACGGCAGCCAGCGTGTTCTCGATCTGAAATCCCAACAGTCCGCCTCCCGTGAGTGGCACGTTGGCCAGCGGCATGCGATGCTGCATCGCACCCTCGGTAACGACGATATCGCTCCCCTCGACAAACACCACCCGGTTTCCGCGCGCGCGGTGTGTCACTAACACCGGATGATGCCCATTCTGCGCGAAGAAAATCACCTTGCCGGGACAGTGCGGTGCCATGCCTGCTACCAGAGGATCGGCGGCATTCAGTACTGCGTAGCCATTTGGCGCGACGTTTTGCACAATGATTTGCTTCACGCGTGAGACATCTTCAGGCGTGTGTACATGATTCATACCCAGATGGTCACCTTCACCGACATTGGTGACGACGGCGACTGCGCATTTATCAAAACCCAGGCCTTCGCGCAGCACACCACCGCGCGCCGTTTCGAGTACGGCTGCCTGCACATGAGGATGCGAGAGCACATTACGTGCGCTCTTGGGGCCACTGCAGTCACCGCTGTCAGTCTGACGGCCATCGACGAACACGCCATCGGTATTGGTCATGCCCACACACAAACCGCTGGCAGCGAGTACATGCGTGATCAATCGGGTGGTCGTCGTTTTGCCATTCACACCGGTGACCGCGACCACTGGGATTCTGCCGTCATCGCCGGGCTCGAACATCAGCTGCATGATGGCTTCGCCGATGTTGCGGCCTTTGCCATAGGAGGGCGAGAGATGCATGCGCAAGCCGGGTGCCGCATTGACTTCGACAACACCGCCATTCTGTTCTTCGAGAGAACGCATGATGCTTTCGCAGACGATATCGACGCCACAGACATGCAGTCCCACCATGGCAGCAGCATCGATGGCGCGAGCGGCGACTTCGGGATGGACGTCATCGGTGACATCGGTGGCGGTGCCGCCCGTACTCAGGTTGGCGTTGTTGCGCAGGATGACGCGCCGGCCTTTTTCGGGTACCGAATCCGGATGCAGATCCTGTGCTGACAGGCAGGCGACGGCGATGTCATCAAAACGTATTTTGGTGAGAGATGTGGCATGACCATCGCTGCGACGCGGATCGGCATTGACGATATCCACCAGCTGCCTGACCGAGTTCTCGCCATCGCCCGTGACTTGGGGTGGATCGCGCCGCGCTGCTGCGATGAGCTTGTTGCCAACGACCAGCAGGCGGTAGTCACTGCCGGGGAAAAATTTTTCAACCAGTACGGGGCTTTTGCCGGTCGCAGCATGGAAGGCTTTTTCGATTTGCTCGCGTGTCTGAATATTGACCGTCACGCCTTTGCCCTGGCTGCCATTTTGCGGCTTGACCACGACGGGCAAGCCAATGCGCAGCGCGACTTCCCAGGCTTCATCGACGGACTTCACAGGTGCGCCGGTTGGTACGGGTACGCCTGCTGCGTGCAACAAGTGCTTGGTGAGGTTCTTGTCTTGTGCGATCGCCTCGGCCACCGCGCTGGTGGAATCGACTTCGGCTGCCTGTATGCGTCGCTGCCGATGGCCCCAGCCTATTTGCACCAGCGAACCACTCGTCATGCGTCTGAAGGGAATGCCGCGTGCGACGGCCGCAGTGACGATCGAACCAGTGCTCGGTCCGAGGCGATTGTCTTCATCGAGCTCGCGCAACTCAGCCAGCATCGCCGGTACGTCAGGCGGATTTGAGTTCGCGGCAATCTGCCCGGTCGACAATTTCAATGCATGTGCGACGATTTGTTGAGACATCGCCAGGGCGAGACGGCCAACGTCTTCTTCGCTGTATTCCACCACGACTTGAAACACACCGGTGACCGGTGTCACGGAGGTCAGGCTGAAGCTGACCGGGCAACCCGCTTGTGCCTGCAGGGCCAGCAGGGTGGCTTCCAGTACGTGTGCCAGGGTCAGCGGTCCGGTGTAGCCTGGCGCGCGCAATTCACCGACACCCGGAAAAAGGCTGCGCAGCGTTTCTTCAAAACCCGCTATTTGTTCGAGGCCCAGCTCGGGTGCAGCACAGCGCACTTCGATTTCGAGCGCAGTGTAGCGGCTCCACAGATTCGGCCCGCGCAGGGCCCTAGTTTGCAGGATTTCCATGCTCAGGCAATCACCAGTTTTTGAGTCTCATCGGTTGCAAAGGTCTCCAGACCTGTGCGTATGGTTGCGTCATTGAGCCCGAGTGCCCAGGCCGCTGCGATGGCAGGCAGCAGAACCTCGGCATGCAGCGCGCGCGCGGCAGGGCTGATATTGTCGTTCAGGTCGTAGCGATGTGTGACGGTGCTCCCTGCAGCACATTCGATCTGGCCTTCACGAACGAACACGGCGCGCTTGCCAGCCTCGCGGTGAGCCAGCAATGCAGGGTGCTGACCATCAGGCGCATAAAGAATCACCTCACCATCGCAAAGCTCACCCATGGACAGCACGGTGTCGTCGGTGGCATTGAGCACGGCGACGCCGGTCTCGACCACCACATCGACCTGAGTGCGCAAAATTTTGTAGCGGTGCTCGGGCTCGGTCATGAGCTGCTCATCCAGCCCGTCCACCGGCTCACTGTCGGTGACCACGCCGACCCAGCAACGGTCATAGGCCAATCCTTCGGTGAGCAGTGTGATCGGGTCATGTTCGAATACGGCCGCTTCGACATTGCGATTGATTAGCAGGCGCTGCCCCGATTCCCAGTGGGCGGCATCAAGGTTTTCGAGACGTCTGGGCCCGACGAACAAACCATCACGACAGGCAAGGCCGACCTGAGCGCCAGAGAGCTGCATGAGCCACGCGACCATGCGAGCTACGGCGGTCGTTACCACGCTGCCGGAGATACCCACAATCGGTATGCGTCCACGCTGACCCTCGGGAAAGAGGTGACCGACGATGGCATTGCCGACGGGCTGTGGCAGGCCCTCTGCCGGACGCAAATGCATGAGCAGGCTGGGACCGGCATTGACTTCGACCACGGCGCCGCCTTGAGAGACCAGCGGCTGGCTGATGTCGGCACACACCAGATCGATGCCGGCGATGTCGAGCCCGACCACGCGTGCGGCCAGCGTGCAAAGATGGGCGACGTCCGGATGAATGCGATCGGTGCATTCGATCGCATGATTGCCATTGGCGGCAATCAGCACGCGACGGCCTGCTTCGGGAAGGTCATTGGGTGTGAGTCCCTGACGCTGCAGATTGGCCTGAATCACACTGTTGGTTTTCGGGTGCAGGGTCTCGAGCGGGTGAATGTCGGCGTTGCCACGACGCGGGTCGCTGTTGATTTGCGCATCGACCAGTTGATCGATCGTGGATCGCCCATCGGCGGTCACCCACGCGCTTTCGCCGCGCGCCACGGCCACCACCTGTCCGCCAACGACAAGCACGCGATGCTCATGACCGATGATGTAGCGCTCGACAATGACATCGATGTCTTCTGCGAGCGCGACTGCGTAGGCGGATTCGATTTCCTCTCGCGTGGATAGATTGAGCATGACACCCCGGCCGCGGTTACCGTCGCGGGGTTTTACGACGACGGGCACGCCAATTTCCTGTGCCGCTTCCCAGGCTTCGTCAGCGCTGTGAACGACTTCACCTTCTGGCACAGGGATGCCGCAGCTTTTCAGCAGCGATTTGGTCATGTGCTTGTTACCGGCGATGCCTTCGGCGATCGCGCTGGTGAGATCGGTCTCTGCGGTCCAGATACGCTTTTGCAGCGCACCGTAGCCGAGCTGAACCAGACTACCCTTGTTGAGACGAATATGAGGAATTTTGCGCTGGTTGGCACTGGCCACGATGTGCGCGGTGCTCGGGCCCAGATAGTGCTCGTCAATGGCTTTGCGAATCTTGGCCAGCTCGGGCTCGATGTCAAAGGGCTGACGATTGATGACGGCATGCAGCAGCGCCAGGCCGGAGTCCAGTGCGGTACGGCCCACGGTTTCATCGGGTACGCGAAACACCATGCGGTAGGTGCCGGATTTGGTGGTCTCGCGCGTCTGGCCGAAACCGGCTTCCATGCCCGATAGCTCCAGCAACTCGATAATGATGTGCTCCAGGATGTGACCCATCCAGGTACCTTCGCGCAGACGCTGCTCGAAGCCATAGGCGACGCCGGGGCTGCAATGATGGGCTGCGACTTGCGGCAGGACGCTCAGAAGACGATCTATGAAGCCGGGCTGCTTGTTGCTGGGCCAGTTTTCCAGTTCGCCGAGATCCAGCCAGGCCTCCAGAACCGAGCGGTAGGTCCACATATTGGGTCCGCGCAGGTAGGTCACCCGAAGGATGTCGATTTCCAGTGGGCCTTGTGGCATGTCTGAGGCAGGGGTAGATGGGGTCATGTCAAATTAAAACGGCGTAAAAGGGTAATATGGCGACCACGTTGGACGAGTGCGGCAGATTGCGCGACAATCCGCGCTGATTCCCGCGGGCTCGCGCGGCATCATCCACAGAGACCCAGACTAAACACAGAACGCATTGCAGACCCGGCCCTCCCATTCATGTCTTCCAGTTTATCGCCACCCAAACTGACCGACGCCCTGTCTCAGGACAGTCAATCGGTTTCACTGAACAGACCCTTGCCGCCTTTGCATGAAGGAGAGCAGGTGCTGGCCATGATGGAACCCGATCTTGATGCGGCTTTGCGGTTTTCCGCCAGCAGAGTTCTGCTTACGACGGACAGAATGATAAGCGATTCGGATGGACACGGGTGGGTCAGCTGGCCGCTGACAAACGAATTGAGCCTGCACCACACGGATCATGCTGGTGTGGCCACACTGGCTTTGCATAATGCTCAGGCCTGCCTTGCTCGCTGGCGCTTCACGCTGGAGCAGGAAGTCGGCGCCATACGCCTGATGCAGCAGTTCGAGCGCGTGCAGATGACGCGCGCTGGACAGACCTTGACCACCGATGAGGCGGCAGCCCGTTGTCCGAGCTGCCAGTCTGCGTTGCCCGAGGATAGCGAGGAATGCCCGGTATGCCATCGCGAGCTGCTGCAGCCGGTCTCGACCTGGGTTTTGTTTCGCCTGTGGCGGTTTGCCAAACCCTATCGCTTGCAGCTGCTGCTGGGGTTTTTCCTGACGCTGGCCGCGACTGCCGCGACACTGGTGCCGCCCTATTTGTCCATGCCGTTGATGGACGAGATCCTGATCCCGACGCACACGGGAGCCGAGATCGACACGCATGACGTGATGCTCTACCTCTCCGGACTGCTGATTGCCGCGCTGACTGCGTGGGGCCTGGGCTGGTGGCGCACCTATTTGCTCGCGCTGGTCTCAGAGCGCATCGGGGCGCATTTGCGTACCGCCACTTTTGATCACCTGATGACGCTCTCGCTCGAATACTTCGGTGCCAAGCGAACCGGTGATCTGATCGCGCGTATCGGTAATGAATCCGATCGTATTTGCGTTTTTCTGTCGCTGCATGCGCTTGATTTTGCGACGGATGTGCTGCTGCTGGTTATGACGGCGGTGATTCTTTTCACGATCAATCCCTGGCTGACGGTAGTAACGCTGCTGCCACTGCCCCTGATTGTGTGGATGATTCACTCGGTGCGGGATCGTTTGCGTACGGGATTTGAAAAGATTGATCGTATCTGGGGCGATGTCACGAACGTGCTGGCCGATACGATTCCCGGGATTCGGGTGGTCAAGGCGTTTGCTCAGGAGTCGCGCGAGTCGCAGCGGTTTCGTGACGCGAACATGCACAACTTGTCAGTGAACGACAAACTGAATCGTACCTGGAGCTTGTTTGCACCCACGGTCACCATGCTGACCGAAGTTGGTTTGCTGGTGGTGTGGGGTTTCGGCATCTGGCTGGTGATGCATCATGGCGTGACGGTGGGTGTACTGGTCGCTTTTATTGCCTATATCGGACGCTTCTACGGCAGACTGGATTCCATGAGTCGCATCGTGTCGCATACGCAAAAAGCGGCTGCGGGTGCGAAGCGGATTTTCGATATTCTGGATCACAAATCCAGTGTGCGTGAGCCGACCAATCCCGTGCCCGTGCCGGCCAGGCAGGGCGTGATCTCGTTGCGTGAAGTGGGCTTCAGGCACGGCAGCCGCCGCATTCTCAAAGGCGTGAACTTCGATATTCGTCCCGGCGAAATGATTGGTCTGGTCGGTCACAGCGGTTCCGGCAAGAGCACGCTGATGAACCTGATCTGCCGCTTTTATGACGTGTCCGATGGCGCGATCATGATGGATGGAACAGACATCCGGCGCTACTCGGTAGCAGATTATCGGCAGCACATTGGTCTGGTGCTGCAGGAGCCTTTCCTGTTTCATGGCACGATTGCAGAGAACATTGCGTATGGCAAGCCAACTGCCACCCGAGCTGAAATCGTCGCAGCTGCGCGCGCTGCGCACGCACATGAATTCATTCTTCGTTTGCGCCACGGCTATGATTCCATCGTCGGCGAGCGAGGTCAGGGCTTGTCGGGTGGCGAACGTCAGCGTATTTCCATTGCACGTGCCTTGCTCATCAATCCACGTATTCTGATGCTGGACGAGGCGACCTCCAGCGTGGATACCGAAACCGAAAAAGAAATTCAGAAAGCACTTGATAACCTGGTGCAGGGGCGCACGACGATTGCGATCGCGCACCGTCTGTCTACGCTACGCCGTGCCGACCGTTTGGTCGTGCTGGAGCGTGGTGAAGTGGTCGAGCTTGGCTCGCATGAAGAACTGATGGCCGAGCGCGGCGCCTACTGGCGCCTGTATGAAGCGCAGGCACGCAACGTCGATACCGAAGATCAGGATCCGCCACGCGTCCACATTCCGCTGACTCGGGTGGCGTCATGAACGAGGTGAGTGACGTGTCCGAAGAGACCGGCAAACAGTTCCAGCCAGGGCGACACCGCCTCTGGCGCGATACCTTCGGACGATTGGTGTTTACCGACGAGCATGGTCAATCGCACGAGGGCATTGTGCCAGCGCAGCCTTTTCCCATCGAGGCGCCGGGCGAGAACGTTTCGCTGCTCGATAGCGAGGGACACGAACTGACTTTTGTTGCGAGCATCGCGGAACTCGACGCTGACAGCCGCAAGCTGCTGATGGATGAAATCGCTCAGCGCGACTTCATTCCGGTGATTGACAGGCTGACGGCCGTATCGACTTTCTCCACTCCCAGCACCTGGCAGGTGCGTACCGACCGAGGTCTCACCAGTTTTATTCTTAAAGGCGAGGAAGATATTCGTCGCCTGCGTGGCAGTGGATTGCTGATTACGGATAGCCACGGCGTGACTTATCGCATCGAAGACATGCGCGCCATGGATCGTCATTCGCGCCGGCTGCTCGACCGCTTTCTCTGATCGGTCTCACAGGCTCGCAGCGTGCGCAGACTTCATTCCTGTGCAACCAAGGCCAATGGCCTTTGCGCTTTGGTATGGCGGCATTGCTGACGATCAGGCGGGATCAGCTTCCCCGGAGCCGCAAAACCGCAGCCACAAAAAGCCCAATGCACCCGCCATCAGCGAGGCGACGAACACAGCCATTTTGGACGCATTGATAAGCTCTGGTTGATCAGAGAAGGCCAGGTTGGTGATGAAGATCGACATCGTGAAGCCGATGCCGCCCAGCATGCCTGCACCGACGATATGACGCCAGCGCAGATCGGCTGGAAGGCTGCAGATACCCAGCATGACGGCGATAACCGAGAGCAGCACCACACCGACAGGTTTGCCGATAACCAATCCACTGATGACACCCATGCCATTGGGACCGCTCAGATTCTCCAGCCAACCAGCACCGATCACGATGCCGGTGTTCGCCAGCGCAAAAATCGGCAGCACCAGAAACGCAACCGGCTTGTGCAATCGGTTTTCAAGGTAGTGAGACGACGAGTACTCAGCCTCGCTTCGTTTCCAGAACGGGATGGCGAACGCGAGCATCACCCCAGCGACGGTGGCATGAACACCCGACTTGAGCATCAGTGCCCACATCAGCACGCCGCCCGCAACGTACACCGGTATTGAATCGATGCGCCAGAAGCGGTTCAGACTGAGCAGCAATACCCAGACTGCCAGACTCGCAGCCAAATAGTGCAATGCCACGGTATCGGTGTAGAGCAAGGCGATCATGACGATGGCGCCCAGATCGTCGATCACGGCAAAAGCCACCACAAACACTTTCAGCGACGCGGGAATGCGCGCACCCAGCAGCGCGAGCGCGCCCAGTGCGAAGGCGATGTCGGTCGCCATGGGTATGCCCACACCGGGCTGAGAGGGCAGGCCGGCATTGAATCCGTAATGCAGCAGGGCCGGCACGAGCATGCCGCCCAGCGCAGCAAAAATCGGCAAGAGGGCATTGCGCAGGATGGACAACTCACCGACATACAACTCGCGCTCAAGCTCAAGACCAATCATCAGGAAAAAGATCGCCATCAGGCCATCATTGATCCAGTGCTCCAGTGTGAGACCGGCAAATTCAGTTTGCCAGACGCTGAGGTACTGCGGGCCCAACACGGAATTGGTGAGCGCTACGCTGATGAAGGTCGCGAACAGCAGCAGCAAGCCGCCGGCTCTCTCGGATTCGAAAAAGCGATTGAATGTGTCGGTGAGCAGACGGGTGGGCATGGGATTTCTTAATGCGAATTATCGGAGCCATCGGCGATGGCGTTTTCAGGATTCATGAAGATAGGACGACCATCGGGCGTGTTGAGCGGGATCAGCACTTCCTTGCCACCTTCATCGCGCAGCAGGGCGCACAAGGTATGACTGGAGCGCAGTTCGCCTTCGAGCTGAACCTCAAGATCGGCAATCACGAGCTCGACACCGGACAGAATTTGTTTGACTTTCATGGGTTCTCCTTGGAATGACAGCATGAGATAGAAGCGGGAAGCAGTGTAGTCATTTTCACAGCCGTTTGCATCACCCGAATATAATCCACGCGTGCCAAATATTCTGACTTTACTGCTGCGCTGGCCCTTGCCCGCCCTGATGGCCTGGGCGGGCAGTTGGCTTGTGTATGGATTTTTGCAGAGGGCCGGTGTCACGCTCTGGCTGGCTTTGAGCGTTGCGACGGTCGCGGGTGCGCTGCTCAGTGTGCTGGCGGGAACCTTTTGGCGTCGTATCGCGGTGGCAGCAGGTTTTCCGCTGTCGCTGCTCTTGTCGGGCGCGGTCAGCTTGCCGGCCTGGGCCTGGCTGCTGCCACTGGTCATCGTGGCGCTGGTGTATCCGATGAATACCTGGCGCGATGCACCCTTGTTTCCGACGCCAGCCGAGGCACTGACAGGGATGGCGACTTCCGCGCCACTGGCACCTGGTGCATCCATTCTCGATGCGGGCTGTGGTCTCGGCCATGGCTTGCGCGCGTTGCGATCTGTCTACCCGCAGGCCGCGCTGAACGGCATTGAATGGAGCTGGCCATTGCGCGCACTGACGGCATTGCGCTGCCCGTGGGCGAGGATACGACAAGGCGATATGTGGGCCGCAGATTGGTCGGTGCACGACATGGTGTATCTGTTCCAGCGACCTGAAACCATGCCGCGTGCAGTAGATAAAGCATCAGCCGAGCTGCGCCCCGGCGCATGGCTGGCCAGTCTCGAATTTCCTGCAGAAGACTTAAAGCCGACTGCCGTGCTGCGCACAGTGGAAGGCAAACCGGTGTGGCTGTATCGCGCGCCGTTGCAGCGAATTCGCTAATACAAACAAAACGCGATTCATCCTCCAGTCCTGCTCACGGGACTCTTTTCAAATTTCGATTTTGGTGCCCAGCTCTACCACCCGGTTCGGGGGTATGCGGAAGAAATCCGATGGCTTGGCAGCGTTTTGCATCATCCACGCAAACAAACGCTCGCGCCACAAGGCCATGCCCGGCAGATTGCTGGGGACGATGGTGTCGCGCGCCAGAAAGAAAGACGTATCGGATAGCTCTAGTGTGAGGCTGTGCTGCTGTTCGAGCAGGTTCAGCACATTGTTGATGTCGGGTGTCTCTTTGAAACCATGAACCGCACGCACAACATAAATATTGCTACCCAGTTCGCTGACGGTCAGGCGCTCTTCATCACGCACATAAGGTACGTCCCAAATGGAGAGTTTGAGGAATATGACGCGCTCGTGCAGCACGCGATTGTGCTTGAGGTTGTGCAGCAAGGCGACCGGAACGAAATCAATGTGCGCAGTCAGAAATACAGCGGTACCCTCGACGCGATGCGGCGGGTGGGCGAGTAGCGACTCAACAAACTCGGGCAGATGAATGGATTCATTCACCACACGTTCGCGCAGCAGTCTGCGACCTTTGTACCAAGTGGTGAGCATCACGAAGCAGAAAGCGCCCAGCATCAGCGGATACCAGCCACCATCCTTGACCTTGATGAGGTTCGCAGTCCAGAAAGAGAAGTCGACGATAAAAAATACCGTAGCCAAGGCAATCACCAATACGGGATGAATTTTCCATTCCCTGTACATCACCACGGCCAGAAGACTCGTGGTGATGAGCATGGTGGTCGTGACCGAAATGCCGTAGGCCGCTGCCAGATTGCCGGACTCGCGAAACTGAATCACGGTGAAAATCACCAGTACCAGCAGCAGCCAGTTCACCATCGGCATATAGATTTGCCCACGTTCCGTGTCAGACGTGTGGAGAATTTGCATGCGCGGCAGGAAGCCCAGCAGAATGCCCTGATTTGCGAGTGAAAACGCGCCTGAAATAACCGCTTGCGAAGCGATCACGGTCGCGATGGTCGCCAACCCGATCATGGGCCACAGCGCCCAGGAGGGAAGCATCAGGAAAAAAGGATTGCTCGCTGCATCCGGCCGAGTGAGCAGGAGTGCGCCTTGGCCGAAGTAATTAATCAGTAGAGCAGGTAGCGCGACCAGTAGCCAGGCAAGACGCACAGGCTTGCGACCAAAGTGCCCCATGTCCAGATAGAGTGCCTCGACACCGGTCACGACCAGCACGACGGATCCCATCACGATGTAGGCTTGCAGCGTATGCTCGCTGATGAAGTCGGCTGCATACATGGGATTGACGGCGTTCAGTATGCCGGGATTGTCGAGAATGCTGATCACGCCAAAACCAGCCAGCGTCGCGAACCAGATCAGCATGATGGGACCAAAGAATCGACCCACAGCCGCCGTTCCGTAGCGTTGTATCAGGAACAAGCCAATCACGATCAGCAAGGTAATCGGAATCACGAAGCGCTTCATGTCAGGATGAACGACCTCCAGACCTTCCACCGCAGACAACACGGAGATGGCAGGTGTGATCACCGACTCGCCCAGCAGCATGCAGGCACCGAGAGCGCCCAACATCAGTAATAGTGTGTAGGACTTGCGGTCGGCACGCGCCGAGCGCAGCGCCAGTGCCATGAGCGAGAGCACGCCGCCTTCGCCCTGATTATCGGCGCGTAAAACAAAGGTGACATATTTAAGCGTGACCACCAGCAACAGCGCCCAGAAAATCATCGAGATGATGCCCAGTACAGCGCTCTCGGAAAACGGTATGCCGTGTTCAGGGCTGAAGCACTCTTTTAATGCGTACAGAGGACTGGTGCCGATGTCACCGAAGACGACACCGATCGCGGCGATGACAAGGACAGGCAAGGGCGCATGATGGTGATTGTCGCCGCCCGAGATACTGACGGGCCGCATGACGGAGGACTGGGAAAACTCGGGGTTACTGATTGACAAGATACATTCCTGATGGTGTTAAGTAGAAACTCATGAAGCGCGGTTTTGTCATTGTCGCTGGATAAAAACCGAAAAACGATGAATCTCGGTTTTTACCGAGATCCAGTGTCTTGACTCTCTGAGGTTTTTACGGGAGCGGGCGCGTGATGACAACGGCACCGCGCAGCTGCCCCACGCTGTAGCCCGTCGCCTGATCATTCGGATATTCGATACGAAGTTTTTCGGCGAGTGGCGCAGCAATATCCTGTGCAGGTCCGTGGCAGCTCAGACATTGCGGTTGTACCGCAATCGCTTTTGCATAGCGCAGTTCATTTTTGCCGTGGCCATTGTCGGCGACTTGCCAATATTCGATATCGGTGGCTTTCTCGCCTTGCGACAGACGTGTTTCGAATTGCGTCAGCGCTTCTTTTTGCCACGCATTGGGTATGCCCATCTTTTGATTGCGCACGCGCGTGCCCACTCGGGTGACTTTGGCATCGTTCGCGTTGGAGAGCTGGTGCGCAATCGCGGGCGCTGCTTCTTTGCAGACGCTGACTGCGGCGACCGGGCCCTCGGTAGACATCGCCGCTTTCAGTTTCTGCCCGAGCTGGCCCAGCAGTTCGCCGGCAATGCCACGCGTGGATTGCACCATGGCGGCATCAATCGTCGCGGGTGGTGTGCTTTGGGCTACGGCCAGGCCGCTGACGGTGAACAAGAGGACGCCGAGGATGCGGCTATCGATAAACTTTTGAAAAACATTCATAGGGTTCTCCAGTCAAGCCTGTGATTATAGTCCTCCTCGCGACCCCAGCCTGTGCGAAAACCGGGGCGTTTGCCTGCGGTCGAGCTGTCGACGGCGTGTAATTCATCCTTCAGCAAATTCAAATTGTCCGGTGACTGAGCCTGTTGGACAATGGCGCATTACCGGTTTTTGACAGGCGCCAGTCATGTCCAGCAATGCTCCCGATATCGAACACCTTGGCCAGTGGATTGGTCGCGCTGAAACGCGGACGGATCGCATTGACCTGGCCAAGGCGAGTGCCTTGGCAGCGACGCTCGATTTGCCGTCCGCGCCGGTCGAGGGCGATGCATTGCCGCCCTTGTGGCACTGGATGTATTTCTGGTCCGTGAGCCCGGCGTCAGTGATCGGGCCGGATGGTCATCCGCAGCGCGGGGGCTTTCTGCCACCGGTGACGCTGCCCCGCCGAATGTGGGCCGGCAGTCGGGTAATTTTTCGTGGTGCATTGCCGGTGGGTGCGGTGGCCGAGCGAACTTCGCTGATCAAGTCGGTGAACGTCAAACAGGGCAAGTCGGGCCCGCTGGTCTTTGTCACGGTGGCGCATGAGATCGCTGTCAACGGCGAGCCGGTTATTCTGGAAGAGCACGATATTGTGTATCGCGACCCGCCGCAAGCCAGTGATGCACCTGCAATACCCAAGGCCGCTCCGACCAACGCGCAATGGTCACAAGCGATCGTGCCAGATCCGGTGCTGCTGTTTCGTTATTCTGCGCTGACCTTCAATGGTCATCGGATTCATTACGACCGCAGTTATGTGACTGAGGTGGAAGGCTATCCCGGATTGATCGTGCACGGGCCTTTGGTTGCCACTTTGCTGATCGGGCTAATAGCGCGTGAGTTGCCCGGACGCGAAATCAGCTCGTTTGCGTTTCGTGCAGTGAGCCCTTTGTTTGATATCGAGCCGTTCAGCGTGCATGGGCGTCTGGAAGAGGATGGTCACAGTGTGATGCTGTGGGCGGCCAATGCGCGCGGTGAGCTCGCCTTGCAGGCCGAGGCGAGTCTGGCATGATGCGCGTTTGGCCACGGTCCGAGGGTGATTTGCAACGCTTCGCCTTGCCCTGGCCTTCGTCTGAAGACCGACGAAACATGATTTAAATAACAACGAATACCCGCAAAGGAGAGACTATGCGCCCCTTGGACGGAATCACCGTCGTCACACTGGAACACGCGATTGCCGCGCCGTTTTGCACGCGCCAGTTGGCCGACCTTGGCGCTCGCGTGATCAAGATCGAGCGTCCTGGTGTGGGCGATTTTGCGCGCGCTTACGACGATCGCGTTAAAGGCATGTCATCGCATTTCGTGTGGGTGAACCGCTCCAAAGAGAGCCTGTCCCTGGATGTGAAGCATCCCGAGGCAAACGTCATTCTTGATCGCCTGCTGGCCAAGGCGGATGTGCTGGTGCAGAACCTGGCGCCGGGCGCGGCTGCGCGTTTGGGTTTGTCATTCGAGGCGCTCTCGTACCGTTTTCCTGGCCTGATCGTTTGCGATATTTCTGGTTATGGTGCTGATGGCCCTTATCGCGACAAAAAAGCTTACGACTTGCTGATTCAGAGTGAATCAGGTTTTCTGTCCGTTACCGGTACTGAAGATACGCCCGCCAAAGCGGGTGCATCGATTGCGGATATTGCCGCTGGGATGTATGCGTATACGAATATTCTCGCAGCGCTGATTCAGCGTGGTCGCACCGGTAAAGGCTGCCGCATTGATGTCTCCATGCTGGAGAGCATGACCGAGTGGATGAGCTTCCCGCTGTACTACGCCTATGAAGGTGCACCGCCACCGGTGCGGGCAGGTGCCGCTCATGCGACGATCTATCCTTACGGGCCTTTCCCCGCAGGCGACGGCAAGATCGTCATGCTGGGCTTGCAGAATGAGCGCGAGTGGGTGCTGTTTTGCGAGAAGGTTCTGCTGCAGCCGGCGCTGGCGACCGATACGCGCTTTGATTCGAGCAGCAAGCGAAGCGCTGCGCGCAAAGCGCTCTACGACATTATTTGCAGCAGTTTCTCTTCACTCACAGCCGAGCAGATCATCGAGCGTCTGGATGCTGCGCCTATCGCTTGCGCGCGTCTCAACGACATGCACGAGCTCTGGGATCATGCACAGCTGCGCGCTCGCGATCGCTGGGCCAGCGTGGCGTCGCCCGTGGGTGAGGTCAGGGCGCCACTGCCGCCGGGTGTCAGCACCGCCTGGGAGGCGCGTATGGATCCCATTCCCGCACTGGGAGAGCACACACGCGCGATTCTGACTGAGCTGGGCTATGCGTCCGATGCGGTCGATGCGCTGGCAACCGAGAAGGCGATCTGAATGTCTACCTTGCCAAGCATGCCGACGATGTCTGCGGTGCCAGTGTCTTACCTGTTTGTTCCCGGCAGTCGCCCCGAGCGCTTCGACAAGGCGATGGCAGCCGGCGCTGATGCGGTGATCATCGATCTTGAAGATGCAGTGTCGCCGGTGGACAAAGACAGCGCTCGCGCGTCGGTCGCGGCCTGGCTGTCGGCAGACAAGCCAATCTGCCTGCGTATCAACACGTCCGACACCGACTGGTTTGCCTCCGATCTGGCGCTGTGCGCTCATCCCGGCGTGGTGGCAGTCATGTTGCCCAAGGCGGCACAGGTGGCCGACATCGATCGTCTGCGCAAGGCAGGCGCCCGACGCGTGCTGCCGCTGATCGAGAGTGCTCAGGGTTTCGCGAATCTCTCCGCGCTGGCGGGGGCAGAAGGGGTGGAGCGACTGGCTTTCGGCAGCATTGATTTTGCGGTCGACCTTGGCATTGAGGGTGATGATCGTGAGCTGGATTACTTCCGTTCGCAACTGGTACTCGCATCGCGCCTGGCGGGTATTGCGGCGCCGATTGACGGTGTTACCACCGCGATTGATGACAAGCTTGTTCTGGAATCTGAGACTCTGCGCGGCAAGCGTTTCGGGTTTGGTGGCAAGCTCTGCATTCATCCGGCCCAGCTAAGTGTGATTCATGCCAGCTATCTTCCTCAGGCTGCCGAAGTGGACTGGGCAGAGCGCGTGATGGTAGCGGCAGCCGCCAGTCAGGGCGCTGCGGTGGCGGTGGACGGGAAGATGGTCGACCGTCCTGTGATCCTGAAGGCGGAACGGATTTTGGCGCGGGCGGGTCGAACAGCCTAGTTGTTTTCAGCAGGGCGAGGGCAATACATCGTTGATTTTGCTTGCTTTTGAGCACGTATCGCGATACTCTGTATACAGAATACAGTATTCGACAGCCGCTCAATGACCGATATTACCCCGCTTAATGCCGCGCCCGATCTCGCCGAACAGGCCTATCGCGCCATCATCGACGCTATCTGCGATGGTCGTTATGTGGCTGGTCAGCGCATCACGCAAGAAGCGCTCGCAGAGAGCCTCGCGGTGTCACGTCAACCCGTACTTCAGGCCATTTTGCTGTTGAAGCGCGACGGTCTTGTGATTGATGCCGGCGGCCGTGGCGTGATGGTGGCGCCGCTGACGGCCGACCATATCGCCAATCTTTATCAGGTTCGTTCCGTGCTGGATGGCCTCGCTGCTCGCGAGGCTGCACGACGGCAGGCCAATCTTTCGTTTCGCCTGATTGGTGCCGGTCGGGCCGCCACCCGAGGTCGTGATCTGCGCGCGATGATCGAGGCCGACATTGCCTTTCATCGCGCGATCTACGAAGCAGCAGGCAATCCTGTGCTGTTGCAGGCCGCCGAGCGCAACTGGAATCACATACGCCGCATTATGGGTGTCACCCTAAGCCAGGCGGGTGCGCGCCACGCGGTCTGGGATGAACATGAAAAAATGCTGGAACTGATCGTCTCCGGTCGACCGGACGCAGCCCAGCAGCAGGCCTTGCTCCATTGCGAAAAAGCTGGTGAATCGCTGGTTGCCCGACTTGGCAGCACTGGCGATGCGAGCCACGGCAAGGCTGCCGATACGCATTCCGATGCGAATCCCGTCCCTCAGTCGAATACTCAGTCCAATCCTCAGTCGAATTCTCAATCCAATCCCGATAGCCATCAAAGGAGACAGGCATGAAACTCACCCAGGAACAACTTGATCAGTTTGACCGTGATGGTTATCTGTTCTTCCCGTCGCACTTCACAGCAGAAGAAATCAAGACACTGACCGACGAAGTGCCGAACCTGTATGCCCAGGACCGCGCAGAGAATATTCGCGAGAAGGGCAAGACAGCAGTACGCACCAATTTCGCCGCGCACATGTACAGCGAGCCGTTTGCTCGCCTGGCGCGTCATCCGCGCATGGTCAAGCCGGTCGAGCAGTTGTTCGACGAGAAGCTCTACATGCATCAGTTCAAGGTCAACGGCAAGATGGCCTTTGATGGCGACATCTGGCAGTGGCATCAGGATTACGGCACCTGGCTTAATGATGATCAAATGCCTGAAGCACGCGCGATGAATGTGGCAATCTTCCTCGACGAGGTGAATGAGTTCAATGGCCCGTTGATGTTTATCCCCGGCAGCCACAAGATGGGTGCACTCGAAGCCGGTCACGATACCTCGACCACCAGCTACCCGTTGTGGACCATCAGCAATGACAACATCCGCACGCTGGTCGACAAGGGCGGCATCGTGGCACCGAAAGGTCCGGCAGGTTCCATGCTGCTCTTCCACGGCTGTCTGGTCCATGGCTCTGCGCCTAACCTGTCGCCCTGGAATCGCGTGACGGTGTACCTGAGCTTGTGCGCAGTGTCGAATCACATTCGTCGTTTCAAGCGTCCCGGTTATATCGCGCATCGCGACTTCACGCCGATCGAGTGCCTGCCCGACGATTGCCTGGTTAAATCCTATCCGGTCGATCTGCCCTGGAAAGACGGCACGCCAGTCAGCGAGCAGCACGGTATGCCTGACGGCATGGCCGCCTGAGTCCGGGGATATCGATGAATCTTTTCGCAAAACTGCAGCAGCGCGCTGCAGACGGTAAA